>NZ_JBBDNQ010000028.1:0-252699 GCF_040877505.1 Pseudohongiella sp.
CCCCTATCGGCTTAGCCGGTAGGGGCTTTTTTTTATGTCACTGGAAAGCCTGCCAGCGGAAAAGCGCTCCTGCATTTTCCGCATTTCCGCCATCCGTGGCGGTCACGTCCGCGGACATTGTGATTCGGGTCATCCATGACCCTCACCCCTTGCGGGGCAGCTTGCAGCTGTCCAAAATGGCTATCCTGCCATTTTGTCAGGCATTTAAATGGGAAAATCCCCGGTCTCGAAAGAGGCCGGGGATTTTTTTTGCCCCAAATTTGTGATCCGGGGATGAATGCGCCTGCTTTATATTGGTGCAAATATTTCTTTTGTCGTGGCAACTACAAAACTGACAACAGTCAAAAATAGTCATTTAATACAAATAGATATTCTTCTTTCCGCTATTCCCCTCAATCAGGCCTGATTTTTGCTGCTCCTTTTCGGCGTCCAACAGAATACGTCAAATAACGTATATAAACGCAAATACGCACCGAATCAGTGCTTTTAGTTCAGGTGTTGATTCGTTGCGGTGCGTTGTGTGCAAACAACCAGAAAACGGACATGTGACCGCGCGTGGTCAATGAACCGACGGGAGATGAGCCATGAAACTGATTACTGCAATTATAAAACCTTTTAAGGCTGATGACGTTCGCGAAACGCTCAATGACCTGGGCGTTAGCGGCATGACTTTGACCGAAGTAAAAGGGTTTGGCCGACAGAAGGGTCACACAGAGCTTTACCGAGGCGCCGAGTATGTCGTCGATTTTCTGCCTAAAACAAAAATAGAAATCGCTGTGCCGGATGAGCTTGTCGAAACAGCGGTGGATGCCATCTGCAAAGCTGCCGGGACTGGCAAAATTGGTGACGGTAAGATTTTTGTGGTTTCTCTGGAGCAGGTCGTGCGTATTCGCACCGGGGAAACCGGGGATGCAGCAGTTTAATAGACCAATTTACAGATCTTTGTTCCGACGGGGAAAATGTTCATCATGTTTAATCTCATAACAAAAAAATCATTCAGCCTGTTCGCTCTTCTGCTTTGCCTGATGCCATCCATTGCGATAGCTCAGGATGAACTCAATGGCGCGAACACAGCCTGGATTCTTACCGCAACCGCTCTCGTGCTTTTCATGACGGTACCCGGTCTTTCGCTATTTTATGCCGGATTGGTGCGTAGCAAGAACGTGCTCTCTGTTCTGATGCAATGTTTTTCAATTGCAGCAGTTATATCCGTTCTCTGGCTCCTGTACGGTTACAGCATTGCGTTTGGACCCGCCGAAGGTGGCTGGTGGGGCGGATTGAGTAAGGCGTTTTTTGCCGGCGTCACTGTGGATTCTCTGTGGGGGGATATCCCGGAACCACTATTTGCCGCTTTCCAGATGACCTTTGCGATTATTACACCGGCGCTGATCGTTGGTGCCTTTGCCGAGCGAATGAAATTTTCCTCACTGATGCTGTTTGTCATTCTCTGGTCTACGCTGGTTTATTTCCCGGTATGTCACTGGGTATGGAACAGCAATGGCTGGTTATATCAGATGGGGCTGATCGATTTCGCCGGCGGGACTGTTGTCCACGTCACCGCTGGTGTGGCTGCCGTTGTAATGGCCGTCATGCTGGGAAAGCGTCGTGACTTTCTGACCACGGCCATGATTCCGCATAACCTGACCATGACCATTACCGGCGCTGGCATGTTGTGGGTGGGCTGGTATGGCTTTAACGCTGGCAGTGCCCTGGCCGCAAACGGCAATGCCGGTATGGCATTGTTGGCGACGCATATGTCGGCAGCCGCAGGCGCGTTGACGTGGATGTGCATCGAATGGATCCGGCATGGCAAGCCCAGCGGTCTGGGTGCTGTAACCGGTCTTATTGCAGGTCTTGCGACCATCACCCCGGCAGCGGGCTCTGTTGGTCCGGCGGGCGGCATGGTGATCGGCGTCATGGGCGGTTTTCTGTGCTTCTTTGCCACCAACTATCTTAAACACAAGCTCAAGATTGATGATTCGCTGGATGTGTTCCCGGTACACGGTGTTGGCGGCATGCTGGGCACCTTGATGGCAGCCGTGTTTGTGTCGCGGGAACTCGGTGTTTTCAGTGGTAACGGTTACGCGGAGGGCATGGCGCTGGGATCACAGCTGGGCGTGCAGGCAATTGGTATCCTGGCAACCGGTGTTTATACGGCTGTGGTGACCATCATTCTGATGAAAGTTGTTGGTATTCTGACGTCGGGCAACCGCGTCACGCCTGAGCAGGAGCAGACGGGTCTGGACATCAGCGATCACGACGAAAAAGGCTATTCCATGTGATCAGTGCGGCGGGCAGGGATGCCCGCCTTTGATCTGACTTATACGGGAGGCGTGGTTCAGGGCATCGGGCTGACGCCGATCAGCACCGTATGCAAAACCATGGCGAACGCTGCCCAGGCAATAACACCAATGACAATGGTAGCCATATCGCCTTTGAGCGTCCCGGAGGCTCTGATAACGCCATTTTTTCGATCTCTGCGTCGCAGCACGGCAAAGCCGGCGATAGCCCACACCAGTAAACTGCCAAACAGCAGCACATCAGCCAGGCTGCCGTTAGCCAACAGGTGCGCAAAAGCCCATATTTTGACCGCTGCGAGCATGGGGTGGCCAAGTTTGGCTTTGATACGGTTTTGCGGTACGTAGGCTGCTGCCAGCAAAATGAATGCGATCAGGGTCAATGGCATGGCCAGATGCCGGGCCCACACGGGTGCCATCCACAACCAGTTCGGGTTGGTGCGTGCATCACCATAACCTATGACGATTAACACAAACCCAAGGATGGCGACCGCCGAATACAGCAACTTCCAGGTGTTGGCTCCCAGCTTTCTGATCATGCCCTGACGCCAATCGTCAGCGACAATGCCCGTGAAATGCATGCCCAAAAATAACAATAATCCTGCAATCAGCAGCGCCATAGAAAGAGTTTCCAGTAATCCGGTGAATGTGAGTGGCAGCATACTCAAGTCTGACAGGGTGTAGCAAGCAATGACTGACGCTAAAGATGCGGTTATAAGCTGTTAGCACACGGCGATGATATTTAGTATGATGCTGCTTCTTGAGAAAGATGGATATAACGCATGTCTGAGCTAATAGCTGCTGGTTTCAATCTCGCCCTTTACGGTATGGGCTTTGTTTTTATCTTCCTGATATTACTGGTTATGTTGACCACATTGATGTCGTCCCTGGTGCAGCGATTCCTGCCCACACCGGCGGTGACCATGCCGCGCAGGAGTTCAGGTAAAAAGCAGCCTCAGCGGCCATCTTCCAAGGCTACAGATCAGGGGAAACTGGTTGCCGTGATCAGTGCAGCCATCCGTCAACACCGCTCAGGTGCAGACCAATAATACATAACAACCGCTCCGTATTTGCGGCTGACTTTCCGGGGAACCATATTGTGCGGCGACCAAGGCTGCGCAATGAAATAACAAGAAGGGCTTGAGTACATGAGTGATAATAAAAAGCCGTTAGGCATCACAGACGTTATTCTGCGCGATGCGCACCAATCACTTCTGGCAACAAGGCTGCGGCTGGATGACATGTTGCCCATCGCGGCCAAGCTCGACAAAGTCGGGTTCTGGGCCGTCGAATCCTGGGGCGGTGCGACATTCGATGCCTGCATCCGTTACCTGGGTGAGGACCCCTGGGAGAGAATACGCAAACTGAAAGAGGCCATGCCCAACACGCAGCAGCAAATGTTGTTCCGGGGGCAGAACATTCTGGGTTATCGCCACTACGCCGATGACATCGTCGATCGCTTTGTTGAACGTGCGGCTGTCAATGGTGTTGACGTGTTCCGTGTGTTCGACGCGATGAATGACACGCGCAACCTGCAGCGCGCCATCAAGGCCGTCAAAAAACAGGAACGTCACGCGCAGGGTACCATGGCGTACACCATCAGCCCGGTTCATACCATTGACTCCTGGCTCAGTATGGCGCGGGAAATTGAAGACATGGGCGCGGATTCGCTCTGCATCAAGGACATGGCCGGCCTGCTTGCGCCCTATACTGCCTACGAACTGATCACCGGCCTCAAGAAGACGATTTCCATACCGGTACACATGCAGTGTCACGCCACCACCGGATTGTCGACCGCGACTTACATCAAAGCGGTCGAAGCCGGTATCGACAATCTGGACACGGCGATTTCGTCCATGAGCCTCACTTACGGCCATACGCCGACAGAAACCATGGTAGCCATGCTGGACGGTACGGAGCGGGCCACTGGGCTGGATATTGAATTGCTTGAGGAGATTGCCTCCTACTTCCGGGATATCCGCAAGAAATATGCGCGCTTTGAAGGGGCGCTGAAAGGCATCGATTCGCGCATTCTGGTAGCTCAGGTCCCGGGCGGCATGCTGACCAACCTGGAAAACCAGCTGCGCGAACAGAAGGCCACTGACCGGCTGGACGAGGTTCTGGAGGAAATACCCAGAGTGCGCGAAGACCTGGGCTTCATCCCGCTGGTGACACCAACCTCGCAGATTGTCGGCACGCAGGCAGTTCTGAACGTGTTGGGTGGTGAGCGTTACAAAAATATCACCAAGGAGACCGAAGGCGTCTTGAAAGGCGAATACGGGGCAACCCCGGCGCCGGTCAATGCGGAGCTGCGCAAGAAAGTACTGGCGGGCAAGGAGCCGGTGACCTGCCGTCCCGCAGATTTGCTGACACCTGAATTTGATCGTCTCAAGGAAGAGCTGGCCGGGATCGCCAGTGACAAAGGCTTCAAGCTGGAGAACGATATCGACGACACGCTGACGTATGCCCTGTTTCCGCAGCCAGCACTAAAATTTTTCCAGAACCGTGATAATCCGGATGCCTTCGAGCCTGCTCCTGAAGCGGAATCTGCCAATGCGGCACCTTCAGCAGATCCCCGGCAAGATAAGGCCCCGGCTGGCAGCGTCTCGAAAGATGGTGTCTACACCGTGGAAGTTGATGGTAAAAGCTACGTCGTCAAGGTCAGCGCGGGTGGTGACGTGACCGAGATGAAAGCTGCAGCCAAGGCCGAACAGCTGGACTCGCCACCCGCCCAGAGTAGCGGTGAAGGGCATGATATCAAGGCGCCACTGTCAGGCAGTGTCTATCGCATTGTCGCCACTGAGGGTGCCGAGGTGGCTGATGGTGACGTGCTGCTGGTTCTCGAAGCCATGAAGATGGAAACCGAGATTCGCACTAACCGTGCGGGCGTGGTGCGCACGGTCCATGTTGATGAGGGAGAAAGCGTCAGCGCAGGCGATGCCCTGGTGACTCTGGAGTAAGCAGCATGGATCAGTTGATAGAACTCTGGCATGCAACCGGCATGTATCAGATCGAAATGAAACAATTGGCGATGATTCTGGTCAGCCTGGGTTTGATGTACCTGGCGATCGCCAAAAAATTTGAGCCATTGCTTCTGGTGCCCATCGGCTTTGGCGGCCTGCTGGCCAATATACCCGGCGTCGATATTGCTGTCGGGCAAGGGGTTCTGGCGCAGTTTTATTCGATTGGTCTGGAAACAGGCATTTTTCCGCTGCTGATCTTTCTTGGCGTCGGGGCGATGACTGATTTCGGGCCTCTGCTCGCGAATCCGAAAACGCTGTTGCTCGGTGCTGCGGCGCAGTTTGGTATTTTTGCCACAGTGCTTGGAGCATTGTTTTTTACCGACCTGGGCTGGTTTGACTTTAGCTTGCAGCAGGCCGCAGCTATAGGGATCATTGGCGGTGCTGACGGGCCGACTGCTATTTATGTGGCGGGCATACTGGCGCCGGAATTACTTGGCGCCATTGCCGTTTCGGCATATTCGTACATGGCGCTGGTGCCATTGATACAGCCGCCCATCATGCGGGCACTGACCACCGAAAAAGAGCGGCGTATCGAAATGTCGCAACTGCGTGTGGTCTCGCAGCGGGAGAAAATTTTGTTCCCTCTGGTGCTGCTGATCCTGGTTGCGCTGGTCATACCAAGCGCGGCACCGCTATTGGGGATGTTCTGTTTCGGTAACCTGATGAAGGAGTGTGGTGTTGTCGATCGCCTGACAAAAACTGCACAGAACGCGCTGATCAATATCGTCACTATCATGCTGGGCCTCGCGGTCGGTTCCAAACTTATCGCGGATGAATTTCTGGTGCCCAGTACGCTGGGTGTGCTCGCTCTGGGTATTGTTGCCTTCTCCATCGGCACCGCGTCAGGCGTTCTGATGGCCAAGCTGATGAACGTTTTGTCATCCAGCAAGATCAATCCCTTGATTGGCGCCGCCGGTGTTTCGGCGGTACCCATGGCCGCACGCGTTGCCAATCGGGTGGGCACTGAAGCCAATCCGCACAACTTCCTGTTGATGCATGCCATGGGGCCCAATGTTGCAGGTGTTATCGGTTCAGCGGTAGCCGCCGGTGTGCTCATCCAGCTGGTTGGCTGACGACACAGACCACATGTCTGCATGGATGTGTGCGACTGTGTGTGCAAGCAAGCGTATGTAAGATAGTCGCTTGCACACCTTCGCCCGCTCATGTCACACTGATGTCACGGTAAATGTTTAGTGTCAACTTTGTTGCAATAATTATACAGAGCCGCTATTTGTGTCATTAAGCCCTATATTCTATGTCCTCGATACCAACGTATTAATTCACGACCCCTCGGCTATCTGGAATTTCGACGAGCATCAGGTCGTCATTCCAATGACGGTGCTTGAGGAGCTCGATAATCTGAAAAGTGGACGTGGCGCTGTCGCCGCAGATTCGCGCCAGGCAATTCGCGAAATCGACCGCATACTCGGCAAAGCGACACCGGTTGACGTTGAGCAGGGTGTACCAATAGATCGTGGCAAACAGTTGCCAAGTCTCGGCACACTCTCAGTGTTGATGACCGAAACGCCACAGATTCACCGCATGCTCCCCGAGCACCTGAACGACAACAAGATCCTGAACGCCGTTGCACTGTTGAAACAACAGCACCCGGCCCACCATGTGGCGCTGGTGACCAAAGACATCAATATGCGTCTCAAGGCAAGGGCCTGCGGCATTGATGCCGAGGATTACCAGACGGACCAACTGCTCAGCGATATCGCAGAACTCAACAAAGGTTATATCGATTTTGGTGACAGTTTCTGGGATCGAATCAGCGCAGTGGAGACAGAACAAACCCACAGCGGTGAAACATTCCATCAGATTCCGCGAAGCGCCGTAGCGCAGGAAGTGTACCCGAATCAGTTTTTCTTTGATGCTGCCGGTTTCCTGGGTCGGGTGTCGCGCCTGACGGAAACCCATATCATTCTTCGCCACCTGGACAAAGACAGGCTTATGCAGCGGGAGACCTGGGGGTTAAAGCCCAGAGATATTTTTCAGGCCATGGCGATGAATCTGCTGTTGGACCCGGACGTGCATCTGGTGAATCTGACGGGCTCTGCCGGATCAGGTAAAACCATTCTTGCGCTGGCGGCCGCAATCGAGATGACGCTGGATACCAAGCTGTTTCGCCGTATCATAGCCACCAGGAGCACTCAGGGGCTGGACGAAGACATCGGTTTTCTGCCGGGCACTGAGGCGGAGAAAATGGAGCCCTGGCTGGGTGCGATTACGGACAACCTGGAAGCCCTGCACTGGGATGATGAGAATGCCGCAGGCAGTATCGATTATGTATTGGCCAAGGTGCCGCTACAGTTCAAATCCCTGAACTATATTCGTGGCCGGAGTTTTCAGCACAGCCTGATTTTGATCGATGAGTCTCAGAACCTCACGCCCCACCAGATAAAAACCATTGTCACCCGCGCGGGCACGGGGTCCAAGGTGGTCTGTCTCGGCAACCTTGCCCAGATAGACACACCCTACCTCAGTCCAACCAGTTCAGGCCTCACCTACCTGACCGAACGTTTCAAGAACTTCGCGCACGGTGGCAATCTGCAACTGCAGGGTGTTCCACGCTCCTTGCTGGCAGCCTACGCCGAAGAGCACCTCTGATCAGTCGCTGTCGACCAGCTGGTTCATGGTATGCGACGGATTGTCCGGACAGGGTTTGCCTATCTGGTGAGCCGGGACACCCACCACGGTGGTATGCGCTGGCACATCCCTGAGTACAACACTGCCGGCGCCCACTTTGGCGCTGCGTCCCACTTCGATATTGCCCAGTACTTTGGCACCGGCAGAAATCAGCACACCTGAGCGTATCTTCGGATGCCGGTCGCCCTGTTCGTTACCGGTTCCGCCCAGGGTAACGGACTGCATGATTGAGACATCGTCTTCAATCACTGTGGTCTCGCCGATCACAATGCCGGTGGCATGGTCGAACATGATGCCTTTACCCATCACGCAGGCCGGATGAATATCAACGCCGAATACTTCCGAGTTGCGGCTTTGCAGATACAGCGCCAGGTCGCGTCTGCCTTTGTTCCACAGGAAATGCGCCACGCGGTGCACCTGAATGGACTGGTAACCTTTCAGATACAGGATGACGGGCAGAAATGCGCTGGTAGCCGCGTCACGATCGTACACCGCCTGGATGTCACAGGCAGCATAATCAACGATAGCAGGCGACTCTTTAAACGCGGTGTCCACCAGTTCGCGGATGGCGACTGCTGACATCACGTAATTGGCCAGTTTGTGCGCCAACAGGTAACTGAGTGCCGAGCTCAGGCTTTTGTGATTCAACACACACGCGTAAACATAGCTCGCCATCAGAGGTTCACGGCCGATAAGCTCGCGGGCTTCTTCCTGCAGTTGTTCCCAAATATTTTCCGGCATCCCGATTCTCCATCGCTAACAATCTGGCGGAAGCCGGATTATATAGCAGGACGACGCTTATGACACGGTGACATCCGTGCTTGCGGTTGCGGACAGAACATGATGGTGTTGCAGCGTTTCGGAGCCGTCATGACGGGCGGCAAGCAATGCCTTGCGCATGATGGTATTGGCCAGCCGTGGTATTCCGTTACTGGCCTGCCAGACGGTATCAATGATGCGTTCGGTGAGCAGCGTTTCAGGGTCGGCTCCGGCGCGAACAATGCGTTCGCTCAGGTAGCTCCGGATCTGCTTTCGATCAAACGGGTGGATTTTGAAGCTGTTGCCTGCCAGATCCGCGAGAGGTCGCAAGGCAATACCCTGCAATCGCTCCTCCAGCTCCGGTTGTGCGAACAGTACCGCTTGCATTCCCTGCCGACCGGCTTCCGGCGGAGACAGCCAGTCGATCAGGCGAAGCAGAAATTTTTCGGGCAAGGCCTGTGCTTCGTCGACCAGCAGAACGGTACGGCGCTGATCCGGGGCTTCCTGCGTGAGCAGGTCTTCGCCAAGCATCTGGTCCAGGTCCGAGTCCAGGTCCAGGTGCGGATAGGGCAAGTATAAGGGACGGTATCGGCTTTTGTGGGATCGAAGGCTGTTCAACAGTTTGCGGCAAAGCACGGTTTTGCCCAGTCCGGGCTCGGCAATAACGGTTTGCAGCGGTGCACCGTTGACCAGAGCGAGCAACAATGAATCGAATATCTGCAGGCAACCATGTCCGTCCCAGAACATTCTGAGGTCGGGTGTGTCGCTAAAAGGTGCGAATGTGAAGTCCAGCGGATTCAGCGTCATTTTTGCGGGATGCCTCCAGAGAGCTTCAGGCTAAATCAGTCGACGGCGGTTTTCAAGCATATAGCGCTGAACGCAAGGCTAATGTTTCGCCAGTCACTGCCGTTAGCTAATGCATAATAAGATCATATCTGCCACAGCGGCAGGGCAATGTAATTCAGAGCAGGGACCCGTCATGTTCAGCAAATTTACCATTCGCACCCGTATCGGGCTCATTGTTTTCATCAGCGTGATAGCTATTATTGGTTTGAGCGTGACGTTGCTTTTGCAGGCGCGTGAGCGTTTCATGGACCAGCTGCGTGAAGGCAGCGTCAATCAGGTACAGATGATCCACGAGGCGCTGAGCGGGCTTGATGATCAGATTCGTGCCGGCACCCTGGCTGAATCCGAGGCCAAGCGCCTGGGGCGCTTCATGATTAACAACACCATGGTCGATGAGCGCAATTACCTGCTCCTGTACCATCGGCTTGGACAAATCCTGGCCCACCCGTTGCGCAATGTCGACAGCGCACTTGATACCGACGCACAGGTCAGGCAGGCCATGCAGAACGCCAGTACCACGCCGGAAGAACGCATGCGGGACCTGGGGTACCGTGATCCGACGCCGACCATGACCGAGATTATCGAGCGCTACACCGGCAGCGACTACACCGGTTTTGCGGAGTACCTGTATTTTCCGGATCCCTTGTTCGGATATCGATTCCTCACCTTCACCGACGATCCTCTGGCGCATCCTGAGGCGGAAGTGAAGACTGTGTATGCCGAGCTGTTTGAACCCTGGGGCTGGGTTATTATTCACGGTCTCTACGAGGATGACATTCGTGCCGAGTTCAATGCCTGGGCGATGAGCTCAGCGGCTATCATTCTGGTCATTCTGCTTGTGCTCGTGGCCATCGCCTACTTCCTGTCGGCGTCGATTACCCAGCCTCTGAGCACGGCTCAGGCCTACATGCAGGACATCGCGCAAGGGTCGGGCGATCTCAGCCGCCGTTTGACGGACGATGGCAATGATGAGCTGTCTCAACTGGGCGCAAGCTTCAATACCTTTGTCGGCAAACTGGCTGACATCATCCGACAGGTGTTGTCCACCAATGCCGAAGTGACTGGCAAGTCCGCGCAGTTTTCCGACATGATCCAGCGCACAGCCGGTCGATCAGCATCGCAGCTGGAGGAGACCGAGCTGCTGGCGTCATCCACAACTGAGCTGTCGTCATCCCTGGCAGATGTTGCCGAAGGTGCCCAGACCAGTGTTGCCGCTGCCAATGAGGCCAACGGCGCAACCCAAAAAGCGACCGCTGCGGTCTCCAATACGCGCTCTTCCGTGGAAAAACTGTCTGGTTCACTGACATCAATCCAGCTGAAAGTTCACGACATGCGAGATCACAATGAAAAAGTCCATTCCGTACTGGAGGTCATTGAGGGCATCGCCGAGCAAACCAATCTGCTGGCGTTGAACGCCGCCATCGAAGCCGCCAGAGCGGGTGAGCAGGGACGCGGTTTTGCGGTTGTTGCCGATGAGGTGCGCAGCCTGGCACAAAAAACCCAGGCATCCACACTGGAGATAAATACCATTATCCAGAACCTGCAGGACAACACGGTGCAAATCGTTACCGCCATGGATCAGGGTGTCAATCTGTCCAAGGAGTGCGTGGGATCGGCAAACTCCGCCAATGAACTATTGGAGTCTGTTCTGGCCTCGGTATTGTTGATTTCGGAACGCAGCCAGGACATTGCCAGTGCGGTAAAACAGCAGTCCGAGGTGACGGACGGGATCGCCAAAAGCAGCGTGAAAATCGCCGCTGACGGCCGTCTGAATACCGAAGATTATCTGAAGTGCAAACAGTACCACGAAGAAATCGATATGTTGTTGAGTGCTCTGGATGGCCTGGTCAATCAATTCAAACTGGGAGATGGCGTTCGCCGCTGAGGCAGTTTTTCGCGCGTCGACGGCGAGTCAGTGAGGCCTTTTACCGGGCCTCATTTGTTATCGTGACCCGTCGCGCGTAGCCGCGCTGTCTTTCACCGGCGCCGCTGACCACTTCCAGCGCCAGCTGATAGCGACCATCAGCAAAATCCCGGGTATCCAGCATTAACTCAAAACCGACCATGGGTGCGCTGGGATCACTGTGTGCCTGGCGGATGTCGACCACGTCATGGCGCTCCACCGAGCGGCGGGTTTCACCGACCACTTCACCGTTCAGCAGTATCCGTATTCTGCTGACCCCCACGTTGTTATTGACTGCCCACCCGCTCACAACAATCTGACCACTGACGGTTTCGCCATCAACAGGCTGGTCCAGCCAGATGTGGCCGGGCCTGGGGCAAGTCGTGGCCGCCGCTGTGGCATCAGCCTGTATGTTGCTGCCAAGATAGAAGCTGAATATCTTGTCGCCCTGGTACAGAAAAAATTGATCCAGCAAGGTCAGTTCGCTGAACAGACTGCAGGCTCTGTCCATGACTGCGAGTTTTTCATCGACACTCAAGGCACTGTCTTCGGTGATAAAAACAGCCTGTTCACCGGGCAACTGGCGCAGCCCGGCTTCGTCTTTTTGCCATATTGCATATTGCGCGTAACGCCCGTCACGAACTGTTTTGTCCTGGTCTATGGTGTAGGTCCGGGCGTCATCGATGGCAAATTCAATTTGTGCACTGGTGTAATAATTGTCAGTGACGACAACACCGTCTGCAGGTATGTCATATCTTTCCTGCAGCGCCTTCAGATGGTTCATCAACGGCTGCCAGCCGGCCATCTTGTTGGAGAGCACGCCGACGCCGAAGTATGCCTGCAGTTGCTGATTGAAGCCCTGTGAACCGATGCCAACAAACAGCAGCAGGGTGCCGATGAGTCCGGTGACCGGTATCGCCCCTACCACAAAGCGGCTCCGTTTTTCATGGTAACGCCCGGTCAGCCAGCCTCCTGCCGCCGACAGCGCCAGTGGCGCGTACACGAGCAATGGCAGATAGCCTGACAATGGCCAGTGCAGGGTTGTGCGCGTGGTGTCGCTCCAGGGTGCCAGAAGCAGGTAAACACCAAGATTTGTCGCGGCGAAAGCGGCAAACAGACCGGCACGGGTGTCGCCCTCGCGGGCTTTTTTGAGCAGAATCCATAATGTCAGCCAAAGCGTCGCGTACATCAATGGCGTCACGATGGTGCCCTGAATCACAGGGTGCAAAAGCCCTTCCAGCTGAAACTGCCATGGGTGTCTGCTGAGCAGGTGGTAGTCTATGCCACTGAGGTCATGAACCAGATTAAAACTCAATGCCGGATAAAGTCCCGACATGGCGATCAGGCCCGACACCCATAGTCTGGCGCTGCGCCAGTAATACCAGTGGCTGCGGCTGACGAACATGAAAATCAGTGCAGCCAGAACATACAGGGAGAAGCGGTAATGTGTGCTCAGGCCCAGCGCGGCAAATGCCCCGGCCAACAGCCACCAATGCCAGTGACCACAGCGCGTGGCGCGCTCAAGGCATCCCAGGAACAATAGCCCCCAGAAGATCAGCGGCACGTCAGGCACCGCAAGCAGGCCCAGAAAAGCCGCCATGGGCAGGCAGAACGTCAGCATGGCGGATATCAGGGCATGCCTGTGGCCGGTCAACGGGCGTGCCAGCCAGTAAACCAGGGCAGGGGTGCTGCAGCCCATCAGTAAAAACATTGAACGTACCGCAATAGCGTGATGTCCGAACAGCTCCGCGCCGAGACCCGCCAGCAGCGCCGCCATGAATGGCAGATCACTGTAGGCGAGGGCAGGAAACTGCGATGCCTGCCAATAAAATATCTCATCGCTGTACAGTTCAAGCCGGATTGCCAGAAAAAGTTTGATGGCAGTTGTCAGTATTGCCAGCAGGCACAAAATGCCGACGGTCCTGGCGATGGATCTGGGTTCTGTCTGAGGCATGGGGTTGCTCAACGCGGCACTGTTTGATGACCGGCATTATAAGAATCACTCACTGTAAGTAAAACAAAAAGGCGCATATTAGGGGCGTTATGCGTCGCTTTCGAATTCAGGGTGGAGGTACAGCGCTTATCCGTGTTCTAATCCGTGCATTCGAGTTTTTGTGACGAACGCATGTACGCCTGTATAGATCTAGGTTCCAACAGTTTCCACCTTCTGATCGCCCGTTGGCACGAGGGTAGCTACGATATCGTTGAACGTTTCAGTGAGAAGGTTCAGCTGGGCGAAGGCTTGGCTGAAAGCGGGGTCATCAGTGAGCGCGCATTCGCGCGGGGCATGGCTTGCCTGGATACGTTTCGCCAGGCTCTGGCGCGTTATCCGATTGAACGCTGCTGGGCTGTGGGGACAAATGCCCTGCGCACGGCGGGCAACGCCGATCTGTTTTTGCACAAAGCCAGCGAAAAGGGTTTCCTGATTGATGTGGTGCCCGGGCTGCAGGAAGCGGCATTGGTCTATGCTGGTGTCATCTCTGCTCTGCCCGACGATGAGACCCCTCGCCTGGTCATCGATATTGGTGGCGGCAGCACGGAGCTGGTGGTCGGAAGCGGGCAGCGTTGCCTGCAGTCGCACAGTATGGCGATTGGCTGCATCAGTTGGCGGGACATCTGGTTTCGTGATCCTCCGCGCACTGAACCGGCGTTGTCGCAGGCCATGGACAATGCGGTGACCGCTGCGGCAGAGGTATTTTCCGGTATTGCCGGCAAATTGGCGGAGACGCCCTGGCGTGAAGTGTATGCGTCGTCGGGGACGGCAAAAATGTTAAGCTCGGTGTGCGCTCAGAGTGGCCCGGGCAAGCGGCAGGCAACCGGTGTTAAACTGGAGACCTTGCAGTCACTGAAGCCGGCTATCATGCGTTCAGTGCTGGAACCCGGGTTTTCCCTGCCCGGGCTCAAGAATGGTCGGCGGGAGTTGATTCTGCCGGGCTGGGCGGTGCTGAACGGATTCATGACCGCGTGTCAGGTAACAGATCTGAATTTCAGTCCGTCTGCATTGCGCGAAGGCATGTTGCACTACCTGGCGCAAGCATCCGCTACAGGCGAGTCGCCGTTGCATGCGTTGCAAGCGCACTGAGCAGCAAGGCCTGCACACCCTCCGCCGGATCATTCGCATCGGCTTCCAGTTTCAGGTAGCTTCCGTCCGCCTGCAACGTCCAGCTTTGTTGCCGGTCTGCCAGGTACATTTCCAGTTCTTCCAGAATCCGGTTAGCGCCTTTTTTCTTCAGAATCGGAAATGCAATTTCGATACGCTGTTGCAGATTTCGTTCCATCCAGTCGGCGCTGGAGCAATACATGGGTGTTGAGCTGTTGGCGAAATAATAAACCCGGGAATGTTCCAGGAAACGACCGATCACTGAAACCACGCGAATATTGTCGGATACCCCGGGTACACCAGGTTTTAAACAGCAGATGCCGCGCACGATCAGATCAATTTTTACGCCGGATTGGGAAGCGCAGTAAAGCTCACGGATAATGGTCGGGTCGGTCAATGAATTTATCTTGGCGATAATTCTGGCCGGTTTGCCTTCCAGAGCGACCTGTTTCTCCTGCTGTATCAGCTGCACGAGACCTTTCATCAACCGGAACGGTGCATGCAGTATGACCTCCGGCGATATTTTTTTCCCCATGCCCGTGATCTGCTGAAACACTTTGTGTATATCAGTGCAGACTACCTCGTCGCAGGTCATCAGGCTGTAGTCGGTATACAGCAGCGAGTTTTTGCGATGGTAGTTACCGGTACCCATGTGTGCATAACGTTTCAGGCGGCCGTTCTCGCGGCGCACAATCAATAGCATTTTTGCATGCGTCTTGTAGCCCATGACGCCGTATACGACCACTGCCCCGGCTTCCTGCAGGATGCTGGCAAACTGGATGTTCTCTTCCTCGTCAAAGCGCGCGCGCAGCTCTATGACAACGGTCACTTCTTTGCCGTTTCTCGCCGCTTCGGCCAGCGCTTCAACCAGCTCCGAGGATTCGTTGGTGCGGTACAGTGTCTGTTTGATCGAGATGACCCCGGGGTCTTTGGCAGCCTGTCTTGCCCAGTCAATAATCGGGATGAAGGACTGGAACGGGTGCAGCAACAACTGGTCTTCGCGTGTGACGGCGGTGAATATGCAGTTGCCTTCTTCCAGCGCTGGTGGCGTTCCCGGCGAGAAAGGCGGAAAACGCAGTTCCGGCCGGTTCACCATGGTGGTCAGCGCCATCAGGCGTTGCAGGTTTACCGGGCCGTTCAGGCGGAACAGTTCCTCTTCGGTGAGATTGAAGCGCTCAAGCAAAAAGTCAGTCAGCTCTGCGGGGCACCCGGCACCTACTTCCAGTTTGGCGGCGGCGCCGAACCGGCGCAGGTGAAGTTCGCCCTGCAGGGCGCTGGCAACATCTTCGACCTCGACATTGCTCATCTCCAGGTCGGAATTCCGCGTTACCCGGAACTGATGACACTCTTTCACTTTCATGCCGGGGAAAAATTCCTCGACATGGGCGTGAATGACGGATGACAGGAAAATGAAGTTGTCCCCGTCAGGCATGATATGGGTCGGTATCTTGATCAGTCGCGGCAGTGCTCTGGGGGCCGGTACAATCGCAAGTCCGCTGTCACGACCAAACGCATCCTTGCCTTCCAGTGACAGAATGAAGTTCAGGCTTTTGTTGACCAGGCGCGGGAACGGGTGAGCCGGATCCAGTCCCAGCGGACTGATGACCGGCAGGACTTCATTGCGAAAATAATCCTGGGTCCAGGCAACCAGATTGTCATTCCATTCGTGACGGTAGAGGAAACGAATATTTTGCTCCGCCATCGCCGGCAGCAGCTCTTCATTCAGGATCCGGTACTGCTCCTGCAGGGCAAGTCTCACTTGTTGGTGCAGCTGGCTCAGGACTTCCTGGGGATACTGGCCATCCGCGCCCGGACGCTGGCGGCCAAAACCCAGTTGTTTCTTGAGTCCGGAGACCCGGATTTCGTAGAATTCATCAAGATTGGAGCTGAATATCAGCAGGAACATGAGTCGTTCCAGTAACGGGTGCTGCTGATTCCTGGCCTGCTCCAGTACGCGCAAATTGAACTGCATGTAACTGAGTTCGCGGTTCAGATAATACTGACTGTCGCCCAGGTCGATATCGGCAGATACGGCCGGGCAGCGGCTGACTTCTTCGCTTGAATTAGCATCTGTAAGTTTGACCACAGATGACTGACTGCTGCTCATAGCTCTTACCTTTGAAGACGCGATCGGGTATTCTATATCAGCTGGATGTCGATTACATGGAATTCAATGTGACAGTTTTTTGAAGGCTGTGTATCGCGCAGATGCAGGTGCCGATACCATGCCGCTTTGTCATATTATTGTCATATTTTATCTGTAGTGTACGGGTGCCGGAGAGAATGCTCCGCAACAAGCCCGCAAGGAATCCTTTGTTATGAAAACAGATGCAGGTGTTCACGGTCACCACATTTCGCAGCAGTTCAATCTGGAGCTCGAAGAGATCAAGAGCAGCATGCTGGAGATGGGGGGTCTGGTCGAAAGGCAGCTGGGCGATGCCCTGGCAGCGCTGATCTCGGCTGACAGTGAACTGGGTCGTACCGTTCGTGCCAACGACGATGCGGTAAATGATATGGAGCTGAACATAGACGAGGCCTGTAATCGCATTCTGGCCCGTCGGCAGCCGGCTGCAAGCGACCTGCGTCTGGTGCTGGGTATCATCAAGGCAACCAATGACCTTGAGCGTATCGGCGACGAGGCGGCGAAGATTGCCCGCCTGGCCATTGAGCTGGCGGATCAGGGTGATTCATCAAAAGGCTACGTTGAAATCCGTCACATCGGTGAGCGTGTGCGCCACATGGTCAATATGGCACTGGACGCGTTTGCCCGGTATGACGCCGAAGCGGCGCTGGCGGTTGCCAGAGAAGATGTCAGCGTCGATCTTGAGTACGGCACTGCCATGCGCGAGATGATCACGTTCATGATTGAAGATCCGCGCAGCATTACCCGTGTCCTGAATGTCATATGGGCTCTGCGTTCGCTGGAGCGTGTCGGTGATCACGCCAAGAACATTGCCGAGCATGTTGTGTACATGGTGATGGGTACGGATGTCCGGCATGTCGGTCTGTCGGGTATGGAAGAGCAGGTAAAGTCCGAGCTCAGATAATTCGTTTCAAGCCCGCCCGGAAACCTCTTTTTCACCTGTGCGCGCTGCCGCCTGTGCGGCGGTCAGCACGCGATCTGCCGGTAACAGACAACTGAACTGGCTGCCTTTTCCTACCGTGCTGGTGATTTCCAGACGACCGCCGTGCCGGGCCAGAACGTGTTTCACAATGGCCAGCCCAAGCCCGGTGCCGCCGGTATCGGTAGAGCGGCTTTCATCAACCCGGTAAAAGCGCTCTGTCAGTCGGGGGATATGGTGGGATTCGATACCGGGTCCATTGTCGGACACCGTGATGCGAAGACCCTCGACCGATCTGCTGGCCGACAATTCGATACTGCCTTCCGCCTGGGTATATTTGGCTGCATTGATGGCCAGATTGGAAATGGCGCTGTAAAGCTCATTGATGTTGCCCCGAATGTAGATGTCCGGATCACAGTCCAGCGAGAAAACCTGATTCTTGTCATGCGATACCTGTTCGGCGTCCTGCTTGATTTCGCGTAACAGGGACTGCAATTGCACGGCAGATAACTGTTTGGATGCCGAGCGGGTCTCCAGTTGTGACAGGGTCAACAGGTCCCTGATGATATTTTCCATGCGCTGGGATTGCTGGTACATCTGCTCCAGCGGTCTGCCCCAGCGCGGCGGGATGTTCTGGCGATCATCCAGCATGGTCTCCAGGTAGCCGGTAATGACCGTGATGGGGGTGCGCAACTCGTGCGAGACATTCCCGACAAAATCTTTCCGCATCATTTCCAGGCGGTGCAGCTGGGAGATATCCCGCACCAGCATCAGTCGCTCACCGTCACCGAAACTGGTGATCTGAAATTCAAGCATCAGTGACGGATTGACGGGTGAGCCAAGCTTCAGCGGGCTGTTAAAGTGCGCTTTGTTGTAGTAGTCGATGAATTGGGGTTCGCGGATAAGGTTGGTGACCGGTTGATTGCGATCCTTCGGGCTCTGGAATCCCAGCAGGCGCGATGCTGCCGGATTCCACCACTCCAGGCCGTTTTTGCTGCTGATCATGACAACCGCCATCTCCAGCGCGCCGGTTGACTCCTGCGCCTTGTCGATGATGCTGCGCAAATGTGTCAGCGCATCGCGTTCGCGTCGTTGCAGCAGGTAGATACCGTCAAAAACAAAGCCCCAGATGCCTCTGCCTTCCGGCGGCGGGCTGGGTTCGGACAGCTGGTTATCGCGCAGCCAGTTGTACAGGCGCCGGAGCTGGCGCAGATGGTAGATCAGGTAGACTACGGTGCCGACCAGCACTACCAGAGCTGGCGCATTGGTCAGCCAGCCAATCAGCAGCAATGCCACAAAGATCAGTGACAGTCGTTTTATAGCGGAGTGCCAGTCAGATAACAAAGGTCAGGCCTTTCCAGGTTGAGACTGGCGCGACTATAACCAAAACAGGCACGTCGTACCAGTGCGTTTGGTCCGGGTTCAATCGGCTCTGGTAGAAAACCGGTAGCCGGCCCCGCGCACAGTCTGGATCAGGCCCGCGTAGTTTATGCCCGGTCCCGAGGCGGATGTCAGGGCTTTGCGCAGTCGGCCTATATGCACATCGACAGTGCGTTCTTCAAGGTAGACGTTGGCGCCCCAGACCTGATCCTGGATGTGATCTCGCGAAAATACCTTCTCCGGATGCGTCATAAAAAAATTCAGCAATCGGTACTCTGTCGGGCCCATATCTACCGCGTGATCGTCAAGCGTGACACGATGGCTGGCCGGGTCGAGTTCGAGGTCGAACACACGGATGGGCTTGTCTCTCAGGTTGCCTGTGCTGCGTCGCAATACCGCCTTGATTCTGGCGACAAGTTCCCGGGGCGAAAAAGGTTTGGTGACGTAGTCGTCCACACCGACATCCAGCCCCTGCACTTTGTTGTCTTCGCTGGTTTTTGCGGTGAGCATGATTATCGGGATATCCGCCGTCAGTTCTTCGCGCTTCAGTCGCCGTGCCAGTTCGATGCCACTGCCACCCGGTAACATCCAGTCGAGCAAGACAAGATCGGGGCGGCGATCCACAATATTGACGTGCGCTTCGAGCGCTGTTTCCGCTGTCATGCTGGAAAATCCGGCAGTGTCCAGTGCGATTCCGATCATGTCACGAATGGCTGCTTCGTCATCGACAATCAGGATGGTCTGTTCAGTCGTCATACTATTGCTACCTTCGCCGTTGATGCTGTAGCGTATTAAATCAGTGAAATATTACATTTTCATGACATTTTGCAAGCAAAACACTGCCCGCATTGAGCCAAAGCAACGATTTGTGCGTATTTACCTGACTCTAATCTAGAGTCTTGTGTCAATGCGGACCATGCCTGATGTATACTGCGTTTCGCAAAACCCACAAGGTTGCAACCCTACCCACAATGCAGGTTACGCTAGCTGCAGTAAATCAGAAGTTAAGGAGAGACCATGGACATTAAGTCAGTCAAAGTTTTAAGTCTTGCCATTGCGCTTGGAGCGCTTGGCATGTCAGCGCAGTCGGCCGTTGCAGATGAGGACCGGTTTTATATAGCGCCCGGTGTTCAGTGGATGGATTTTGACAGTGCGCGTCAGTCCGATGACGAGTTTGGCTACACAGTTGGTCTGGGTTACGGGTTGAGCGACAACCTGGCGCTGGAATTGAATCACGCCAATATCAAGATGAACACGCTCGCCGGCATGGAGCGACTGCGCAGCATCCGCCTCGATGCGGTTTACAAGCTCGACAACAGTGTTGGCGTGCTGTCACCGTATTTTGTTACCGGCTTGGGTCACACCCACTTTTATTCTGACGATGACACAACGCTGAATGCCGGTGCCGGTCTGACCTATCGTTTTAATGATCGTGTTGAGTGGCGCACCTCGGCCCGCACATTCTACGGGTTTGATGACGGTACCTATGACTTTGGCATAGACACCGGTCTGGTATTCCACCTGGGCGAGTCCCGTGCGGCTGCCCCGGTAGGCCCGACGCCAGCGCCTGCAACACCGCCTGCCGTTGTGGATTCGGACGGTGATGGTGTGCCCGACAGCCGTGATGCCTGTCCCGATACGCCACGCACCTATGCCGTGGACGATCGTGGATGTCCAATCATGATTGAAGAAGTCGCACGCATCGAGCTGAACGTTGAGTTTGCCTTCGACAGCGCCGAAGTACCGGCGGCGTATTTTGATGAAATACGTCGAGTGGCCGACTTCATGGAAGAACATGACGATACGGTTGCTGCACTGGGTGGACACACGGACAACATTGGTGCCGAAGAGTACAACCAGGACTTGTCCGCGCGCCGTGCCGCAGCGGTGCGTCAGGTGCTGATTGACCGCTTTGGTATCAGTGCCGCGCGTATCACCTCGTCAGGTTATGGTGAATCGCAGCCGGTAGCCAATAATGCGACGGCAGATGGTCGCGAGCGCAACCGTCGCGTGGAGAGCGTTCTGTCTTCAACAGAGCAGCGCCCGCAGCTGCGCGATTGATGTAACGCTTGTTCCGTAAATAAAACTCCCTGTCGTCCCCCGGATGGCAGGGAGTTTTTTATTATCAGAGCGGTATGGCATGACTGACAAAGAATTTTCCGGGTATCGGGCCGATGCTGATGTGACCTGGCGCAGGGTCGGGCAGCACTGGCCACGCCCATCGCAAACCTGGCGCCAATGCCTGCTTGACCCCGGGTCTCTGACGCAGCGATTGCAGACGTTGAGTAACGGTCATTTCAAAGTTCAGGTCCTGGACGAAGGCTGGATTTACGGCAGTCCGCATACGTTACCAATCTTCGGTAGTCGCAAAGCGACACAATTGATGTGGTCGCGCCGGGTGCTTTTGTGCGGGTATGATCAACCCTGGGTTGCCGCGCACTCGCTGATTCCGATCAGCAGTGTGCAAGGCTCATTGCGTCAACTGCTGTGGTTGCGCGACCGCCCTCTGGGAGGCTTTCTGTTCCGTCACCCGCATTTGCGCCGGGATGAGCCCGAGTTGGTCCGCATGGATGAGTGCTGGGGGCGGCGCTCGGTTTTCCATCTTGAGGGTAAATCCCTGCTGGTGGCAGAATTTTTCCTGCCCGAACTTATCAGGCAAATTCAGAATCAACAAAATGCGTTTAATACGACAGGACTCAGACCATGAGTAAAAAAGAAAGGACGGCTGTTGCAGGAACACTTGGCGGGTTGCGTATCGTTGACCTGACGCGAGTTCTGGGCGGGCCCTACTGCACCCAGGTACTCGGTGATCATGGCGCGGAAATCGTAAAGATTGAACCACCGCAAGGCGATGAGGTGCGGGACTGGGGGCCTCCGTTCCACGAGGGCGATGCCGCCTATTTTATTGGTGTCAATCGCAACAAACGGGCCATGGCACTTGATCTGCGCCAGGAGGAAGGCAGGAAACTGCTGCTGCGTCTTCTTGAGGATGCAGACGTGCTGTTGGAGAATTATAAACCCGGTACCATGGAGAAGTGGGGGCTGGGCTACGAGGACGTTCTGAAAGAACGCTTCCCGCGGTTGATTCACTGTCGCATCAGTGGTTTTGGTGCTGATGGCCCGCTGGGTGGTTTTCCCGGCTATGACGCGATCGTTCAGGCGATGGCTGGGTGGTTCAGCGTCAATGGCGAAGCAGACAGTAAACCAACGCGGCTGGGTGTTGCCATGGTTGATATGGGAACGGGGCTGTACAGTGCCATCGCAATACTGATGGCGCTGTATGAGCGCCAGCGCTCAGGGCAGGGGCAATACATAGACATGACACTGTACGACTGTGCAGTGTCCCTGATGCACCCTCACGTAGTGAACTACAATATGTCGGGGCAGATTCCTGTCGCCACTGGTAACGCGCACCCCAATATCAGCCCTTATGAAACCTTCAGAACCCGCACCGTCGATATTTTTATCGGCGCCGGCAATAATCGTGCATTCGGTAAACTGTGTGATGAAATCGGGGCGCGGGCGCTTGCGGATAATGCCCGTTTTGCCAGCAACGCTGACCGTGTCAGGAACCGGGAGAGTCTAAAGGCAGAAATTGAATCGCGATTGATGAAAATTGATGGCGATGAGCTTTGCCAGCGCTTGTTGTCTGCCGGGTTGCCGGCCGGGCCGATATACAACACTGCTCAGGTGGTGGAGCATCCCCATACTGTTCACCGGGACATGAACCTGTCAAAGGATTGGTACAAAATGACCGGCATACCTATCAAGTTTTCGCGAACCCCCGGGCGGCTCGACCGATTGCCACCGAAGTTTGGTGAGCACAACCGGGAAATCCTGGCAGAAATGGGCATCGTCGGAGACGCCTTTGATCAACTGGTGGCCAGCGGCATCGTGCCGGACAAGCGTAGCTGAGGGTCTGGGGTTCGTTTGCGTCTGTTACCCAGGCTCAAGGCTGTTACCCAGACTCAAGGCTGTTACCCAGACTCAAGGCTGTTACCCAGGCTCAAGGCTGTAAACAGTCATTGTCACATTGTCGGTGCGGACTGCTTTGCCATCGAGCAGGGCGGGTCGAAATTGCAGTCCTTGCAGGCCGTCCCGACCACGTATGCGGGCGGCAGTGCTGTCGGGTTCGGCTGCGATGACCCGTGTCCGATCTGTCTGTCCGTTGACACCGATGCTGAAGTGCAGGGTGGCGCTGATACCCGCTGCCTCGCTCATAAGTGAATTACCCGGCAAAGCCTCATAACGCAAACCGGGAATGCCATTGTGGACTATTGCCATTGCGGGCATCTCTACCTGATTGATGGTCGCCTGGTCACAGACCGGTTGCCTGACGTCCAGGCGGGCTGAAAAAGACGGCATTGGCAGTGGCACCGGACAGGAAAAAAATGCATTCAGGTCGTCCAGGGAATGCCCTGCCTGCAAAAAAAGTTCCCAGGCACGTGCGTAATAACTGCTGGCAGAGCCGGTTGTGTTTTGTCCCCGATCGGGTCCGGCGATTGCGCCAATGCGCAACTCGTATTGCTGACGCAGCAACACCGAGTCGCCCAGGTACAATTGCACCATGGCGGCAGCCTCCGGATCGGTGCTGGACAATTCTTCCGCCTCTTCGTTTGGCGGCGTCGACACAGACGCCAGTTCCTTGATCAGCACGTAGTGTCGCATCATGGCGGAACGATGTGACCGTTCGACAACCGTGCTGGTGCGCGCACCATAAGCCGCTTCAATATCCTGGATGCTGTTCAGACGCTCAGTCGGGCGTAAATTGCTGGTTTGCAGGCCTTGCGTGCGATTAATCAGCTGTCTGCTGGTATTGGAACTGTCCACTATCCCCAGGGCAATGTTCAGCTCCGCCAGTGCATGATCATAGATCATGGTCTGCATGACAGCTGGTTCAGCTGCTGTTTCGCGCGCCAGTGCCAGGGCTGACTCCTCAATGTCTCGTAGCTGGAACAGATAAGCGGCCTCGTGCTGGCGCGGTCCGCGGCTCAGCAGAAGGCGGGTCCAGTCGCGCATGACTTTGATATTATTTATTTTTTCGCTATCAGAAAGAGTGTTGGAGCGCTCCAGCAGCCACGACAGATAGGTCAGGCGATCCTGCATGCCCAGCCAGTTCTGTTGTGCCGCCATGATGGAGAGCTGGCGATGCACCAGTGCTATCTGGCCGTCTGTGTACAGGCCGTCATTGACGCGCAGAATCTGAATTTGCTGTTCGACGACCTCGTTGGCTTCTCTCAGTTCGCCAACGGAAATCAGTGCTTCGCTCAGACCGTTCAGCGCGTTCAGAACGCCGGGGTCGTATTGGCCCTGCACGCTTTGCAGCAGGGCTACCCGCTCGCGAAGAATATTGAGGTGCTCAACCTGCGCTGCCAGTGATGAACCGGGAGGCAGGCTGTCGTTCTGCGTCCTGTCTGAGGCTGCCGGTGAGTCGACAGATGCGGCAGCCCCGGCAGAAAACCACATGCCGAGGGCCAGACAGCATGCGCATATGGTCTTGCTTACAGCCAGGCGTGCGTCATCCCGTGCGTGTGTTGACGACATAATTCCCCTCCCCACTGATTATTGCCTGGGCGATGATGCTTGGCATGTTGCTGCCTTTGTTTGTCTTTGTCATCGCCAATGCGGGTGTTTCCTGAGTATATACAAAATATCGCCCCAGAAAAGTGATTGCGTCGACGACACAGGTCTTGTCGACGAGTGCTTGACTAAACATGGGGATTTAATTAGATTGCGCTATCAACCAAATGTTGCATGTAAATTTATGACTTTTTCATCCGATCGACTGTTTGCTCTGGCACTGCCCGCATTTGCGGCAGCTGCACGCCGTGCGCGTGCGGCGGCGCTTTGCTGCGCCTGCGCGACAGAGTGTGATGGGGAAGGGACTGATCGACTGAAATAAAGTAACAGTTAACAAACCAATCAAAAACCTCTGTGCGCCGACGGCCACAGAGGTTTTTTTTTGCCTGATTTTTAACCCTGTCGTTGACTGACATGATGTGATGAGCGAGGAGATTATGGACGTAATGCAAATAGAGGATTCACTGGGGCTGACAGTATGCAGGCGTCAGCCTTTGGTTATAGAGCGAGGCGAGGGCGCGTTTGTATGGGACGATCGCGGCAACCGCTTGCTGGACCTGACCGCTGGCTGGGGGGTGACAAGTCTGGGCCATGCGCATCCGGTCATACTGTCGGCGTTGGCAAACCAGGCTGCCTGCATTATACAAAACCCGAATTCGGGGTTTACCTACTCGCCTGCTCGCGCGCGCCTGCTTGTTGAATTGCAGCAGGTGCTGCCTGACGGGCTGGATCGCATCTATTTCGCCAACAGCGGCGCGGAGGCCAACGATGCCGCCCTGAAATTCGCCAGAAAGATCACCGGCAGGCAACGGGTGCTCGCGATACACAATTCATTTCATGGCAGGACACTGGCAACGCTGTCGGTATCTGGTAGCTCAGGCAACAGTGCGCGCTTTTTACCGAATGTACCGGGCAATGATTTTGTGAGTATTGACGAATTTGGCGCCGAAATCGATGGCGATACTGCCGCCGTTATCATTGAACCGGTTCAGGGCGAAGGGGGTGTCAAGGCGGTCCCGCACGATGTCCTGCAAACCCTGAAACAGCAATGTCGCTCACACGGGGCATTGTTGATCATTGATGAAGTGCAGACCGGATTCTGTCGTACCGGGGACTTTTTTGCCATCAGCGAAAGCGGCGTCACACCCGATATCATGACCATGGGCAAAGGCATTGCCGGTGGCTTGCCGTTTGCGGCGTTTGCCATGACGCAGGAACTGGCCGACGCTGTGCAGCTGGGTGATCACGGTGGTACCTATTGCGGCAACCCGCTTATGTGTGCCGTATCGGCGGCGGTTGTTGGTTGCCTGCGGGAGCAGCGTGTTGACAACCATGTGAAAGCTCTCGGGCAGGTAATGCTGCAGGACCTGAGGGAGCTGCAGCGCGCTTTTCCGGACCTCATCTGCGAGGTGCGGGGTCGTGGTTTCATGGTAGCTCTCGCCTTGCACGAGGATGCCTGGGTCTGGCCCTTGACTGATGCCTGTCAGCGACAGGGTGTCATTGTGACGCCGACCCGGAATGCGGTTGTGCGATTGCTGCCCAGCCTGCTGTTGACGGCCGGGGAATGGCAGCTGGGCCTGTCCGGAATACGGGCGGCGCTGGTCGAATTGCGACAGCAGTGCGCCGGTCAGGCGCGCTGTGCATGAGGTATATCACTGGTTGTTAGGCAGACTGCTGGTAGGCTAGTATGCAGGTCATCCGATTGCTCAATATTGTTGATATACAGGAGTTTATATGAAGAATAACAAGATGTTACTTGCCAAAAGGCCTGTTGGCGAACCGGGCGATGACTGTTTCAGTCTGGTTCAGGAGGATGTCGCTGAAATACAGGACGGACAAATTCTGATCAAGGTCCTCTGGTTGTCGCTGGATCCTTACATGCGCGGGCGCATGAATGATGTCAAATCATACGCGCAGCCGTTGCAGGTGGGAGATGTCATTACCGGCGAGTCCGCTGGCGTGATTGTGGCATCAAAGTCCTCTCGTTATGCGGTCGGTGACCATGTGACTGCCCATATGGGTTGGCAGACCATGATTGTCGCCGATGATGATGATCCCAGGCTGATGAAAGTTGACCTGAACAACGGCAGCCTGTCAGCGCACCTCGGCGTTGTCGGCATGCCGGGGCGTACGGCGTTTTTTGGTTTGACCGAAGTCGGTAAACCGCAAAGCGGAGAAACCCTGGTGGTTGCTGCGGCTTCAGGTGCAGTCGGTTCGGTGGTAGGGCAAATTGCACGTACCCTGGGTTTGCGCGCCATTGGTATTGCCGGTGGCGAAGAAAAGTGTCGCTATGTCAAGAAAGAGCTCGGCTTTGATGATTGCCTGGATTACAAGAGTGGCGATCTGGCGGAGAAGCTGAAAACGGCCTGTCCCAATGGCATCGACATCTATTTCGAAAACGTTGGTGGTGATGTCACCAGGGCTGTCGCTCCGCTTCTTAACAAGGGGGCGCGGGTGCCCATCTGTGGTTACATCTCGAATTACAATGACACGGACATTACCAAGGGCGAAACGCCCTTCCATATTCTGAAAACACTGGATGATGTGCCCGAGCACCGCTTCTTTGTTGTGACCGAGTGGCAGGATCGCTGGCCTGAAGCGACCGAAAAACTGGGCGCCTGGGTCAAGGCGGGTAAAATCAAGTATCGGGAATCTGTTGGCGAGGGCCTGGAAAACGCACCCGAGCTGTTCCGTGGATTGTTGCGTGGCCGCAATTTTGGCAAACAACTGGTGAAAATAGCGGACGAATGAGATGACTGAAACACACGTATCTTCTCTGGCTGTTGGGCGGCTGTTTGACCTGGCCGGTAAAACGGCGCTGGTAACCGGGGGCAGTAGCGGTCTGGGTCTGATTATGGCTGAGACCTTGCTGCGAGCCGGTGTGCGCGTGGTGATAGCCTCGCGTAAACAGGACAAATGTGATGAAGCATTGGCACAATTGCAGCCGCTGGGTGATTGCCAGGCGGTTGCTGCCGATGTCACGCAGCCAGAGGACCGGCAACGGCTGCGGGATTTTTTGCAGCAGCAGTTTGGTGAGCAGGGGCTGTCGATATTGGTGAACAATGCGGGTGCCAATTGGGGGGCCAAAATCGAGGACTACCCGGACGACGCCTTTGCCAAAGTCATGACCACCAATGTGAATGCGGTATTTTCGCTGACCCGCGAGTTATTGCCGCTGTTGGGGCTGGCTGCCACGGCGCAGGATCCGGCGCGGGTGATCAATATCGGGTCCATGGACGGCCTGCAGGTGCCTGTTGTGCAGCGGGTGCCAACATTCGCTTATTCGGCCAGCAAGGCTGCCCTGCATCACCTGACGCGAACCCTGGCTGTTGACCTCGGGCCTCGTCATATCACCGTCAACGCGGTGGCGCCCGGCTTTTTCCAGTCCAGAATGACTGATTATGTGTTACGCGAATTTGGTGATGACATTGCCGCTGACAGCCCCATGGGCAGGGCCGGTGAGCCGGAAGAAATAGCCGGCGTGCTGGTCTACCTGGCGTCACGGGCAGGTGCCTATACCAATGGCGCCGTGATCCCGGTTGATGGCGGAACCCATATCAGCAAAGGTACGCGAGCCTGGATGGAGGCTGATCAGCAGTAAGCGTTTCCGTGGCCCCGGTACGCTGTTATAATGATAGGCAGCAAAATTCATAGAAATTATAATTGCTATCAAGTGTCTGTCGACAAATACTTGTCGGTAGATGCAGATACCGTAATTTGCTGAAAAAGGTAGCTGAAAAAATTAGCTGAAGAGGGAGCAGACATGAGTTTATTCGATCTTGGCGGTAAAGTAGCGCTGATCACCGGTTCCACCAAAGGTATCGGTCTGGCTATCGCGACGCATATGGCCGACGCTGGCGCCAAAGTAGTGATATCCAGCCGCAACCAGGATGCCTGTGACGAAGTCGCTGCCGGTATCAACGACAGAGGTGGCGACGCACTCCCGGTGGCCTGCAACATCAATTACAAGGAACAGTTGAAGACACTGGTCGACAAGACCATCAAACATTTTGGCAAAATCGACATTCTGGTCATCAATGCTGCCCTCAATCCGTTCTACGGTCCGTCTCAGGACATCCCCGATGAGGCCTTCGACAAGATCATGCATTCCAACATCGGCAGCGCGCACCGGTTGTGCCAGTTGGTGTTGCCAGGCATGGCAGAAAACGGTGGTGGTGCAGCCATCATCGTGTCGTCTATTGCCGGGCTCAAAGGCACTGACGTGCTGGGTGCCTACGGTATCTCCAAGGCCGCGGATATGCAGATAGCGCGCAACCTGGCGGTCGAATGGGGTCCGAAGAATATCCGTGTCAACTGTATTGCCCCGGGGCTGATCAGGACGGACTTTGCCAAGGCGCTGTGGGAGAATCCGGAGACTTACAAAGCAACGGTGTCAAAGTACCCCCTGCGCCGAATCGGTGAGCCGGACGAGATAGCAGGCGCGGCGATTTACCTGGCATCTGATGCCGGCAGCTTTACCACGGGACAGACACTGGTTGTCGACGGTGGTGGCACTATCACGGGGTGAGAGTACAGGCACTGGGTGAGTACAGGCACCGGGTTAATAGTAACCAGACTTTTATAACACGAAGAATATCATGAGGAACCGCGAATGAATCTTGGACTGTCAGAAGAAATGCAAAAAGTGCGCGAGAAGATTCGCGAATTCGTCGAAGTTGACGTCGTTGCTGTGGAGAAGGAGTACCACGACGAAGTCAGTGTGGGCGATCGCTGGTCTCACACGCCACGGCAGGACGAAATCATGGAAAGTCTCAAAGCCAAGGCCAAAACCCTGGGTTTGTGGAATTTTTTCCTGCCCAAGAGCCAGGGCGGCGCTGGCATCAGCAACCTGGAATATGCACACCTGGCCGAAATCATGGGCCGCAGTCGCCTGGCTTCCGAAGCATTTAACTGCAGTGCACCGGACACCGGCAATATGGAAGTGCTCGAACGTTATGGTTCGGAAGAACAGAAAGAGCGCTGGCTGAAACCTTTGCTGGCCGGCGAAATCCGTTCGGCGTTTGCCATGACAGAGCCTGATGTTGCCTCATCAGATGCCACCAATATCGCCACGCGTGCGGTACTCGATGGTGATGAATGGGTCATCAACGGTGAAAAATTCTATATCTCCGGCGCTGGCGATGCGCGATGCAAAATCATGATTGTGATGGTGGTGACCGACCCGGAAGCACCCAAACACAGCCGCCAGTCGCAGATACTGGTACCGATGGACACCCCCGGCGTTGATGTTCTGCGACCGATGGAAGTGTTTGGCAAGGACGATGCACCGCACGGTCATATGCACATCCGGTTCAGCAATGTCCGTGTGCCAAAAGAGAGCATCATTCTGGGCCGCGGGCGTGGTTTTGAAATTTCTCAAGGGCGTCTGGGGCCAGGTCGCATCCATCATTGCATGCGTTCCATCGGCGCTGCTGAGCGCGCACTGGACCTGATGTGCACACGGGCGCTGAGCCGTGAAGCGTTTGGCAAACCGCTGTCAGAGCTGGGTGGTAACTACGATGTGATTGCTGACAGCCGAATCGAAATTGAGATGTGTCGACTGCTGGTTTTCAAGGCTGCCTACCTGATGGATACCATTGGCAACAAAGCGGCCCGTGATGCGATTTCGCAGATCAAGGTGGCTGTGCCCAATATGGCTTTGCGGGTTATTGATCGTGCGATTCAGATGCACGGCGCCACGGGTGTGTCGCAGGATACGCCGCTGGCTGCGTTGTGGACGTCACAGCGCACACTGCGCCTGGCTGACGGCCCGGATGAAGTCCACCGCCGGGTTGTTGCGCGCAAGGAACTGGCACGCTTCGCCTGAATCAGGAACTCGCGCATTGAAAATTGCCATTGTCGGAACCGGTATCGCTGGTCTTACTGCCGCCTACAAGCTGCATGACCAGCATGATATTACTGTATTCGAGGCCGATGACCGGCTGGGCGGCCACACGGCGACCATTGATGTGACTGTTGATGGTCGTCGGTATTCGGTTGATACCGGGTTTATCGTGTTCAATGACTGGACCTACCCCGGTTTTATCACGCTGATGGACGAACTGGGGGTTCGCTGGCGCGACTCGGACATGAGTTTTGGTGTCAGTTGTCAGACCAGTGGCCTGGAGTACGCCGGGGTCAGCGGTCGCTTTGCCATGTACGACGGGTTGTTCGCACAACGCAGGAATCTGCTCTCACCGTCGTATATCAGTATGCTGCTCGATATTCTGCGCTTCAACAAACAGGCCATCAGTGCTTGTGAGCAGGGACAGATTCCGGACCTGCTGCTTAAGGACTATGTACAGCACCTGGGCTTGAGCGACAAATTCAGAGACTATTATCTGGTGCCCATGGCCTCTGCCATCTGGTCGACGCCGTTTCGCCAGATGCTCGAGTTTCCGGTCCGTTTCATGCTGCCGTTCATGTATGCCCACGGCTTGCTGAATGTGCACAACCGTCCGCGCTGGCGCACCCTGGTCGGTGGCTCAAGTGCCTATATCAAACCCATGAGCGCGGGGTTTGCCGATCGGATTCGGCTGTCGACCCCTGTGCTTGGCCTCGAGCGTTCTGCCAATCACGTAACCTTGTACACCAACGACAGCGCGGAGCAATTTGATCAGGTTGTGCTCGCCTGTCACAGTGATCAGAGCCTGGCGTTGTTGCGTGACGCCAGCGCGGATGAGCGTGATGTTCTGTCGGCCGTGCGCTACCAGCCCAATGATGTGGTGCTACACACCGATACCTCGGTGATGCCTGCGAACAGACGCGCGTGGGCGAGCTGGAATTATTACCTGACCGCTGACCGCAGTGGACTGCCACGTGTCACTTACGATATGAACCGTCTGATGGGGATTACCGGTGACTCACAGTTTTTAGTCAGCCTGAACGATACCGACCGGATAGATGCAGCAAAAATACTGGGCCGGTTCGACTATGCCCATCCCGTCTTCAGCCGCGACGCAGCGCATGCCCAGACACAATGGTCACTGATCAACGGTGTTCAGCGCACCTGGTATTGTGGCGCGTGGTGGGGCAAGGGGTTCCATGAAGACGGTGTGGTCAGCGCACTGCGGGTTGCCGGGGCGCTGACCAGTCAAACCTGACTCTCAGAGTGAGGTGACCAGGTCTCAGGTCAGATTGCCAATTTCACCCGGCCAGTCCCTATTGTGTGGCAACTCGCGGCGATACAGTTCCTGCAGAGACAATGTCTCCATATCCAGTAACAGCAAACGCAGATAGGATGCCTGATCCTTGTTTTCCGCGCTCTGACCTACCGTCAGTAAAATGCCGGCATCCAGTGGCGACCATTGCAGATTAAAAATCCGCTCATCGGTGGTGAATGCCACCCATGGGTCGGCGTCGGTCAGGGCCGGGCGCAGGTTCAGGCTGGAAATGCCGTCCCGAAATTCAACGTAAGCCAGCAACTGGCCATCGGGTGTCAACATCGCCTGTCCGGGTCTGAGGTCCGTTGCGGGTGGTCGCTGTAGCGTCTGCAGGGCATTTTCTGGCGCGTTGCCAAGCCTGGTAATGTACAACGGTGCCGCAGCGCTTTCCGCCAGGTTTGTGGGCAGGGCCCGTGCATCCTGCCCAAGTCCGGAATCGGCATGCCCGGACGAGCCGATAACCCGATCGTAGACCGGCGGCGAGACGTGCTGTGCATCTGCGGTAAATGCCGGATCTGTTGGCAGCTGTGCCACCGGTAAACGGCTCTGGCCGTCATCACTGACCCGCAGCACCAACGCCAGTGCCAGAATAAAGCAGGCCGCTATGCTGGGCGTCCAGCGTGTGATCCAGCGTCCCGCGGCAGTTTTGCCTGACGGTGGCAGCGTTGGCTCATCACCCGGGCGTCGGCTTTGCAATGGGCGCACAGAGTGCGCATCGACAACAGTCGGTGTCCGGGTCAGCCGATACCCGCGTTTGGGTATGGTCTGGATCAATGCCGTGCGATTGGCGCCCGGTGGTGTCAAACAGCGACGCAGATCAGACACCGCGCGGGTAAGGGAGTTTTCATTGACCACAACCCTTGGCCACAGCACCGAAATGATGTCGTCACGACTGACCACAGATTCGGCAGACGCGGCCAGCAGGCACAGCAGGCGCATCAGCCTGGGTTCAACCTGTTGTTGCGCCTGACCGCCCCCGGCCTCGCCAGCATCGCCCCGGAACCTGATCAGGTTGCGTGTCGGATAGACATGCCAGCAATCCAGCACGAACGCCCGGCAGCTGATCAAAGCTGCGTATGACACGGCGTTCTCTGCGGGGTCCGGCTGTGTATTGGATTCGCTCATGCTTGTGCTTTCCATATCGCTCATGGCTGTTGCTGTTCGCTCATGGCTGTTGCTGTTCATATCTTACCGCAAGGCTATGTCCATATAGGACCGCGGCAGGCCCAAAAAGTGCCAATTTCACAAATTCTGGATGTTTTTTTCCGGTTTTCCTCAGGTATATGGCGTCTGACGGGCCTATCTTCAAGTCCGTAGTCGGGCAGCGCTGATACCAGCCTGACCCTATAATTTACGGAGGTTACTGGCGATGACATCACAAATCAGGTTCAAGAGTTTCACACACAGGTATCTGCTCAAGGCCATGCTGGCTGTGGCTGTTATGGCCGCCGGACTTGCCTCAATAGCATCTCTGCAGGCGGAAACACAGCAGGTTTACGACAACAGCATGCCGTCTCTGGCCCCCATGCTGGAAACAGTCACCCCGGCAGTGGTCAATATTTCGGTTAGCCGGGTAGAGCGCATGCCTGATGTATTCGGTTTCGGGAGCAATGGACAGCAGCCACCGGTCAGGCGATCGCGAGGTGCCGGTTCCGGTGTTGTCATAGACAGCGAGGATGGCTTCATCATCACCAATCACCATGTTGTGGCGGGCGCCGATGCCATCACGGTGGGTTTGCTGGATGGCCGTGTGCTTGAAGCTGAGTTGATCGGCAGCGACGAACAGACAGATATTGCGCTGTTGCAGGTAGAAGCCGATCGCCTGAGCGCGGTTGAGCTGGCGGACGTCAGTCGCTTACGGATTGGCGACTATGTGGTAGCAATAGGCAATCCGTTCGGCATTGGTCAGACAGTGACCTCCGGCATTATCAGTGCGCTTGGACGCGCCGGCATCAACAACGACAACTACGAGGACTTCATTCAGACGGATGCGGCCATTAATGTCGGCAACTCCGGCGGGGCGCTGGTTGATCTTCAGGGGCGTCTGGTCGGTATCAACACCGCCATCATATCGGGTTCCGGGACCAGTTCCGGTGTCGGATTCGCAGTGCCGGTCGACATGGTTGCGGCGGTCGTGACTCACCTGGAACGTGATGGCGTCGTCCGGCGCGGTCAGCTGGGGGTCATCATTCGGGACCACACGCCCCTGGTTGAGGAAACGCTGGAACTGGGTGCCGAGCGTGGTGCCCTGATCATGCAGGTCATGCCAGGTTCGGTGGCAGATGAGGTTGGACTGCAGGTCTCCGACCTGGTGGTTTCCATCAACGGCAAGAACATTGTCGGCAGCCGGGAGTTGCGCAATGCGGTTGGCCTGGCAGGTGTCGACCAGGAACTGGAACTGGGCATTCTGCGGGACGGAGAGCCCGTCAGCGTCACTGCCTTGATCGTCGCCGGCGAAGATCAGGCATCGGTTGCGACGAACGGTGAGCCCAACAATGCACGTCGGGCAGATGAGACGCGGTTTCTGGGCGCACGCTTACAGGATGTCGTGGGTGCGGAGACTGGTGTTGAGATCGCGGATGTTGATCAACGCAGCCCGGCGTGGGCGGCAGGTCTGCGTCCCGGAGATATTGTTCAGGAGGTAAATCGCCAGCCTGCAGCATCGCTGAGCGAGTTTAATCGATTGTTGAGCAAGGAACCCGAGGTAATTGCCCTGGGTGTAGTGAGGGGTGGACAAAAGCTGTTAGTGATTTTGTCCTGAGCCCTTTTTAGCCGGTCTGCCGCCCTGGCAGGCCGGTTTTTTTATGTTGATTGCAATGTCTGGCATTGACTGCCAGGGCTGCAAACACTTGCAAATTCCGGGTGACATGGTATTTTCCATGGCAAATCTCTACACCCACGGAATGCCGTATTTTGCCAGTCACCGCAAAACTCCGCTTATTATCAATATTCTCTGATCCACGATGTGTCGTGTCCGTGATCTGCTCCCTGATATCGACGCTGGCGCTGGCCGATGATCCGGCTCCCTCAACTTACTCAACATCCTCAGCATCGCTGCTTCAGCAGGGCACCCAGCCGACGTTCTATCAAGTGCCCGGGCAGTTGCCGACGCCGATAACGCAAGGCGATATTGCTGACTTCAGCACCTACAAGCGCTGGTTGCAGCAGGAAGTGACGGAACAGGGAATTCCGGGTGTGGCGTTGGCGATTGTTTCGTCGTCGGATATCCTGGATTTGCAGACCTACGGCCTGCGGAGTGTGCAGCAAGACCTGGCGGTGGACAGCGATACCGTTTTTCGTATTGCCTCGGTTTCAAAAACGTTTGCCGGCACCGTGGCCTCGCAATTGGTAAGCAGCAATATATCCACCTGGGACGAGCCCATTTCAACCATCCTGCCCTACGATATTGGCACCGACGCCGCGACCAGGCAGATGACACTGCGGCATGTGCTCAGTCATACAACCGGGCTGATGCCACACGCCTTCTCCAATATGCTGGATGCCGGTGTGGCCTATCAGAAGATTCAGGAAAAATTTCACGAAATTCCTACCGTATGCCCGCCCGGTAGCTGCTATGGTTATCAGAATGTGGTCTTTTCCCTGGTCGCCGATGTTGTGGAGGTCAGCCTGCGAACCACATACGATGATTTTGTGGTGGAGAACATCTTTCTGCCGCTGGGCATGAACCAGGCATCGATGGGCTATGAAGCGTTCCGGGACAACCCCAATGCCAGCTCACCTCATCAATTCGCACGTGGCGGCTGGCGCCTGAGTTCGGTAAATGAGGCTTATTACACAACCGGGCCGGCGGCCGGCGTCAATGCAACCATCCTTGATATGGCCCGCTGGGCCCAGGCCAATCTTGGCGGCGCACCCGACGTGCTGCCTCGTGCACTGCTCGATATTCAGCATACACCCGTGGTAGAAACGCCGCGCGGCAACTACTTCAATCGCTGGCCAAAAGTCAAAAATGCCTGGTACGGCCTGGGCTGGCGAATTCTGGATTATGACGGCATGCGTGTGATTCATCATGGCGGCGGTGTGCGTGGCTACCGCTCCGAGATTGTGCTGGTACCAGCTTACGATATAGCACTGGTTGTCATGTTCAATGCTGAAACCCGGCTGGCCAACGATGTCGTACCGCATTTTCTGGATAATCTTCAGGCCAATATCAACGCGCTTTAACCGGCGTTCCCCGAGCCATCAGACGTTAATTTGCAGAGAACACTATGAATGACACCCTTGATTTGTTGAAGTCCCATCGCAGTATTCGAAAATTCAATGAACAGGCGCTGCCCGCAGGTTTGCTGACGGATATCCTGGCCGCTGGTCAAAGCGCAGCCACCTCCAGTTTCCTGCAGGGTGCCACCGTGATTCGGGTAAGCAATCCGGAGAGCCGGGCGCAACTGGCGGCATTCGCGGGTAATCAACCCTATGTAGCCAGTGCGGCCGAATTTCTGGTGTTCTGTGCTGACGTGCGCCGGGCGGGCAACTGTTGTGAACGGTATGACAAACCTTTTTCAGGTGATTACACCGAACACTTTATCATTGCCACCGTTGATGCAGCCTTGATGGCGCAAAATACGGTTGTCGCTGCCGAGTCGGCCGGGCTTGGCATCTGCTACATCGGTGGGCTCCGCAACAACCCGCGCCAGGTGTCTGATTTACTGAAACTGCCGGTGGGTGTTTACCCGGTGTTTGGTTTGTGTCTGGGATACCCGGACCAGGACCCTGAGGTGAAACCCAGATTGCCGTTGTCCGTTATTGTCAAAGAAGAGGTCTATGACGATAGCCAGGACGCCGCTGTCATTGAAGAATATGACGAGCGCGTGCGGGCGTATTACCGTACGCGAACCGGCGGCGGCCATGGCATTTGCTGGAGCGAACAGGTGGCTGCCCTGCTCAGTGAAAAAGCCCGGCCACATATGCGGGGTTTTCTGGCTGAACAAGGCTTTGACATGAAGTGAGTAACAGGCAGCGACTGGCGTGCCTGTCAAATGACCCTGATTGATCGCAGCTGGTCGATGTCAGCCTGCGAATATCCCAGCTCCTGCATGATCTGATCCGTATGTTCACCCAACAGCGGTGCACGGTGTTTCACCGCGGTTGGTGTAGCAGACAGGCTGAACGGGGTGGTCATGACCGGGGCGGCTTTGGCTGCGCCGGGATACTCCAGCTGCTTTAACATGCCGCGTGCTGCTACATGCGGGTCATCCAGTACCTGTTGTGGTGACATCACCGGACCCGCGGGTATGCGAGCCGCTTCCATGGCCGCCAGAACCTCTGAGGAACTGCGTTCTGCGCACCAGCGAGCCAGGCGCTCGCTGATCAGTTCGCCATTGTCGCCGCGGGTGATGTCATCCTTGAATCGTGGATCGTCCAGCCACTCCGGTTCACTCATCAACTCCACCCAGCGCGCGAACAATGGACCGCCAACGGACTGAATCAGCACCCAGCCGTCCCGTGTCCTGAAGGTGTCAGCAGGTCCTGATGTCTGCGACCGGTTGAGGGTCGCGCTACGGTTACGCTCAATCATGGCCTGTTCAATCAGGGTGCCGTTCATCATGGTCAGTGCCGTATTGAACAGGGAGGCTTCCACCACCTGGCCCTGACCGGTTTTCTGACGTTCCAGCAGCGCCGCCATGGTGCCAACGGCGCTGAGGCTGGCGGTACCAAAATCAATAAAAGGCGCATAGGATTTAACGGGTTGCTCCGGGGTGCCGGACATGTACATGGCGCCCGACATGGCCTGGCCGAGTCCGTCAAAGCCCACCCGGTTGCTGTAAGGCCCGCCGGTACCAAAGGCTGAAATCATGGTCAGGATAATGTCAGGTTTGATTGCCGTCAGGCTGTCATAATCCAGACCCATGGCATGCAAGGTGTCCGGTGGCAGGTTGGCGACAACAACGTCAGCGCTGGCCACCAGCTTTTTCACGATCTCCCGGCCTTCGGGTTTCATCGGGTTCAGGGTCATGCCCAGCTTGTTGCGGCCCATCTGCATGAACAGGGCGCCATCACCGGTATCACTGACCGGGGACAGGAAACGGTCTTCACTGCCTTGCACTTTCTCGATACGAATGACCTCTGCGCCCATGTCGCTGAGCAGGCTGGCGCAAAATGGCCCGGCAATGTAGCGACCAAAATCCAGTACCCGAATACCTTCCAGAACGTTGCTCATCTGTGTCTGTTTCCCCCTGAATTAAACCTGGCCGGATTCTATCACAGCTCTGGTACGGCGCGCTGCCGGGTCGGCGTAGCGTCCGGTTTACAAACACAAGGCCACTTCTGGTACTCTTCGGGCATCAAGTTTTTTTGCAACTGAAGGTGGAAACCATGAAATCGTTGAAACTGCTGGTCCCTGTTTATACTGCCGCTATTAGCATTGCCGTTGTGCTGGGTGCTGGTTCGTTGCAGGCAGCGGAAAATCCGGGTTATGAATTTGACCCGGGTCGCAGCCAGGGCGGGATCGGCAAATTTTACATGGGTCGTGAGATATCCGGTGTCATGGGCCACCAGGCGGCCGGCTGGCTGGAGCGGGAACAACGGACACATGAGGAAATGCCTGACGAGGTTGTCGCCAATATGGGCCTGGAGCCCGATCATGTGGTCGCTGATATAGGTGCCGGTACCGGTTATTTCAGTTTCCGAATGGCGCCTCTGGTGCCCGAAGGCAGGGTACTGGCAACCGATATTCAGCCAGAGATGCTGGAGCTGCTGGAGCAGCGCAAAACGGAGCTGGGCATCACTAATGTAGAGCCCGTCCTGGGCCGTATAGACGACCCCGGTTTACCGGCAAACAGCGTGGATGTGGTGCTGCTGGTTGATGCCTATCATGAATTTTCGCACCCGTTTGAAATGCTGGATGGCATCAACGAAGCACTGAAACCGGGCGGGCGCGTGATTCTCATTGAATATCGCGCCGAGGATGACAGCGTGCCCATCAGGCCCTTGCACAAAATGACGGAAGAGCAGGTGGTGCGTGAGATGAGCGTCTTCGGCCTGAACTGGGATGACACGCTGGACTTTCTGCCCTGGCAGCACATGATGATTTTCAGCAAACCTGAGTAGCACTCAGGTTGTACATCAGAAGGTCTTGCGGACCTTCAGCGCCAGCTTCTGACCATTGCCCCAGCATGCGTTCTGGATCTCGCTGATATTGCCCGAGGCAGCGGAGCCGTTGTAACGGACGCGGTTGCGGCAGGTTTTTTCGTCCAGCGTATTGTTGGATTCCAGCCGGAAGGTGACGTCATCAAACAGCACTGTCGACACAAACATGGTCAGGCTGGGCCCGTTGTCGATCTGGTCGATGGTATTGACCTCGATATCGCGCTCGCCGCCATTAAGCGGGTGCCCGTAGTCGAAGCCATAGTTCAGGTTCCAGTTGACTATGTCGTGCTGGAAGCCCAGTTCAGCACGGCCGCGGCCATTAATGCGCTCAGTGCTGCCGAGTATCGGGTTGGTCACCTCTGAATCAAACAGATACAGACTTGATGAGAGAATGGCATCAGGCAATCCCAGGATACCGAGTCGGGTGCTGCCATCCAGATACACCCCCCAGCGCTTGGCATCACCAATATTGCCGGCGGCCGACACGGGCTGGTCAGGGTTGCTGGAGGCATTGATGCGACCGATCTGGTCTTCCAGGTCGCGCATGAAAAACCGGGAACTGACGACGCCAGCATCGTTGGGAAGGCGGTATTCCATGGTGAGTTCGTAACGTATTTCCTGGGTCGGCACCAGGTTCGGGTTACCGGCGTCAGCCTCTTTGTCATTGTCGCTGGTATTGGCCGTGGCCGAGAAGTTGGCGAAGCTCAGCTGCTGAACCTGCCGCGCCACAGTTGCGCGCAGTTGCAGTGAGCTGGTGATGTTGAAGCGGTAATCGATGGACGGGCGCCAGAACTGGAAATCCCGGCTCTGGTTCAAAGCGCCGCTCTGGCTGATTTCCGACGTTTCATAAACCAGGCTGCTCTCCAGTGTCATGCGATCATTCAGTGTCCAGTTGTGAACAGCGAATCCTTCGTAGCGCATCTCTTCAACGCTGGAACCCAGATTGGACAGGCCCAGCGCAGGACGAAGGTTGCCAAACTGCGGAGAGGGCGCCGCAGTGCCGACGTCCCGGCCGATCAGCAGGCTGGAATCGAGAATGGTCTGCGCGCGCTCAGCGCCCAATTGCATGTCCTGAACGTCTGACAAGGACCAGCTATAGGTGCTTTGCGCAATGCGCTCCCGGGTTCGGCTATTGGACTCGATATACAGCGACTTGCGTTCGGCGTCTGATGATTGCGGTGCATCGTTTTGAAAGCGTTCGCGGATATTGTTGTCGGTTTCATCATTGACGACAAACAGGAACAACAAATTGCTGCCGTCGTCGAATTCAAGCTCATAGTCACCGCCAAGCTCCCAATTGTTTTTCACATAGTCGATTGGTTCGCGCTCGGCATGGTCAATAACATCGGGTGTTTGCGGGTTGCGGTATTGACGGACGGAGTCGACAGGGTGATCCGAGGTGCCGTAAAGTGCGTTTAACTGCATGCGATGCTGGCCCATGCGGTAGCCCATTACGGTGCTGGCTTCATAGGCCATGCGGTCACGAGTCTTGCTCTCGTCCATGATTTCCGTTGGCACCAGCCCGGGGGTGTAGCTGGTTTCCAGGCGTTGTTCGCGGTTGTATTGCGGATCTGCCTGCAGATTGAACAGAGCACTGAAGTTGCCTGTTTGCCGACTGTGAGAAATGGAGGCGCCGGGCTGCAAGGTGCCGTCAGAGTGACGGTCACTGCTGATCTCGACTGACGTGCTGGCACGGGTGTCCGCATCCTGCAATACAACATTGACGACCTGTCCGGAGCCACGAACAGCCAGTTCACTGGAGGTGCCGCGAATAATTTCGATACGCTCAACTTCGCGGGCCGCAATACGTCGCAGCTGGTCCCGGGGGGAGTTGCTCTTGCCGGCCAGGCGTTGGCCATTGATCAGCAGGTCACCGCCGCTACCCAGGCCGCGGCCACCACCGCCATCACTGATGCTCACGCCGGGGATCCGGTCTATCATGTCATTGACGGAGATCGGGTTGTAAGGCTGGAAGAAAGACGCCGGATAAATCACGGTGGAATCTTCAGCGCCCGTATCAGCGAACTCCTGAGCAATTTCGTCAGCATTTGCCAGTTGGCTGGTATTTGTTAAGCTGATTGCCATAAGGCCGAGCGCGCCGATACGAAAAAACGGCGAAATGGGCGAGATAAGCATGCTGCGAATCATTGTGGATTCAGTCCTTGTGCTTGCGTAAAGTAGCAATGGGGTTGTCAACGTTTGGAATAACTCTAATGTTATCAAAAAAATGGCGCTCACTGTTGTGACAATTTGTGAGAATCCTGGGGCGGATTGCCATAATTCAGGCCGAAAAATGACGCAAAAGGATCAATCAGATGCGAATATTGATGACAGGTGGCACCGGTTTTATCGGCACGCATCTGGTAGCGGAGCTGCTGAGCGCGAAACACGAGCTGACGGTGCTGGTGCGTGACTATGCCAGGGGCCGTCTGCTTCTGGGCTCAACCCCGGAGCTCGTGCGCAGCCTGGACGAGATTGAACACGACAGGCATTTTGACGCCGTCATCAATCTGGCCGGTGCCGGAATCGCCGATAAACGCTGGACGCGGGCCCGCAAGCGGCTGTTGCTAAACAGTCGCCTGCAAACCACAACGGCGCTGGTACAGCTCTTTCAGCGCCTTCAACAACCTCCGGCAGTGTTCCTGAGTGCTTCTGCAGTGGGTTTTTACGGTGCTCACGGGCCCGAACCGTTGACCGAGACCTCGCCGGTGCATGATGAGTTCAGCCATCAGCTCTGTCGGCGCTGGGAGGAAGAGGCACGCAAGGCCGAGGTGCTCCATATCAGGGTGTGTGTTCTGAGGCTGGGTGTTGTCCTCGGGTCCGGCGGCGGTATGCTGGGCAAGTTGCTGCCGATGTTCCGCCTGGGGTTGGGGGGGCGTATTGGTGATGGTGAGCAGATGCTGTCATGGATACACCGGGCTGACGTTATTGCGGCGATTCAGTTTTTGCTGGCCAAAGACACTGAGTCGGGGGTATTCAATCTGACCGCCCCCGCTGCCGTGACCAACCGGGAGTTTACTCGTGAGTTAGCCGCGGTAGTGAAAAGGCCGGCGTTCCTGCCGCTGCCAGCGCCGGTCGTGCAATTGATGTTCGGAGAAATGGGTGATCGCTTGTTGTTGCACGGCCAGAATGTCATACCTGCCCGATTGCAGGCGGCGGGGTTTGAGTTCCGGTACCCGGATCTGCGCCCGGCATTATCAGCCTGCCTTTGCGATTCCGGATCGAATTAAGGATAATACCGAGCCCGCTCAGCGGGTACGCTACTGTTGTCGTCCGTCAGCGGTGGCTCATGGTCAACACAGCATTTCGCATAAGCACGTGAGGGGGAAACCAGACTATGCAACGCGAGTCAATGGAAGTCGATGTCGTTATCGTTGGGGCCGGACCAGCTGGCCTGGCGACTGCCTGCCGTTTGTTACAACTGGCCAAGGAAGCAGAAAAAGAGATTTCCGTCTGCGTGCTTGAAAAAGGTTCGGAAGTTGGCGCGCACATTCTGTCCGGCGCCGTCTTCGAGCCGTCGGCGTTGAATGAGCTGTTTCCGGACTGGAAAGAGAAGGGCGCACCTTTGCATACAGCGGTGACCGGTGATGATATTTATTACCTGCCCGGTGAAAAGAAGTCCATTCGCTTCCCCGATTTACTGGTACCAAAGCCCATGCGCAATCATGGCAACTATATTATTTCTCTGGGCAATCTGTGTCGCTGGCTGGCAGAGCAGGCGATGGAGCTGGGCGCAGAAGTCTTCCCCGGTTTTGCGGCTGCTGAAATTCTCTATCATGACGACGGCACCGTGAAAGGTGTGGCGACAGGTGATATGGGCGTAGATGCCAAGGGTGAGAAAAAAGACGCCTACGAGCCCGGATTTGAGTTCCACGCCAAATACACCATTCTGGCAGAGGGCTGTCGCGGACATCTGGGCAAGGAGTTGATCGCCCGCTTCGAACTGGATAAAGACAGCGATCCGCAGCACTATGGTATCGGCCTGAAAGAAGTCTGGGAAATACCCGCGGAACTGCACAAGGAAGGGCTTGTTGTGCACACTGCCGGTTATCCCATGATCGGCGCCAGCTATGCCGGTTCCAGCGGCGGTTTTCTGTACCACGCCGAAAACAATCAGGTCTATCTGGGCTTGATTGTTGACCTGGGATACAAGAACCCGCATATCAGCCCCTTCGACGAATTCCAGAAATTCAAGCAGCACCCGGTTATCCGCCAGTATCTTGAGGGTGGCAAGCGACTGAGCTACGGCGCGCGTGCATTAAACAAGGGCGGCCTCAACTCTTTGCCCAAGATGAGCTTCCCCGGTGGCCTGCTGATCGGTTGCGATGCCGGCACGCTGAACGCTGCCAAAATCAAGGGCAGCCACACGGCCATGCGCTCGGGCATGCTGGCGGCCGAGTCGCTGTTTGAATCATTGCAGCAAGACGCAGTGAAACCGGGTAATGATCTGACGGAGTACGGTGCACGCGTGAAGTCCTCTTCACTGTATGACGAGCTGCACAAAACCCGTAATTTCAGCGCCGGATTTCACAAGTTTGGTTTCTGGGTTGGCAGCAGCCTGAGTTTTATCGAGCACAATATTTTTGCCGGTCGTTTCCCGCTGACCTTCAACGACAAATCCCATGATTATGCGCAGCTCAAACCGGCGTCCGAGTGTCCCAAAATCGACTATCCGAAGCCGGATGGAAAAATCACCTTCGATAAATTGTCATCGGTGTTCCTGTCCAACACCAATCATGTGGAAGATCAGCCCTGCCATCTGCAGTTGATTGATCCGGAAGTGCCGATAAAGCACAACCTGCCCATATATGATGAACCGGCGCAGCGTTACTGTCCGGCGGGTGTCTATGAGGTGCTGGACGATGGTCAGGGCGGCAAGCGCTTCCAGATCAATGCGCAGAACTGTGTCCATTGCAAAACCTGTGACATCAAGGATCCGTCACAGAATATCCAGTGGGTGGTGCCGGAAGGCAGCGGCGGTCCCAGCTACCCAAATATGTAAGGCACCCCAATATGTAAGGCGCACGGACGCCTGACAGCCAACAGGTGCTGTCAGGCATAGGAGTTTTGTACCGGAATATTCCGCTCGCAATCACGGTCTTGTAACCCACAATACAGAATTTACAACGGGGCGCAGGGGAGCAGGGGAGTAGGAAAAGTCAGTGCAAAATTGTGTGTTACGAACATTATGTCGTGGCATCGTCGCTGGCGTTGCGCTGGTGATGTTGTCGGCGTGTCAGTTGCTCAGTCTCAACCCGGGTTTTGCACCCGACGCTGACATGGAGCAGCGAGCACTGGGAGGCGAGCCTGTTGCAACGCCAGTTATCGATCTGCTGGCTGTTGATGACGCTATGGCCAGCTTCATGGCACAGCATATTGACCCCGGGTTGCAAGGCTGGGATCTGGTCGCGCGATTACAGGAGCTGTTATTTTCTCCGCAATTTCTCGATGTAAAGTATGACGATTCGGCGAACCTGACGGCATCGGAAGCGTTCGCGCAGCGCCGGGCAAATTGCCTGTCACTGGTCAATCTTTATATCGCCATGGCCCGGCATCACGGGCTACAGGTGCAGTATCAGACCGCACAGATCAGGCCGCAATGGGACCGGCGCGGCGAGTTACTGGTGCTCAGTGAACATATCAATGCACTGGGTAGCCTTGGCGGCAGCAGTCAGTACATTGTCGATTTCACGCCCAATGTCCAGTTACAACAGCAAACGGCCGAGGTCATCAGCGATGAGCAGGCGCTGGCGCTTTATTTCAACAATATCGCTGTTAGTCATCTGGTAAACGGGCGCATTGACGAGGCGCTGACCTGGTTTCGTTACGCGTTGGCAACCGACCCCGATCTGGCAATTGCCTGGAATAACATGGGCAGTACCTGGAACACCGCGGGCGATGATGAACTGGCCGAATACAGCTATATGAAGGCGGCCTGGCTGGATAAAAATTACCCGACGGCAGTTAATAATCTTGCCCGGTTCTATTCTGTGCGGGGCAATGAGGCCGAGGCTGCGCGCTATCGCCGCGCAGTGCAGGGCTACAATAATCGTAATCCCTATTACCATTATGTGCAGGGCAACATCGCTTTCAGTGAAGAGGATTACGATCAGGCGGAAAAACACTACCAGCGTGCCATACAGCGAAACCGCCTGGAGCCCGATTTTTATCTGGCCCTGGGTCTGACTTACCGGGAACGGGGGCAGGAGGCGCGGTACCGGGAAGCAACCGAATTGGCTGTCGCCCTGCGGGAACTGGGTGATCAGACCTACCGGGCCAGCCAGGCCCGGGTCAGAAGGGTGGATAATCGTTCCATACTGCGAGCGAGCAGTGCAGGCTTCAGCGTTCGCTTTATAGAATAGTGCCTTTTGCAGATTGAGGCGTTATATAGAATGCTGATTTGATTTTGCGCTGTCTTTAGCTCGCAACACTCACTGTGATGTTTATGTTGTAAGGGCTCAACAGTGCTTCAGTCTCTTCCTTCCGGGCAGCGTCCTGCAAAACCACGCTTGCTGTCATACCCTTTTTACTGTCAATTTTCGTTTCTACCATGGCATTGATGTGCTCCCGCTCCAGGTGCTCCTGAAGCACCGCCGCACTGATTTGCTGCCGCAGGGCGGGGCGAAAGATCTTGCCAACGGCCGTCATCGGCATGGCATCAATGATTTCTATCCGTTTGGGCACTGCCGCGCGTTCTGTCACATTGCTTTCGCAATAGTTTAGCAGCTCCTGTGCACTGGTCGTGCTGCCGGGCCGTGTCACCACAAAAGCCATTGGCAATTCTCCCGCATACGGGTCCGGCATGCCCACGGCGGTCGCACTGATCACGTCCGGATGCTGGTTCAGTGGTTCCTCTATCATCTCCGGGTCAATATTGTGACCACCGCGGATAATAAGATCTTTGGCGCGTCCGGTCAGATACAGGAAACCGTCATCATCCAGATAACCAAGATCGCCGGTATTGAACCACGTCTTCTCTATCCAGGCTTGAGCATTGTCAGATTCGGCTTTGTAACCGGCAAATACCTGTGGTCCCTTGACCAGGACAACACCGCTCTCGCCGGTTGCACAATCTTTGCTGACAGCCGTACCGTTGAGCTGGACGACCCGGACCCGCGAATAAGGCAGGCGCAGGCCCACGCTGCCCGGCGGTTGCACCTCAGGCGGGCGGGTAATCAACGAGGTGGTTTCGGTCATGCCGTAGCCGTTGGTGACGGAGAGCTGATACTTATCTTCAAAACGTTGCTCAAAAGCAGGTGACAAGGGTGCGGCACCTGAATTGATGCGCTCAAGGCTGCTGATATCTTCATCACCCACCGGCACCTGTGCCAGTGCTGTCAGTACTGTGGGCACGGCCGCAAAACTGTTGGCCCGAAAGCGGGCAACATGGTGCCAGAGGTTCTTGATGACTTCCGGGTTGCGGAAACCGGCCGGGGTGAGCAACACAATACGGTTGCCGGCAGCGAAGGCGCCAATGCCCAGAATGATGACACCGAATATGTGGAACAGGGGCAGGCCACAGAGCGCCGTTTGCCGCCCCAGATGCGAGTTGATGACTTGTGACAACTGACCCAGGTATGCCATGTTGCCATGCGTCAGCTGGGCTATTTTGGGTTTGCCAGTCGTGCCACCGGTGTGGAAGCAGGCGGCAATGGTATCAGGCGTCAACTGCCTGGGCCTGGTCAGTGACTGGCCGTCCTGTTCGGCGACGGCCACATTGTAATCCACCAGTTTTATGTCACGCCCGGCAATTTCCGGCATGCTGCAGGGGTCTGTCAACCCGGCCTGGTGCACCACCAGAATGGTATGGATGTCTGGCAGTGAGAGCAGGATCTGCAGTAATTTTTCCCACAGCTGGACATGGTCAGACGGTGCCAGGCAGGCAATGATGCGCGCATCGGCAGCCTGGATGATTTCGGAGATATGGCCGGGTTCCAGTAGCGGGTTAATCGGGTTGGCGATGCCGGCAACCTGACTGCCCAGAATCAACGGGTGAGACTGTGGCAGTATGGGTAACAGAATGGAAACGGCTTCATTGCCTTGCAGGCCCAGACTACTCAGCAAATTCGCGGTTTGCCGGGTCACGCTGGCCAGGTCATTAAAACTCAGGGTCTGGGGGATTTCGTCGCGGCGCCCGGTGAGCAGAAAATCCAGGGCCGGATCGTCACCGTAGCGCTCGGCGCTCTGCTCAATCAGTTCAAACGCAGTTTGTGCAGGGAATTGTTCTGGCAGCGGTTTTTTTTCGAAGGCCTCGATGTCCGGCATTGTGTCGAGTATGGGTCTGTTCATTATTCGGTGCCTCTCCTCTGCTGTTTTTGTGCACCGAGTTATAACATGATCAGCTAACCCGCGCGACAGCCATTTCGCACATCTGCAACAAGCCTTCGCGGAAGCTGGAGTCAGGCAGTGATCTTATCCGGGCGCGCGCCAGGTCGGCCTGTTCATGAGCCTTCTGACGGGTATAATCCAGGGCGCCCGTGCTGCGAATGATACGAATGACCTGGTCAAGGTTTTCCTGGCCGCCGTCAACAATGCTTTGTTGCAGTAGCGCTTTATCAGCGCCGCTGCTGTGCTGCAAGGCGTGGATCAACGGCAGGGTCGGTTTGCCCTCGGCGAGGTCATCGCCAATGTTTTTGCCCATGGCGGAGACGTCGCCGTCATAGTCCAGCACATCGTCCACCAGCTGGAAGGCCATGCCCAGATGCATGCCTGCTGCCTTCAGCGCTTGCCGGGTCTCGCTATTTGCGCCAGCCACGATGGCGCCGCAGTACGCAGCGGCCTCAAACAGCACCGCAGTTTTGTCGCGGATGACGCGCATGTAGTCGGCTTCGCTGGTGTCCGTGCGGTGTTTGTTCAGTAATTGCAGAACCTCACCTTCGGCAATGACATTGGTCGTGTCGGCCATGACCTGCATGACCTCCATATTGCCAATTCTGACCATGACCTGAAATGCGCGTGAGTAGATGAAATCGCCTACCAGCACGCTGGAGGGATTGTTCCATTGTTCATTGGCGGTAGGGCGCCCACGGCGCATGGACGACATGTCCACCACATCGTCATGCAACAACGTTGCGGTATGAATAAACTCGATGACGGCGGCCAGCTTGACGGCATCGTCGCCGGTAGCGCCGCAGCAGCGGGCGCTGAGCAGCACCAGTATAGGACGCATGCGCTTGCCGCCTGCATTAATGATGTAGTGGCCGATATTCTCGACCAGGTCGACATTAGAATGCAGCTGGTCGACAATAAACTCGTTGACGGCCTCAAAATCGGTCGCAACAACGGCGCGGATCGTATTGTGCATGGGCTATAATATACCGTCTATCTGTAGGGTGCGCTGGACAGGGAGTGCGCCGGCAATGCTAGGGGTGAAGCTCGAAGCTGTCAAGCGACACAGATAATGGCTTGCCGTCGTGCCACATTCACTGCATAAATCAGTGAGAAATGCTTGCCACAAGCCCCTGCTTCTCGTAAAATGCCCGCCCTTATAGATTAGAGCGCAACGGCCATGGCCGCGGCGCTACAGGTTTGCGGTCCCGCGCAGTTGTCAGGGAAGCAGGCCAGAGTTCCCAAATACTGGAGTTTCATATGTACGCGGTTATCGAAAGTGGTGGCAAGCAGCACCGGGTTGTTGAAGGCGAAACCTTGAAGTTGGAAAAGATCGAAGTTCCGACTGGCGAGAAGATCAACTTTGACAAAGTGCTGATGGTAGGTGAAGGCGAGTCCGTCAAGATCGGCGCGCCTTACGTTGACGGCAGCACCGTGACCGCTGAAGTGATTGCCCAGGGCCGCGCGCCCAAGGTGACAATCATCAAATTCAACCGTCGTAAGCACTACCGTAAGCGTCAGGGCCACCGTCAGTGGTTCACGGAAGTTCGTATCACGGGCATCAACGGCTAAGTTTTCAAGGGCTAAGACAGTCCGGGAGTAGATCATGGCACATAAAAAAGCAGGCGGTAGCACCAGTAACGGTCGCGATTCGATATCCAAACGACTGGGTGTAAAACGATTCGGCGGCGAGCAGGTACTGGCCGGTAACATCATTGTTCGTCAGCGTGGTACACGTTTCCATCCCGGCACCAATGTCGGTATTGGTAAAGACCACACGCTGTTTGCGAAAGCGCACGGTCGCGTACTTTTTGAAGTAAAAGGTGCAAAGAACCGCAAGTTTGTCAGCATTGTAGAGGCCTGAGGGTCTGATACCTTGCGCGGCCGGCTTCTGTAACCGGCAAGCAACAGCGGTAATGTGATCAGTAAAGCCCTGTCAGTTGACGGGGCTTTTTTGTATGGGTGGTAAGCAAAGTGAAGTTTGTAGACGAGGCTGAAATCACAGTCGAAGCAGGCAGGGGCGGTAACGGCTGTCTGAGTTTTCGTCGGGAAAAATTTATTCCTAAAGGCGGGCCCGATGGCGGCGACGGCGGTGACGGCGGTAGTGTCTACCTGGTGGGCGACAACAACCTGAATACGCTGGTCGACTTTCGTTTTCAGCGGCGTTATATCGCACAGGCTGGTCAAGGTGGCATGGGAGCCAATTGCACCGGCCGTGCCGGTGACGATCTGTTGGTGCGGGTGCCGGTCGGCACCAGTATTGTCGACAAGTATACAGAAGAGCTGATTGCTGACATCGCCGAGGATGGCCAGACGGTTATCGTTGCCAAGGGCGGTTTCCATGGCCTTGGCAATACCCGATTCAAGTCCAGCACCAACCGCTCGCCAACCAAGCATACAAAGGGCACCGACGGCGAAGTCCGAACCCTGCAGTTGCAGCTTAAGGTCATTGCCGATGTCGGCCTGCTGGGGTTGCCCAATGCGGGCAAATCCACCCTGTTGCGTGCAGTGTCTGCGGCCCGCCCCAAGGTGGCCGATTACCCATTCACCACGCTGGTGCCCGGTCTGGGCGTGGTGCGTATCGAGATGGAACGCAGCTTTGTGATGGCCGATATCCCGGGCGTTATTGAAGGTGCCTCTGAAGGTGCAGGTCTGGGTTTCCGCTTTCTCAAACATCTCTCGCGCACACGCTTGTTACTGCACGTGGTTGATGCGGTGCCGCTGGATGAATCCGATCCTGTTGCCCACGCAAAAGGCATCGTAGATGAACTGGCCGGTTTCAGTGCCACGCTGGCGCAAAAAGAGCGCTGGCTGGTACTTAACAAAACTGATATGGCGGATGCTGAAACCCTGGCACAGCTGCGCCAGCGGTTTGTTGACGAACTGGGCTGGGACATTCCTGTTTACCATATTGCCGCGATCAACGGTGAAGGCTGCAAGCAGTTGTGTCACGACATCATGCGATCGGTTGAAGAACATCGACGCCTGTTGGCCAGTGACGAAGATTATCGTGAGGTTGAGCGCGCGCGCGACCAGCAGATGGAGTTCGAAATTCGCCGCAGTATTGAAAAAACGCGCAAACACCGCGCAGCCGATGCCAGTGACGACGACTTCGACGATTTTGATGATGACGATGAAGATGGTGTGACTGTCGTTTATGAATAAACAGAAAGACGGCACCGGCGCGCGGCGCTGGGTCGTAAAAATTGGCAGCTCGCTGATTACCAACAATGGCAGCGGGCTCGATCGTGTGGCGATAGAGAACTGGGTGCGCCAACTCGTCAGCCTGCAGCAGGGCGGTATCGAGGTTGTCCTGGTGTCGTCCGGGGCGGTCGCTGAGGGTGTCAAACGCCTGGGCCTGAAAAAACGCCCCAGGGAAATCCATCTGCAGCAGGCAGCTGCCGCCGTTGGCCAGATGGGCCTGATTCAGGCCTATGAGAGCTGCTTCCAGCAGTATGGTGTGCACACTGCCCAGGTGCTGCTGACGCACGATGATCTGTCTAACCGCCGTCGTTATCTCAACGCGCGCAGCACCCTGGCTGGGCTGGTGGATATGCGTGTGGTGCCGGTGATCAATGAAAATGACACGGTGGCCACGGCAGAATTGTGTTTTGGTGACAACGATACGCTTGGTGCCCTGGTGGCTAACCTGCTGGGAGCAGATACCCTGGTCATTCTGACAGATCAGAAGGGTCTGCATGAAGCCGATCCGCGCACACAGGCCGATGCGCCATTGATTGCCGAAGCGATGGCCGAGGACAATCGGTTGTTGGCAATGGCGGGGGGTGGCGGCAGTCTCGGTCGTGGTGGCATGATCACCAAGATCACCGCCGCTCGACTGGCGGCCCGCTCGGGCGCGCGCACAATCATTGCCAGCGGCAGGGAGCCTGATGTCCTGACCAGGCTGGCGCAGGGCGAATCCATTGGTACCCGGCTGTTACCCGACAAGCAGCCCATGGCGGCGCGCAAGCAATGGCTTGCCGGCCACCTGAAGGCAAAAGGCCAGCTGGTGATCGATGCTGGCGCGGTCAGGGTTTTGCGTGAATCAGGCCGCAGTCTGTTGCCGGTTGGGGTGACTGCAGTCAACGGCCAGTTCGATCGTGGCGAGATGGTGGTTTGTGTTGATGAAACCGGACAGGAGATTGCCCGGGGTCTGGTCAACTATGACAGCCGTGAGGCGGCGCAGATACTGCGGCAGTCGAGTCGACAGATAGAAACTGTGCTGGGATACGTCGGTGACGTTGAAATGATCCACCGCGACAATCTGGTACTGACCGAGTAAACTGCGGTTTTTGATTGTCCGCAGAGCCTGAAATTCAGGCACAAAAAAAGCCGGTTGTGACCGGCTTTTTTTAAAGCTGTTTTAAGGCAGCTTTTTTTAGGTTTACGCTTTCAGTGCCAGAATGGCAGCATTCAGACGGCTTTTGTGACGAGCGGCTTTATTCTTGTGAATAATGCCTTTGTCTGCCATACGGTCGATGACCGGAACTGCACGGTTATAAGCAGCTGTGGCGTTGTCATAGTTACCTTCCTGGACCGCGGTCACTACTTTTTTAATGTAGGTGCGAACCATGGAACGGAAACTGGCGTTGTGGCGGCGAGCGACTTCATTCTGACGTGCGCGCTTACGGGCTTGTACGGTGTTGGCCAACTGATGCTCCTTACGATACTGTCAACGTGTGGCGAAATTCAAGACGCAGTACTATGCCGATATTCGCGCCCCATGTCAAGACTCTGTTATCAATACTATGACACAAGTTGCGCCGTTTCGAAACCCGTCATGGCAATCCATGATTGTCCCCCTGTCGTAACTCCGGACGTATGTTAAGCTGTATGGCTATCATTGGTGAAACCAAAGGAGTATTGAACCATGACCAAGATTGATATCGGAATCAAGCAGTCAGATCGTGCCGAAGTCGCTGAAGGCCTCAAGCGCCTGCTGGCAGACTCGTACACGCTCTACCTGCAGACCCACAATTTTCACTGGAACGTGGAAGGCCCCCGATTCCGTGAGCTGCACTTGATGTTCGAAGAGCACTACACAGAGCTGGCGGTGGCAGTGGACGATATCGCAGAGCGCATTCGCACGCTGGATGTGCCGGCGCCGGGCACTTACAAAGAATTTGCCCGCCTGAGTTCGATCAACGAAGTGGACGGCGTGCCGGATGCCAAGAAAATGGTGGACCTCCTCACCCATGGTCACGAACAGGTGGTGAAAACCTGTCGCGATGTCCTGAAACTGGCCAACGAAGCCGATGATGAATCCACTGCCGCAATGGCCTCGGATCGTATGCGCATCCACGAAAAAACCGCCTGGATGCTGCGCGCCATCAACAAGTAATGTCCACCGGCGAACTCCCGACAGAGCTGGCTGTCGGGAGCCGGCAACAGGTCTTCAGGTCTTCAGGTAAAAAGGTACCACACCAGGAAGACCAGGCTAAAGGCGGTCAGGTAGACCATTCCCACCCATGCCCACACTGTCATCCCGGCAGAAATGCCTTTCCCCCGCACCAGGCTGAAGTTGAGCCAGGCAAAGAACGGTGTGGTCAGGAACGCCAGCGTCATGGCGAAGGTCAGCATCGGGCTCAGCGCACTCTGGAAGAACAGAATAACCGCCATGCCCGTGACGGCCTGTGCAATAATCCAGGCCGTCAGGGTCCGGTTGCGACGCTCTTTGCCTCTGCCCAACAGAAGATGGAAGGACTCATCCAGGGTGCGGGCATAACCGTCCAGCACTGCCAATGTGGTGCCAAACATGCACATGAAAGCAATAAAGGCGATGAACAGGCGCGCCCACTCGCCTATGGTAGCGGAATACATGGCAACCAGCTGTTGCGCAAAGGCAGCCCCGGCCATGGCTATTTCCTGCTCCGTGCCATGCTGCAGCAAAGCACCCAGCGCGACGAAGACCACTGCCAGCACAACGGCGACGGCGTAACCCAGATTGAAATCAAACAGTCCGTCAGGCAGGGACACGCGGGTCAGCTTCTGTTTGGAGCGAAGCCACATGGAACTGATGGCTGACAACTCGATGGGCACGGGCATCCAGCCCATGGTGGCGACGATAAAGGCCAGTGCGGACAGTTGCCAGGGCGAAGGACTGACGTAGTCGGCTGGCGCCATCGGGCCGTTCTGCCAGGCAATGGCCACGGCGATCAACGTGCAGATGGTCAGTACCAGCATCAGCGCCCGTGACAGGCCGTCAAGCACACGGTAATGCCCGGCCAGCAGGATCAGCAGGCAGACTGCCAGCAGAAGCAGGCAGAGCAGGGTCAGCGACAGATTGCCGGGGATGAAATACTGCAACAGACTGGCCGTCAGCAACAGCACGCCGGCGGTATTGACCACCGCCGCAATCAGGTTCAGTGCGGTGAACGCGATCAGCCAGCCCCGGCCCTTGTCCTGATAACCTTCCACCAGACTTTTGTTGTGCCACAGCGTGTACTGCACGCCAAAGCGGAAGAACGGATATTTCAGCACATTGACCAGTACAATCAACCATAACAGTTGCCAGCCGAACAGGGCGCCAGCCTGGGTGGAGGCGACCAGGTGAGAGGCGCCAACGGCGGCGGCCGCCATCACCAGGCCGGGGCCTGTCGCTTTCCAGCGCTCTATAAGTCTTGATTTTTCCATAGTATTTTTTTTATTAACCCGTCTTCTGATATCGTATTTTTCCATGATGGTGCGATAATACGCCCTGCGCAGCATAATGGAATGCAGGCCACCGGTACAGACCCCGGGATTTGAGAGCAGACTTTGACCAGGCAAACAACTGACAATCAGGGATCCGAACCCCCGAAACTGCGCCGCGGGCTGCTGCGCTCCAGCGCGGTTACTGGCAGCATGACCTTTGTTTCCCGTATTCTTGGCCTGGTCAGGGATGTGGTACTGGCGCGTGTCTTCGGCCCGGGCGATGGCGCCGATGCATTTTTTCTTGCCTTCAAGATACCCAATTTTTTGCGCCGCCTGTTTGCCGAAGGCGCCTTTAACCAGGCATTTGTGCCGGTGCTGTCGGAGTATCGCAGCACGCGCAGTCTGGCTCAGGTGCAGGAACTGGTTAATGCAGTGGCAGGGTATCTGGGTTCGGTATTGTTGCTTATTACGGCAGTGGTGGTGCTGGCAGCGCCCTGGATTGCGATTCCCGTTGCCTACGGTTTTACCGCCGATCCGGTCAAATTTGCGCTTTTTGTCGACATGTTGCGCATTACATTTCCGTACCTGCTGCTGATCTCACTGACTGCCTTCGCGGGCTCCATACTCAACAGTTATGACCGGTTTGCGGTGCCGGCACTGACACCGGCGCTGCTGAATCTGTCTTTGATTGCTTCTGCCTTATTGCTCAGCCCGTATTTTGCGCAACCGGAGATTGCGCTGGCCTGGGGCGTGCTGATCGCCGGGGTTGCCCAATTGTTGTTTCAGTTACCGTTTCTGGTGCGATTGCAGTTGATGCCCAGACCACGTCTGGTGAAACAGCACGAAGGTGTGGGTCGTATCATCAAACTGATGATACCGGCCCTGTTTGGCGTTTCCGTCAGTCAGATCAATTTGTTGCTGGACACCTTTATTGCCTCTCTGCTGGTTGCAGGCAGCGTGTCCTGGCTTTACTTTTCCGAACGGCTGATGGATTTGCCGCTGGGCATCTTTGCGGTAGCGGTCGCTACTGTGGTGCTGCCCAGTTTGTCGCGCCGCCATGCCGAGCGCTCCAGGGAAGAGTTTGCGGCGCTATTGGACTGGGCACTGCGTCTGATTCTGTTGATCGCGGTGCCAGCCAGTCTGGCGCTGGTGCTGCTGGCGCAGCCCATGATCATCACCTTGTTCCAGAACGACAATTTTACTGCCAACGATGTGGTCATGGTGACTTACAGCCTGCAGGCGTATTCCCTGGGTTTGCTGGCTTTCATGAGTATCAAGATTTTTGCGCCGGGATTTTATTCACGGCACGATACCAAAACACCGGTGCGCATTGGCATCATTGCCATGGTGGCGAATATGGTCATGAACATCCTGTTGGTGTTTGTGCTGGATATGGCCCATACCGGCCTGGCGCTGGCGACATCGCTGGCCGCCTATCTGAATGCGGGACTGCTGTTCATGGGCCTGCGCCGGGAAGGCGTGTTTGATTTTCAGCCCGGCTGGCTGGTGTTTGCGTTACGCCTGGTTGCTGCCAATGTCGTCATGTGCCTGTTTCTGCTTTACATCGTCGGCGACTGGAGGCTATGGCTGGCATGGGATATCTGGCAGCGGATCCAGCAAATGGCCCTGCTGTGCTTTGGTGGCATGGCCCTGTACCTGCTGACGCTGTGGGTAACGGGCATGCGGCCTGCCGACTTTCGTCGACAGGCCTGAGCTGTATCAGGGCACGGATCAGGGTTTGCGGAATAGCAGGGTAAAGCGGTCGGTGCGCCCGGTTACGGATTCGTGGCCGACTTCAAGTGTCAGGTCATCCGCTACGCTGGCGTGCAGGTCACTGAAATCGACCAGTTCAAAGCCGGCATCCTGGATCTCCTTGATCACCAGCACCGGATCAAGGCGTCGGCCGTTTTCGCGGTTGTCCGGCTCCAGATGACGGCGGGTATGATCTTTGACGCCGTACAGGCCGCCGGAGCGCAGGCTGTTGAATATGGCATCGTTAAGATGCGCCCGGCTCTCTGCATTCATGTTATGCAGGTTGCGGAAGGTCAGCACCATGTCCAGATCTTCCACCTCAAACTCAAAAGGCGCCAGCTCACGTAACGTCATTCCGTCAGGCAGATTAAGGACTTCCACTTCATCGAAACCGGGCTCGTTGAGTACCCGTTCCGCTACTGTGTCGGTGCCAATGGCAACATAGAGTTTGCCGCTGCCACGCAGCGTCGGCGCCAGGATCTTGGTATACCAGCCAGCACCCGGGACCAGTTCCAGCACCTGCATGTCATCGCGCAAACCGAAGAATTCGAGCGTTTCGACAGGCCTGCGTTCGATATCATCACGGGCGATTTCCGCCGGGGTACGTGTGGCACCCTGCATGGCCATTTCGATCTTGTTGCGGGTACTGTCGAAGTCGTCAGTCTGCGCCCATGCCGCGGGTGCTGTGAATCCCAGGCCCAATGTCAGGCTGAGTGCCAGTGCGCCTCCTGCTTTGAAACCGATACGTTTGTTCATGTTAAGTCTCCTGGGTGAATATCCGGCGGTTGTCCCGGGTCAGTGTCAGGCACGGGATACAAATTTTCCGGTAACGGTGCTGACCTTGATCATCTCACCGGTGGTGAGGTATTCCGGCACCTGAATTTCAAGACCGGTGCTCAGTGTGGCCGGTTTGGGCCGTGCAGTTGCCGAAGCGCTGCCGCCACCAGGCGGGGTGCTGAGCACTTCCATGACCACGGTCTGAGGCAACTCTATGCCCAGCAGATTGCCGTCCATGATCAGTGCGGTAATGCCGTCAAGCTGGTCGGTGATATAGGGAATGTCATCCTCAACCTGCTCCGCGTTGATACCGTACTGACTGTAGTCCTCGGTGCTCATGAAGTACAGCATATCGTCTTCGCGGTAGGAGTACTGTACGTTCATGCGGCTGCAGTCAGCGATTTTTACAACATCGTCGCCTTTGTAGGCTTCGTCCAGTTTTTGCTGGGTTTTAAGGTTGGTGTAACGCACTTTGTACATGGTGACGCCCCCGCGCGAGGACGGGCTTTTGGCCTCAAGCTGGCGTATCAGGTGCGGTACGCCGTCAATATCAACAATCATGCCGCGTTTCAGTTCATTTGCTTTCATGACGACGTTTTCCTCAAGATCAGGCGCATACTGTCCGCGCCGGAAACGAAATGTACTGTATCCCCGGCAACCTGTAAATATTCGGTTTGCTGACACCGCGCGCACCCGGCCTGTGGCAGGTGGACAGTGGTCACGCACAGCTTTCGCTGCCGACGGAATAAAGGTATAAACAGGTGGCAGCATGAACAGTTTGCAGAGCAGTAACAAGAGCAGCGACAAGAGTAAGTAAAGATGCCAAAAACAAAACACGAAATTGATAATTTTCATATTATTTCAGCCGAGGAGCTGCCCACGCCGGCGCAGTTGAAACAGGAGATGCCGCTTGCCGGCAGGGCACTTGATACCGTGTTGGCGGGGCACCGCGGCGTCAAGGGTATTCTTGATGGCGAAGATGATCGTCTGATTGTGGTGGTCGGGCCATGTTCGATTCATGACACTGAGGTGGCGATGGACTATGCGCGCCTGCTGAAACCGCTGGCAGATGAATTAAAGGATACCTTGCTGATTGTGATGCGCGTGTATTTCGAGAAACCGCGAACCACCGTGGGCTGGGAAGGGTTGATCTACGACCCGTATCTGGATGGCAGTCACCGGATAGAGCATGGTTTGCGCATCGGCCGACAGCTGATGCTGGATATCAACGAACTGGGGTTGCCCATCGCCGTTGAAGCACTTGATCTGATATCGCCACAGTATCTGCAGGATCTGGTGAGCTGGACTGCAATAGGCGCCAGGACCACAGAGTCACCAACGCATCGCAAGCTGGCCAGTGGCATCTCGTCGGCCATCGGTTTCAAGAATAATGTTGACGGCGGTTTGTCGGTAGCGGTCAATGCCATTCGCTCGGCATCAGCGATCAACACGTTTATCAGTGTTACCGAAGAAGGCAGGGTTGCTGCGTTTCGCACCTCGGGCAATCCGCATTGCCATGTCATTCTGCGCGGCGGTAAAGAGCCGAATTACGAGGCCAGGTACGTGGCCGCTTGTGAGGAAGACCTGCGCAAGGCCGCGATCACCGAGAATATCATGATCGATTGCAGTCACGGCAACTCAAGCAAGCAGTATGAACGACAACTGGACGTTCTGCAGGACGTTACCGCGCAGATTGAAGGCGGCAATCGGTCCATAATCGGCGTCATGCTGGAAAGTAATATCAACGCGGGCAATCAGCCGATTCCGGATGATCTTGAGGAGATCCGTTACGGCGTTTCCATAACAGATGCCTGCCTGGACTGGGCAGCGACCGAGGCGGCATTGCGTGACACGGCAACCCGTTTGCGTTCGATTCTGCCCGCCCGAAAACGCGGCTGACCGGGCAGGTGATGCCGGGGCCGTCCGCCCATACGGGTGGCGCATGAGGGATGAATTGTTGATCTGTATCAAGCGACAGTCACTTGGTCAGGTGTTACGGGTCCGGTCATTGCCCGCTCGCTAGTATTTCACTATGATGATTTCACTATAAAGGCAGCAAGCAGTTTTTTGTTAATTGGGCAGTTTTTTGTTAATTGGAGAGTCGGGATATGACGGATTACAAAAAGATTCTGGTCGCGGTTGATGGCTCTGATGAGTCAGACAGGATTATCACCAAGGCACTGGCGATCGCTGGCGACAGCAACGCACAGCTGGACGTGGTGATGGTGTTCGAACCTCTGCTGGGCAGCTACTCATTCGAGTTGAACATGGCTGACTTCGAAAAAGTCCAGAAAGAACACCAGGAGCAGGTTGCCAGTAAAATGCGGGCAAAAATGGCGGCAGTGACCCCATCAGTGCCAGCATCCCAGGTACATTTCCTGCGCGGCAAACCGGCCTCTGAAATCAAGAAGCTGTGTGAAGAGCTCGGGACTGATCTGCTGGTCATTGGCAGTCATGGCCACAACCCGGTGCGTGCCGTGCTGGGTTCCACCGCCAATGCCGTATTGCACGGCATTCATTGCGATGTCCTGACTGTCCGGGTATAACAGTTTCATTAGGTCGACAGTTTCCTGAGGTCTCAACTCTTCAGGACGGCAGCGATACTTTGAGCCAGATACTCGATGTTGCTGCTGTTGATGCCAGCAATATTGATGCGGCTGGAGTCCACCAGGTAAATACTGTAATCGTTGATCAGGGTATGTACCTGACCCGCGCTCAATCCCAGGAAAGAGAACATGCCTTTTTCCTGCTCAATGAAACTGAAGTCGCGATCAAGGCCCTGTTTGTTCAGTTCAACGACCAGGGCTGAGCGCAGGTTGTTGATGCGTTCTCGCACCTCGGTTAATTCCAGCTCCCAATCCTGATTCAGTTCTGTATCGGCAAGAATCTCGGCAACCACACTGGCGCCATGGTCAGGCGGCATGGAATAAATGCCGCGTGCGGTAGCAGAGATCTGGCTGGTGGCTGCCCGGGCGGCATTGCTGCTGTCGGCAATCACCGTCAGGGAACCGGTGCGTTCGCGGTAAAGACCGAAGTTCTTGGAGCACGAGCTCACCACGATCAGTTCCGGCAGGGTTTCTGCCAACAGGCGTACGCCAAAGCTGTCGTCAGCCAGACCGTCGCCCAGTCCCTGATACGCGAGGTCAATAAACGGCGTGAACCCCTTGCGTTGTGCCAGCTCTGCTACGGCTTGCCACTGCGCCTGATTCAGGTCGGCGCCACAAGGGTTGTGGCAGCAGCCGTGCAGCAGCACCAGGTCGCCGGCACCTGCCGTGCTGATCTGTTCCATCATGGCATCAAAGCGGATGCCGTGATTGTTGTGATCGTAGTAGGGGTAGGTCTCGATTTGCAGACCGGCTTCACCCAGCAGTGGAATGTGATTTGCCCAGGTCGGATCGCTGACCAGAATTTTGCTGCCCGGTTTTACTTTCTGGATAAACTCTGCGGCCAATCGCAGGCCGCCGCATCCGCCAGGGGTTTGAAAAGTTGTGCGGCGATCACCCAGCGTGTGGCGCAGAGTAGTGCCCAGCACCAGGTCGGCAACCCGTTCGTTGAAGGCCGCCGACCCTGCGGGTGACACGTAGGTTTTAGTCGTCTGATTCTGCAGCAGTCTGGCTTCCGCCGCTTTCACTGCCCGCATCACCGCTGTATTACCTTGCTCATCTTTATAAACACCCACACCCAGATCGATTTTACGGGGATTGGGGTCAGTACGGTGCGCAGCCATCAGGCCCAGGATGGGGTCGGCGGACAACGGGTTCAGGCGTTCAAACATGCGAATGTTCCTGTTCAGGTGTTGGCTGGGTTAGAAGTGCTTGCGCAGTGTCTGTGCTTTCAGGGTATTTTGCAGCAGCGATACAATTGTCATCGGCCCGACGCCGCCCGGTACCGGGGTGATCCAGCTGCACTTGTCCTTGACGGCAGCAAAATCGACGTCACCTGCCAGCCGGTAGCCGGATGTTTTGCTGGCATCGGGCAGGCGGGTAATGCCGACATCGATGACCACAGCGCCGTCTTTGACCATGTCGGCGCCAACGAATTCGGCCTTGCCAATAGCAACGATCAGTATGTCTGCACTGCGACATATGGCCGCCATATCCTTGCTGCGGCTGTGCACGATGGTGACTGTGCTGTTTCCCGGGTTGGTATTGCGCGACATCAGCAACGACATGGGGGTGCCGACGATATTGCTGCGACCGACAACCACGCAGTGTTTGCCTTCGGTTGCAATATTGTGATGACGCAGCAGCTCCATGATGCCATTGGGTGTTGCCGAAATGAACGTTGGCAATCCCAGGCACAGACGGCCGACATTCTCCGGACAAAAACCGTCGACATCCTTGGCCGGGTCTATCGCCAGTGTGACGCGGGTTTCGTTGATATGAGCAGGCAGGGGCAGCTGGACAATAAAACCATCAATGTCATCATCGCGGTTGAGTTTGTCGATTTCGGCAAGCAGAGCCTGCTCGCTGACGTCACTGTCCAGGCGCACGAGGGTCGATTTGAAACCCACCCGCTCACATGCCAGCACTTTGTTGTTGACGTAGGTTTCGCTGGCGCCATCACTGCCCACCAGTACGGCAGCCAGATGCGGGATTTTTCCGCCAGCGGCACGCAGCTGCTCGACTTGCGCGGCTATCTCCGCCTTGATCGTTTCTGCTGTTTTTTTGCCGTCGAGTAATTGCATGATGGAAGCCCCTGTTGCGTAAAGGAGGCAATCATAAACGAGCGCTGGCGGTGGCTCAAGCTACCATTTGCCGGTATTGGGCATGCTCAGCCAGGGTTCCTGTGCCGGCAGAGGGTCGCCCGCCTGCAGCAACTCTATCGAGATGTTGTCCGGCGAGCGGATAAACGCCATACGGCCATCGCGCGGGGGCCGGTTGATGGTGACACCCTTGCTTTGGAGAGAAGCGCACAGGTCATAGATATTATCGACGCGATAGGCCAGGTGGCCGAAGTTGCGGCCTTCACCGTACGCTTCCGGGTCCCAGTTCCAGGTGAGCTCAATCTGGGCGTTTTCATCGCCTTCGGCGGCCAGAAAAACCAGCGTGAAGCGCCCCTGCTCGCTGTCGCGCCGGCTCAGCTCCCTGAGGCCGAGTTTGTTGCAGTAGAAGTCCAGAGACGCATCAAGGTCGCTCACGCGCACCATGGTGTGCAGATATTTCATTGTGTTCTCCCGGGGGTCTGGTTTCGCGGTTTACTGCGGTGTGTCCTGTTCTGTGGGGCTGATATCCAGGCGCAGAGGGACATATTCGCCGGACTGGTTCCAGTCGCCTTCCATCGCCGTCACCGTCCCGTCGTCGGCCAACACCAGGCTGCCATAGTATTCAACCTGGATGCTGCTCAGCCGAATGGTGACCTGTTTGTCCTTGATGTTGACACTGTCGACAGGCAGGCCGGTGCGGAACTGACCGGGGATGTCCAGTGTGCCGGTGTGAGAGTCACCGTTGTCTGCTTTGTGCAGATTGAATATCACATCGATGGGGTCGTATTGTGCGGCGACCAGTGTGCCTTGCCAGCGACCCGTGAGATCCTGCGCCAGGGTGCTGCTGGCAGCCAGCACGGCGGCGCAGGCCAGGGCAAGACTTAAAACAGAATGGTGTATGTATTTGGTCATGGCAACAGCATAGCGCGCGCCTGCTGATAAAAAAAGAGGTTGCTGCCCCAAAGACAGCAACCTCGTCCAACACTTCAAGCCTGGGGCTTATCGTTGAAGCATTATTTCTTCAGGTACTCAAACGTCAGGTTGTAGGCCACGTTGCTGGTAATCGGCCCGATCTGGGTCTGAGTAGTGGTTGTCGCCGTAAACTGTGCGCGGTAAAAGACCCGGTCGTCAGTGACACTGACTTCACTGACCTCAATGTCGCCGAAGGTGCTGGTGTCGACGCCGTCAGCGTCTGCCAGTGCCTCTTTGACATCGTCTTCCAGCGTACTGATTTCGGCATTACCCGGCGCCGGTATGCTGTCAATGGTAAAGGTGAACGGTGTGCTGACGCCGCTGGTAGAAACCGTGCCGGAAATCGTCAGGTTATAGTCACCTTCGGGCACTTCAACGACCGGCTCTTCGATCGGATCAACAGGCTGACCGGTCAGTTCGGCCAGTGTGTTGGCAATGGTACCAATGGTCACCGGCGCGCCGTCACCAAATTCTCCGCCCAGGACATAGACAGTATTGTCCTTGATGCCAATGTAGATTCCGGTGCTGTCGTAGTAGCGGTAAATATAGCCGTCCAGGATGCTGAACGCAGTGTTCACAGCCGTGCTGGGAAACAGGTCTGCATACAGTTCTTCGGCCTTGGCGACCAGATTACTGACCTGGCTCATGTCCGGAGGCGTGCCGCCGAGCAATGCGCAACTGGTGGAGTTGCTGACTTTGTCGCCAGTGAACTGACCCAGGAAAGTACCTGATGCAGACAGTACATTGGCCTCGTTAAAACTGCCGGATTCGACGTCGGATATTGCCAATTGCACATCCAGAGCGGGCACACTCCAGGTCGCCTCAGCGCCGGAGACCGTCGGGCTGCTTAACACCAGGTCCGCGATGCAGACGGTGCCGCCGGCAGCGATAACCATGTCTACGGTGGTGCCGTTTTCCAGGGGAGAGCCGCTCTGAGCTGATCCAAAGGTCAACGAGTAGGTTCCTTCCAGCGATGCCGGGATTGATGCTGATTGCGCGTGTACTGCACCGTTGCCGATCATCAGGGTTGCTAACATGCAGGGCGCCAGGATCTGCCGCAGCGTGTTTTTAAAATTGGCCATTACAATTGCTCCATATCTATCATGTGTCGTTGAGGGTCATCGGACAGTGATAGCCTAGGTTATTAGTGTGGTGGCGGGCACCCCCTGATCGGGGGGCACGATCAATCCCGCGGGTAAAAATGCTATTATCCCAGTCTGGTAAATCAGCGACTTAGTTACTTTGGATAAAAAATCTATTTATGGAAGCAGATAACAGAAGCAAATATGTTTTGACAGTATCCTGTCCCGAAGCCAACGGTATTGTGCGTGCGGTCAGTGATTTTCTGTTTCAGCGCGGGGCGACGATCAGTGAGGCGGCCCAGCATCGTGACCCGGTCATTGACCGGTTCTTCATGCGGGTGGAGTTTGAGGAGGTGGAAGCTCACTTGCCTGCCACCGAAAAACTTGATGAGGACTTTGCTGCTGTTGCCAGGCAGTTTGACATGCAGTGGAGTTTTTTTGATCTGCGTAAACGCCCGAAACTTTTGCTTGCGGTATCGCGGCACGGACATTGTCTGAACGATATTCTGCATCGCTGGAGCAGCGGCGCTCTGCCAGCGGATGTGATAGGCGTGGTCTCCAATCACGAGGATATGCGCGGTATAACCGAATGGTATGGCCTGGACTATTTTTACCTGCCATTGACGCCAGATACTAAAGTCGCGCAGGAAGAGGCCATGCTCGATATCGTCACCAGCAAACAGGTGGATGTGCTGGCGCTGGCGCGCTATATGCAGATCCTGTCGCCGCGCATGTGCGAGGTGATGGCCGGTCGTGCCATCAACATACATCACTCTTTCCTTCCCGGCTTTAAGGGCGCCAACCCCTACCGCCAGGCTTACATGCGTGGCGTCAAAATTATCGGGGCGACAGCCCACTACGTCACTACCGAGCTCGATGAAGGACCTATTATTGAACAGGCAGTTGAACGCATTGATCACAATTTTGATATTGATGAGTTGATGCAGATTGGTCGGGATGCCGAATGCGCGGCGTTTGCCCGTGCCCTGAAATGGCATTGCGAGCATCGCATTATTATCAATGGCAATAAAACCGTGGTGTTCAAGTAATCGGCCGTTGTCCCGGAGGTCCTCAAGGAGAGGGTAGATGTTGATTGCGCTTGGTACACTGGCCGGTGGGCTGGGTTTGTTCCTGTTGTCCGTGTCGATGATCACAGATGGCCTCAAACTGGCTGCCGGTGGCGCCCTGCGCAATATTCTCGGGCGCTCGACAGCAACACTCTGGCGCGGCATTGGGTCAGGCGCTTTCCTGACCAGTCTGGTGCAATCCTCCAGTGCCGTGACAGTGGCTACCATCGGCTTCGCCAACGCCGGATTGCTTGGTATTCATCAGGCTCTGGGCGTTGTGCTTGGTGCCACCATTGGCACAACAATGACGGGTTGGCTGGTGGCCGTGGTCGGTTTCCAGTTCAGCATAACCGCGTTTGCGCTGCCGCTGATTGGTGTCGGCATGCTTTTACGCCTGGTGGGACCATCGCGGCGTCTTGGTGCTCTGGGCGAGGCCATCGCTGGATTTGGCCTGTTTTTTATCGGCATTGATTTTCTGCGTGGGGCGTTTGAAGGCTTTGCGCAAACCATGGATCTGGCCAGCCTGTCGCCTGAAGGTTTTGTCGGCGCTGTTGTGTTCGTCCTGGTGGGGTTTGTGATGACGCTGCTGACACAGTCATCCAGTGCCGCCATTGCCATAACCCTGACTGCTCTGACAGGCGGCCTGATCAGTTTTCCGGCTGCTGCTGCCGCAGTGATTGGGGCCACCGTAGGCACCACGTCTACATCGGCGTTGGCGGTAATCGGCGCCACGCCCAATGCCAAGCGGGTGGCAACGGGCCACGTCATGATCAATGGTTTTAATGCGGTTGTGGGCATCGCGATGTTACCCGCTGTGATCTGGCTGGCTGCCAACAGTGACATTATGCAATCCAGCCCAGCGCTCGGTCTGGCTTTTTTTCATACCACGTTTAACGTGGCCGGTGTGTTGCTCCTGATTCCAGTCATGAAACGCGTCAGCACCTGGCTGGAAAACCGCTTTGTGGGGGTCTCGGAGATGCTGGGTCGCCCGCAATACCTGGACAGTAATATCCTTGCTTCGCCATCGCTGGCCATGGATGCATTTTTTCTTGAACTCAAGCGCATGGCAGAACTATCCCGTGCTCATGCAGTTGCGGCGATGAACAGCGAGGGTGCCCCAGAGCCCGGCCTGCAGGCGCAGCATGACGGACTGCGACAGTTGGTGCGCTATGTTGAAAAATCGGTGACTGATCTGGAGAGAGACCGCTTTGGCAGTCATGTGGCCGTGCAGTTGCCCATGATTCTGCGCATTGCCAATTACATAGATGAGGCGGTGGCACACGCGCAGGCCAGCGCCGAAACTGATTCCGATGTTGAGTCTCTGCTGCAGACGGCGGTGCGTGAGAATATCCTGGCCTATCGTAAAGCGGTGTTGAATCAAGTGGCTCTGTGCGACCCACAGCGACCGGATTTCAGCGTGGAAGAGGTCGACAATGCCTACCAGGCACTGCGCGTGACCTGGCGTGAACTAAAAACCGAACTGCTTGATGCCAGTGTTCGCGGCCAGGTGCCGGTGCAAGGCCTGAATCCGGCAATCGACAGTCTGCGCATGATATTGCGGGTGGCGGAGCGGACAACCCGCATCGCTATTCGGCTGACGGAGCTGAGGCAGCCGGACGGTGCTGAGGTGGTGAGTGCCGCAGTCGACTCATACTGAGCCTGTATTACATGATTGTCATATATCTGTCATACAAGATCATTATAGTGGCGCATGTGATAACTGATTCACTTTTGTTGCCCTGAAGGAGATCGAACTGATGTTGAGATTCAAACAAATTTTTGCTGCTGTAGCGGTAGCCGGTACCGTATCGCTGTCTGCTCAAGTGGCAGCGGATGTTGATCCGAATCTGCCTGACTACGAACGAGCATCCGGTGTGTCCGGCAACCTGTCCAGTATCGGTTCTGACACCCTCAATAACCTGATGACGCTGTGGGCGGAAGAGTTCAACAAATTTTACCCGAACGTCAATGTGCAGATTCAGGGTGCCGGTTCCTCGACTGCGCCGCCCGCGCTGACTGAAGGCACTGCCATGCTGGCCCCGATGAGCCGTGGCATGCGACAGTCCGAGATTCAGGCGTTCGAAGAACGTTTTGGTTACCCACCCACCGAACTGCCGGTGGCAGTGGACATGCTGGCGGTCTACGTCAACCGTGACAACCCCATTGAAAGCCTCAGCCTGCCGCAGGTTGATGCCATATTCTCGGCCACCCGCCGTTGTGGCTTCGATCAGGATGTCACGCGCTGGGGCCAGCTCGGCCTGACCGGCGACTGGCAGAACCGCGATTTTGCTCTGTACAGCCGCAACGCGGTATCCGGCACCTATGGCTTCTTCAAAGATAACGCCCTGTGTGGCGGTGACTTCAAGCCCAGTATCAATGAGCAGCCCGGTTCATCATCTGTGGTACAGGGGGTCACCGAGTCGACCAACGGTATTGGTTACTCCGGCATCGGCTACCGAACCTCCGGCGTGCGCGCTTTGCCGCTGTCGGCAACCCATGGCGGCGAAGTATTTGAAGCAACGGCGGAAAATGCTGCATCAGGGGATTATCCGCTGTCCCGCTATCTGTTTGTCTACATCAACAAACATCCGAATCGCGAACTTGACCCGATGATTCGTGAATTCGTCAAGATGCTGTACAGCAAGCAGGGCCAGGAAGTGGTCAATCGTGATGGTTTTGTCACTTTGCCAGCGGCTCTGGCCGAGCGTATTTTGGGTGAACTGGGGATTGAGTGAGGCTGTCATCATCATGTCATGCAGATGATCTAGTCTGCAGTCTCTCCCCTGGGAAGATAGAACGACAAGGATGTCGACCTTAATTTGAAATAAGACAGGTTTGTCACAAAACGGTCATATTGGGCTGTTAAGCTCCGCACCGAAATCAGCCGTTAACGCTTGAATCCAGCCTCAGGAAGGTTAAAATCAGCGGCCTGATATCAGAACCTGAAATCAGCACCTCACAAAGAGCCAGGACAGAGCTTGCCGATGACCGACAACACCCCAGATTTACCTGCCCCGGGCAAAAGCAGCAAGAGTCTGTTGCCCGACTACACCAGACGTCAGGCATTGCGCAAGAAGCGTATGCGGCGTGACAAACTGTCGCGCTGGGGCATTACCGCAGCGGGTTATGGCGTGGTGATGGCGTTGGCCACCATTTTTATCTACCTGTTTTATGAAGTCGCCCCTATTCTGCGCGGCGCAACAGTCACCCCTCAGGACAGTTACCAAATCCCGGATACCGGCGCCAACACCTATCAATTGCTGCTTGACCGGTACGAAGAGCTGGGTATTCAGTATACGGACCGCGGCGAGGCTGTGTTTTTCAACGCCAATACCGGTGCCGAGACCCAGCGTTTTGCCATGCCGGTTCCGGATGATGCCAGCGTGACCAGCTTCGGCGCGGCCGAAGCCATTTCCAATACCACGGTTTTCGGTTTCAGCAACGGTGAGGCCGTTGTCGCGCGTCACGCCTTTGATATCACTTTTCCCGGCAATGTCAGAAGTATCAGCCCGCAAATGCAATTCCCGCTGGGTGAGACGCCAATTGTGATAGATGAGCAAGGCAGCGCCCTGCGACTGATCGCGGTCGAGAATATGCAGCGTGGCGCTGGCGGCACCGCCGTCGCCGCTATCACTGACGACGGTCGCCTGTTGCTGGCTAACATAACCACGCGGACCAATTTGCTGTCGGGCGCGGTACAGGTCAACCGCACGGTCAATACGCTGCCCGGATTTCCCGGGCGGGCAGAAAAACTGTTGCTGGATAAGTCCCTGCGCAACCTGTTTGTCATTGATGACCGAGGGTTGGTGCATTATTACGACATCACCACGCCGGCGCAGGCGCGGCTGGTGCAGTCCGTTGATGTTGGTGGCGGTAGCCGGGTGACGGCTGCCGAGTTCCTGGTGGGGGCTGTTTCCATCATTTTTGGTACTGAACAGGGTGACCTCAGTCAGTGGTTCCTGGTCCGTGATGAACAAAATGAATACAGCCTGGAAGAAGTGCGCCAGTTCAACTCCCATGGTGCCGCCATCACTGCAATCGCGCCCGAATATACCCGTAAAGGGTTTGTCGCCATCGACGATTCAGGCCAGCTGGGTGTGCACTATGGCACTTCGGCGCGCACCCTGTTCCTGGATTCAGTGTCGGAACAGCCCCTGCGGCAAGTGGCCATTTCCCAGATCAATACCGGCCTGTTATGGCTGGACGGGCAGGGGGATGTGGTCAGCGCCGATCTGTGGAATGAGCACCCGCAGCTGTCCTGGGATGCCATGTGGAACAAGGTCTGGTACGAAGGCCGTGCTGATCCGGAATACATCTGGCAGTCCTCCTCGGGCTCGGATGAGTTCGAGTCCAAATTCAGCTTGATGCCGTTGACCGTGGGTACGCTGAAAGCAGCATTTTATGCCATGTTGTTTGCCATGCCACTGGCCATCGCCGGGGCCATCTATACCGCCTACTTCATGACACCCAAGCTGCGCGGTGTGGTCAAACCCAGTATTGAGATCATGGAAGCCTTGCCGACCGTCATTCTTGGTTTTCTGGCGGGTTTGTGGCTGGCACCCTTCGTCGAAGACCACCTGCCTGCAGTCTTCAGCTTCTTCATATTGATGCCATTATTGATGCTGCTGTTCGCCTATCTGTGGACCCGATTCGCGGGCGGTTTGCGCAGTCGCGTATCCGATGGCTGGGAAGCCGCGCTGCTGGTGCCGGTTATTCTGGTGTTCGGCACGATCTGTATCCAGGCCAGCCCCTGGGTGGAAGTGTGGTTCTTTGATGGCAGCATGCGACAGTGGTTCACCAATGTGGGTATCAACTACGATCAGCGCAACGCCCTGATTGTGGGTATTGCCATGGGTTTTGCGGTTATCCCCACCATTTTTTCGATTGCTGAGGATGCGGTTTTCACTGTGCCTCGTCACCTGACTCAGGGCTCGCTGGCGCTGGGTGCCACCAGTTGGCAGACGGTCATGGGCGTGGTCCTGCCCACCGCAAGTCCGGGCATTTTTTCTGCCGTGATGATGGGTTTTGGTCGGGCTGTGGGTGAGACCATGATTGTGTTGATGGCTACCGGCAACAGTCCGGTGGTCAATTTCAATATCTTCGAGGGCATGCGCACGCTGTCGGCAAACATCGCCGTGGAACTGCCGGAAACGGCGGTGGGCTCATCGCACTTCAGGGTATTGTTCCTGGCCGCACTGGTGCTGCTGGCGCTGACTTTTGTTGTTAATACCATCGCCGAGATCATCCGGCAGCGATTGCGGCAACGCTACAGTAATTTGTAACAGGCTTCTCAGAGCCACAGGCAACACCGCCCTGTGGCTTACGATTGCAGAGAGAACATGGCATGAGACAATGGTTTAAAAGTGGCACACCCTGGATCTGGCTGAATGGCGGCGCAGTTGCCATGTGCATGATCATGGTAATAGGCCTGATTGGCCTGATTGCAGTCAGGGGCTTCGCCCACTTCTGGCCGTCGGATGTGGCGGTTATAGATATGACCGACGCCAGTGGTGAGCAAAGCACCATCATGGGGGAGCTGGTGCGCAGCCAGGTTATCTCGGCTGCTGTCGCGCGCGACTCCGGCGAAACCGTGCCCGATGATATCGAACTGGTGACGCGTCACCTGTTCAAGCTGGGCAACCGTGATCAGACTGGTCGCGATTTTGTCTGGTATCTCGAACTAGGCATGGGGCCCTGGCAATACCCCGAGGATGTGTTTGTTGTCGAGCGCCGTGAATGGGGCAATTTTTACGGTCAGCCATTGGCGCTAATACGCGAAGGCAATGTCATCAGTACACCGGGCGACGCTGACTTCTGGCCGCAGTTGCAGGCGTCAGTTGATCGCAGCCTGGCCCTGTTCAATGAAATACGACGGCTGGAGCGTGGCGAAATCGGGCGTATCAACACCGGTATCGAGCAATTGCGGCTGGACGAGCGCAATCTGCAACTCAATCCGCCACCGGCAGATATCGAGGCCAGGGAGCGTGAGCGGATAGCCGCTGCCAGTGCCCGCTTTGACGCCGATTATGCCGTTCTGCGTGAGGAACTGGATGCCATTTACCAGAGCACGCAACGCGATACCCTGCGTATGCAAACGGCCAATGGCAACGAGGTCGACATTACTCTGGCCACCATTGTCCGTGTCACCGCACCCAATGCCATGTCCGTATTTGCCAAACTGGTGCAATACGTCGAACGCTTGTGGGAATTCATGGTGGACGAGCCGCGTGAGGCCAATACCGAAGGCGGTATTTTCCCGGCAATTTTTGGCACGGTGACCATGGTTCTGGTCATGTCCATCATGGTGACACCGTTTGGCATTCTGGCGGCGATCTACCTGCGAGAGTATGCCAAACAGGGCACCATGACCCGTATCATTCGCATCTCGGTGTACAATCTTGCCGGTGTACCGTCGATTGTTTACGGGGTGTTCGGTCTGGGCTTTTTTGTGTATTTCCTGGGCGGCAACATCGATCAACTGTTTTACGAAGCCTCTTTGCCAGCCCCGACATTCGGTACCCCGGGCCTGTTCTGGGCCTCTTTGACGCTGGCGCTGTTGACCCTGCCCATCGTCATTGTGTCAACCGAAGAGGGCCTGGCGCGTATTCCCAGTACCATCCGGCAGGGCAGTCTGGCACTGGGTGCCACCAAATCTGAAACGCTGTGGAAGGTGATTGTGCCGCTGGCAACGCCTGCGATGATGACCGGTCTGATCCTGGCTATCGCCCGCGCCGCCGGAGAAGTCGCGCCACTGATGTTGGTGGGGGTTGTGAAACTGGCACCGACACTGCCTATCGATGGCACTTTCCCGTATATTCACCTGGAAAGAAAGATCATGCATCTGGGCTTCCATATTTATGATGTTGGTTTCCAGAGCCCCAACGTTGAAGCCGCTCGCCCACTGGTTTATGCCACGGCGCTGGTGCTGGTCATGCTGATTGTGATTCTCAACCTGACAGCCATCAGCATTCGTAACCATTTGCGTGAACGATATCGCAGCGCCAGCGATTAACAAATTAAAGGAAGAGTAACGCACGATGACAACTCAGACTGCCAACAACAATCCTGCATCAACTGCCGGACACGATCGTCCCGCGATATCGGCGGCCGGCGCGCGCAAGGTTTCCGAGCGTGAAGCACTGTCCCTGGCCGACGAAAAATCCAAGATCGAAGTCAACGACCTCAATCTCTACTACGGCAATGAACATGCGCTCAAGGGCATCAATCTGACCATTCCGGAGAAGCGGGTCACTGCCTTTATCGGACCTTCAGGTTGTGGCAAGTCAACACTGCTGCGCTGCTTTAATCGGATGAATGACCTGGTGGATATTTGCCGTATTGAAGGCGAAGTCATCATGGACGGTAAAAATATTTATGACCGTGACGTGGACGTGGCCGAATTGCGTCGCAACGTGGGCATGGTGTTTCAGAAGCCCAATCCGTTCCCGAAAAGCATCTATGAAAACGTGGCCTACGGGCTGCGCCTGCAAGGCGTCAGTTCGCGTCGTGTGCTGGACGAAGTGGTTGAGAAATCGCTGCGCGCTGCTGCGTTGTGGGACGAGGTCAAGGACAGGTTACAGGACAACGCCTTTGGTATGTCAGGCGGTCAACAACAGCGTCTGGTGATTGCGCGTGCCATTGCCATTGAGCCGGAAGTTATCCTGCTGGATGAACCGGCGTCGGCGCTGGATCCGATTTCAACATTAAAAATTGAAGAGCTGATCAACGAACTCAAGCGCGACTACACCATCATCATTGTGACGCACAATATGCAACAGGCAGCACGCGTGTCCGATTACACTGCGTTTATGTATATTGGTAATCTGGTCGAGTATGGTGATACTGATACTTTGTTTACCAATCCATCCAAAAAACAGACCGAAGATTACATTACCGGTCGTTACGGCTAGCAGGTCGTTGTTCATCACCCCGCCAGAGTGATTACCTTCTGTTACTGCCTCCAGGTCCATCGCAGCAAGGCATCACCCAGTTCCTGTCCGGGACCGGCGTGTGCCTGTGCGTGGTTAACCAGCGCGACCACGACGTAGTGTTTGCCTGAGCGGGCGTGCACATATCCCGCTATGCCGGTCACACCATTGAGTGAGCCGGTTTTGACGTGGCTGCTGCCGTGGCCATCACCCCCCGCCAGTCTGTTCTGCATGGTGCCGTCCAGCCCGGCCAGCGGCAATGATGCGACGAACTCCGGCATCGTGGGTATGACAAAACCGCGTTGCAGGACTGCGCCCAGCATGGCGCTGGTCAGCCGGGTGTCGCGGCTCAGCCCCGAACCGTTTGCCATCACCATGTCGCTGTGATCGATACCAATGTCGGTCAGGTACCCGCGCACTGCGTCAACCCCCTTGTCAATGCCTGCCGGTTCCCCGGCGTGCTGCAGGCCCAGTGTCAACAGCAGTTGCCGCGTCATCAGGTTGTTGCTGTATTTGTTGATGGATTTGATGATGTCGGCGAGAGGTGGTGATTGCCATACAACAAACGGGCTTGCATCGTCGGTTGTGCTCAGGCTGTTTAAAGTCGCCTGACGAAGTTCACCGTCAAACTCTCCGCCCAGTTCCTGCCACAAAGCCTGAAACAGGCCGTAGTTGTATTGTGGTGCATCCAGCACGGCGCGGGTCATGCTGTATTCGCCGCAGCTGGCAGGATGCCTGCCGCTGAAGGTAACGGTGTTGGTGTCTTTGTTGTCACTGAAACTGATACCACGCTGGAAGCCGGTGCAGGCAGAGTTGCTCTGCTGCAGCTGGTTATTGATGGTCAGATTTGGCAGCGTCGGATCGCTGCGTATGATGACGTCCCGACCGTTCTGGTGGGGGTAGAAGTAGAAATTGACGACCTGAAAATTGAACAGCAGGGCATCGGGGGCAACGTTGTAGGCACGGCCTGACTGATTGTCTATTGCGGAGTCGTTATTGACTGTCGCATCGAACAGGCTGTTGTCGATGACCAGGTCGCCGGTGATCCGGTTTACACCGCGGCGTTGCAGCGTTCTAAGCATGCTGCGTACGTGCTCTTGCACCAGAAAGGGATCAGCGCCACCACGAATCAGCAGGTCACCCTGCAGCGTGCCGTTGCTGACCGGGCCCAGCGCATATAGTTCGGTTTTCCAGGTGTAGTCGGGACCGAGCAGTTCAAGCCCGGCGAGTGTGGTCAGGGTTTTGATGGTGGAGGCGGGGTTCATGGCTTGTGCGGTGTTGACAGCGAGCAGGGGGGTCGGGTTGCCCACTTCCTGGACCAGCAGTGTGTAGGCGTTGGCGGGGAAGTTGTGGCCGTTGGTGACGACGCGTACTTCGGGGGGTATGTCGCTGGTGTTCTGGGCTGTTGCATGCTGAGACAGTGCGCTCAGGAGGAAAAGGGCAAAAACTGTGGTGGCTTTGTGGATGAGGTTTAGGTGCATCATAGGCCGTTCTATAGGGTTGTTGATGGTAATCACTTTCGCTGACATGGGGGTTGTCGTCAAGGGTTTCTTGTTGGACTGAATGCTTGAATGCCGGACCGGGCGATAGCGGATGGCTGCTTTCGGGGACGCCCGTAAACCCTTCCCTGGGGGGCTCGGATGCGACCATCCAGGGTCGCATACGCCCCTCAAGCCGCCATCCGCCACCGCCCGGTCCTGAATGTGTGCAGTCCCTGAGCCGGTTAAATCTACTGGACATTCATGATGCGGCGTTTGACCTGGGTGGTGCCTAGCTGGTTGTCGAACATGTCGATGGTGGCTTTGACGCGGGCAGTGGTGGTGGTTTGTTCGGTGGCGTTGTTGACGGGCTGGTCGGGCAGGGTCGGATTGAAGAATGCGTAGGTGTCGTTGTGTTCGGCGCTGGCATAGTCGTAGCCAGCGTCTTCGTCGCAATCAAGAAAGGCACTGCGACGTTCGCGGGTCAGGCAGTCGGGGTGCATGGAGCGACTCTCACGGTCCTGCCCGGCGCGGTTGCGTGCGGCGGTGCGCAGATCGGTGAGTGAGGGGACTTGTACGGATGGCGGCGCAGCGGGTGTGGCAGGCTCTTCTATCAGGGTTGGCTGCTGAGCGAGGGTTTCAGTTGTTAATGTGTCCGGCTCGGCTGTCTCAGTGTCTGTTGACGGTATGGCCTCGTCGGTTGTCACTGGGTCGTCTGGTGGTGATGGCAGTTCCTCGTTGTTGCTGGCTGCAGTGGCCTGCGTCGGTGGTTGTTGCAAGCGTATCTGAATGCTGGGCTGGGCGGTCGTTTGCTCTACCTGATGACCATCGCGGTTGGCGGCGTAGGCGGCCAGGGCAAGAATAATCACGTGCGCGGACAGGCTGATCAGCAATGTGACTGGCAGGATCCGGGTTGATTCGGGGATGTGCCGGGTATCCGGGTCGTCGTCCAGCTGCAGATCGGTCAGGATCGGGGGCTCTGGTCGAGTATCCTGATTTGTATTCTGCGGATGCTGGGTGGTGTTCATCGGCGGTTGTAATTGTTGGCAACGATGCCCATTGGACTGTTTATATGTCTGTCAGTTCCGTTAGGCGTTGCCGGTCTGCGGGAGCACTTCGTATCCCGGTTCGAGCGGTGGGGTGTGACTGCTTTCGGGGACGCCCGTAAAACTCTTCTGACCGCCATGGAAGGCGGAAATGCAGGTTTTGCAGGAGCAAAAACCGGCCATGGGGGGCTCGGATGCGACCGTCCAAGGGTCGCGTACGCCCCTCAAGCAGTCACACCCCGCCACCCGAACCTGTTGTAGCGTTTCACTGCAGAACCGAGTCAATCCTATGAGTATTGCGTTCAGGCGGTCAGCATGGGTGCTAGGAATTTTGCGGTGTGGGACTTTTTGCTTTTGGCGATTTTGGCCGGAGGACCCTGGGTGACGATTTTACCACCGGCATCGCCGCCTTCAGGACCGACATCAATGACCCAGTCCGCTTCTGCAATAACGTCCAGATTGTGTTCGATGACAATTACCGAATTGCCCGTGTCGACCAGGCGATGCAGTACGCGCAGCAGTTTCTCCACGTCGGCCATGTGCAGGCCCACCGTCGGTTCGTCCAGCACATAGAGTTTATGTGGCGGTTTGCTGCCCCGGAGTGCAAGGTGCGGTTTGGCCTTGGCCAGCTCTGACACCAGTTTGATGCGCTGGGCTTCGCCGCCACTCAGAGTGGGGCTTTGCTGACCCAGCGTCAGATACCCCAGACCGACATCCTGCAGCAGACGCAGCGGATGATAAACCGAAGGCACCGGCTCGAAGAACTCAACGGCCTGATCAATGTTCATGGCCAGCACTTCACCGATATGCTTGTTCTTGTATAACACGGACAGGGTTTCAGCATTAAAGCGCCAGCCACCACAGTCTTCGCAATCCACCCGCACATCGGGCAGGAAATTCATTTCTATTTTCTGCATGCCATTACCGGCGCAGGTTTCGCAACGGCCACCGGAGACATTAAAAGAAAAACGACCCGGCAGATAGCCTCGCAAGCGGGCATCCACAGTGTCGGCAAACAGTTTGCGAATGGTGTCCCAGATGCCAATGTAACTGGCCGGGCACGAGCGCGGGGTTTTGCCGATGGGAGTCTGATCCACCTGCAGGATGGCATCGATCTCCTGCCAGCCGGTAATGTCGTCGCAGCCGTGCCACTTGATGGCTTTACGCTTCCTGCCTTTCTGAACCAGTACCTGGCGCAGGTTGTCGTACAACACAGAACGGATCAGTGTGCTCTTGCCACTGCCGCTGACACCACTGACAGCCACCAGTCGCCGCAGCGGAATACTCAGCGAGATATTGCGCAGATTATTGAGCTGGGCGCCGCTGATTTCCAGCGACTGCGGTTCCAGAGCATCACGTGCCTGCTGGTCGCGCAGTTCCATCAATGGATGACGAAGAGGGTTGGCCAGGAATTGACCGGTCAGCGAGCGCTTGTTTTTCTTCAACTGGGAAAATGTGCCGGATGCCACAATCTCTCCACCCAGTATGCCGGCGCCGGGCCCGACATCAATCAGATAGTCGGCTTCAGCCATGGTGGCATCGTCGTGTTCCACCACGACCACGGTATTGCCATGCTGCTGGAGTTCACGCAGGGTCTTGATCAACAACTGGTTGTCGCGCGCGTGCAGGCCGATGGTGGGTTCGTCCAGAATGTAACATACACCCTGCAGATTGGAACCGAGTTGGGATGCCAGCCGGATGCGTTGGGCCTCGCCTCCGCTCAGCGTCGGGGCCGCCCGGTTCAGGCTGAGATAACCCAGGCCAACCTTTTGCAGAAATTTTAATCGGCTGTTCAGCTCCACAACAATATCGCGGGCGATGGATTGCTGTTTTTTATCAAAACGGACCTGGGCCAGCGTCTTCTCAGCCTTGTCGACTGACTGGGCTGTCAAGTCGGCAATGTTCCATTGCTGGAAACGCACCGCCAATGCCGTCGGATTCAGGCGACTGCCTTTGCACTTGCCACAGGTTTTACCGGCATGTTCGTGATCGCGTTCGAGCCAGGTGTCTTCCTCACCGGTCTGCTCCTCGTCAAATTGTGCTATTACCTCGCCCGTCCCGAAACAGCTTTTGCACCAGCCGTGACGCGAATTGAACGAGAACAGGCGCGGATCCAGGTCATCAAAACTGTCACCACAGGACGGACATGCCCGCCGGGTTGAAAACAGGCTGTCTTTGCGTGATTTTTTGCCACTGGGTCTGGCAGCGACCATAAGCAGGCCATTGCCCACCGCCAGTGCCCGATCCACCAGCGCGGTCAGGGCTGTTTCCTGTCGCGCGTCTACCTGGCAACTGCCTATCAATACTTCAATATTGTGTTCTTTGTAGCGATCCAGCACGGGCCAGTTATCGGCGGGCAGGTAGTTGCCATCGACACGCAGTTCGCTGAAACCTTTGCTCACCGCCCAGGCGGCGAGCTCTTTGTAAATACCCTTGCGCGCGACGACAGCAGGTGCCAGCACATTGATATCGACGCCCTTCCAGTCCTGCATCAGGCGGGCCAGAATCATTTCCCGGCTTTGCGGCTCGATGGGGACATCACAGCGTGGGCAATGCTGTGTGCCCAGTTTGACAAAGATCAGGCGCAGGAAATGATAGATCTCGGTCAGCGTGGCCACGGTACTTTTGCGGCCGCCACGGCTGGTGCGTTGTTCAATTGCGACCGTGGGCGGAATGCCGTGAATGGCATCAACATCGGGTCGTGTCGCTGGTTGCACAAATTGCCTGGCATAGGCATTCAGTGACTCCAGATAACGGCGCTGCCCTTCGGCAAAAACAATATCAAATGCCAGCGTACTTTTGCCGCTGCCGCTAACACCGGTGACCACGGTAAATTGGTTCCAGGGAATGCGGACATCGACGTTTTTCAGGTTGTGCTCGCGCGCGTGATGTATCTGGATTGCCTGTACCGGTTTAACAGCCTTGGTGGTTTTTTGGCCGGGCTTTTGTAAGGTCTGGTTTAAATTCCGGCCAGCCTGACGTTGATTGCCCCGTTGTTGATTAAGCAGCCGATCGCTTTCATATTGCACCAATGCCGCGGCGGTATATCCGGGTCTGCCGGCGAGGAAGTCGTCCGGGCTGCCCTGGGCTACCAGCTGTCCGCCATCATGACCGCCTTCCGGACCGATATCGATAATCCAGTCGGCGCTGCGGATAATATCAAGGTTGTGCTCGATGACGAGCAGCGAATGGCCGGCGTCAATCAGTTTGCGGAAAGCCGCCAGCAGCACGCTGATGTCATGGAAATGCAGCCCGGTCGTGGGTTCGTCAAACAGAAACAGTATACCTTTGTGTCTGGACCTGCCTTTCTTGTTGCGCTGGCGTGACACGTCAGCCAGATGGCCTGCCAGTTTCAGTCGCTGGGACTCACCACCACTGAGTGTGGGTACCGCCTGGCCCAGCTGCAGATAGTGCAGCCCGACATCCACCAGTGGTTGCAGGCAGCTGGTCACTTCAGCATCGTCAGCAAAAAACTCCAACGCTTCACTGACGGTCAATTCGAGCATGTCTGCGATCGACAGGGCCCGGCTGTCATCACGAGGATCAAGCAGGGTGATGTCCAGGATTTCGCGCCGATAGCGACGACCATGACACTCGCTGCAACGCAGATAGATATCACTGAGAAATTGCATCTCCACGTGTTCAAAACCGTTGCCGGCGCAGACCGGGCAGCGGCCGTTGCCGGAGTTGAAGCTGAATATTCCGGGAGTATAAGCCCGTTCCCTGGCCAGGGGCTGAGCAACAAAACGCTTGCGAATAACGTCAAAGGCCCCGACATACGTGGCGGGTATGGAGCGGGTGGTCTTGCCTAGAGGACTCTGATCAACCAGCACCACGGTGTCCGGGTGCTCATATCCGTGAATGGACTGATGACTGCCGGGCGCTTCCGTTGTAATCCCGTATTCACGGCACAAACCACGGTACAATACGTCGCGCATCAGCGTGGATTTGCCCGAACCGCTGACACCGGTCAGGCAACACAGTCCGCCGAGTGGAATGTCGACATCGATGTCTTTCAAATTGTGTTCACTGGCGCCTTTGATACTGATGTACCGGGATGTATCTCCACCGCTGCTGTCATTGACTACAACCAGGTCCTGGACATTACGCTCTCCGCGCAGGTACTGGCCGGTCAATGATTGCCGGTCACGCAGCAGTTGTGCCGGTGTGCCCACGAAGCGCACTTCTCCGCCGTTCTTGCCGGGTCCGGGGCCGATATCGATGATCAGATCAGCAGCCAGCATGACCTGCGGATCATGCTCAACCACAATCAGTGAATTGCCTGCATCACGCAATCGATGCAGGATATTGACCATGCGCTGCATGTCCCGTGTATGCAGACCGATGCTGGGTTCGTCCAGCACGAACAGGGTGTTGACCAGCGAAGTGCCCAGCGCTGTCGTCAAATTGATGCGCTGAACTTCGCCACCACTCAGGGTTCTGGATTGTCGGTCAAGCGTCAGGTAGCCCAGTCCTACGTCCAGCAGGTAACCCAGACGCGAACGAATTTCGCCCATCAACAGATCGGTGGCGGTATCCAGGTTCGATGGCAGTTTAAGCTGTGCAAAAAAGTCAGCGCACTGTTCCAGTGGCAATTGCATCAATTCATTGATGGCATACTGCTGTGCCAGTTTCCACCAAAGGGCTTCGGGTTTCAGGCGCGCACCATGACAGGTACCGCATTCGGTGTAAGCGCGGTAGCGGGATAGCAGCACACGAATATGCATTTTGTAGGCACGGCCTTCCAGCCAGTTGAAAAAACGGCGCACACCGTACCAGACACCTTCGTCCCAATCCCCTTCGCCTTCCAGTACCCACTGTTGCTGTGCCCGGCTGAGCTTGCGCCAGGGTGTATCCAGTGGAATTTTGCGTTTGCCAGCCGCTTTCTCCATGTCGAGCTGACATTCGTGGTAGCTCGGGCTTTGCCAGGGTTTGACGGCGCCTTCGCGCAAGGTTTTGCTGGTATCGGGAATGACCAGATCAAAATCAACACCGATAATACGGCCGAAGCCTTTGCAGCTCGCGCAGGCGCCTATCGGCGAATTGAAGGAGAACAGGCTGGGGCTTGGGTCACTGAACTCGCGATCGCAGTGGGCACAATGCAGGCGGCTTGAGTATTTTAGTACCTTTGCCGAGTCGGTATCCGGCGCAGCGTATATCACAACATGACCGCTGCCATGGTGCAGCGCGGTTTCGATGGCTTCGGCCAGTCGGGCCTGATTTTCCGGTGTCAGGCGCAGTCGGTCCTGCACTGCATGTACCTGACCCTCAGTCTTGCTCTGGATGCGGGTGTAACCCTGCTGCGTCAGCCATTGCATGACCTCCTCGTCAGTGAAATTGTGTGGTACCGAGACCGGCAGACAGATGTGCAGGCGTGTATCCGGCGCCACTGAATCATACAATGCCGCAACAATGCTCTGTGTCGAATCGCGTTTGACTTCACGCTGGCAGTCCGGGCAATGCAAGTGCGAAAGGCGGGCATACACCAGTTTCAGATAGTCATTCAGTTCGGTCATGGTGCCGACTGTAGAGCGCGAGGTTCTGACCGGATTGGTCTGATCAATGGCAATGGCGGGCGGAATGCCTTCGATGCTGTCCACCGCAGGCTTGTCCATGCGATCAAGAAACTGACGTGCGTAGGCGGAAAAAGTTTCTACATAGCGGCGCTGGCCTTCGGCATATATCGTGTCGAAGGCCAATGTTGATTTGCCCGAACCGCTGACCCCGGTGATCACGATCAACTGATTCACGGGTAGTTCAAGGGTCAGATTTTTAAGATTGTTCTGGCGGGCGCCACGGACGATGATGGATTCGACCACTGATGTTGATTTTTTTTGCGTCATAGGAGTTCAGGTAATAGTGTGTCAGATAGTAGGGCGTCAGAAAATGGGGCGTCAGAAAAAGTATGATGAGTGCCATGATAGCGTTATGTAGGCCAGATATTGTCCTATTTAAAGCAGGGTGCCGTTAAAAAAGGTGGCAGGGCTGGTGTAAGCTCAGCGTGATTGCCTGCTCTGTGCTTTGATCGCTGCCTGAATGCGTTGCCGGGTGCCAGCGTAATTGTCACTGAAGTCACCGCCAAGCTCAACGGCTTTGTCTGCCAGTGTCAGCGCCTGCGCCAGTTCTGATTGCTGCAACAATATCTGCGCCAGATTATTGTAGGCGGGTGCGTAGTCTGGGTGGAAATCAATGGTCTGGCGGTAGTGCCGCGCGGCGCCATCAAGATCATCCTGGCTGTACAACAGGTTGCCATAACCCATCAACAGACTGCTGTTGCCGGGCCAGCGCTCAAGGCCGCTTTGGTAGGCCCGGCTGCTTAGTTCGGCCGGGTTGTTGCCCTCCAGGGCGACAACGGCATTAAAATAGCGTTCAGGTGTTGCGCTCAAAGGCATGATGCCGGGTTCAACAACCAGCACCGCCCAGTGATCGGCGCGCGCCCAGGTGCGCTCGAAGGTCGCCAGCGGCACTTCATAGTTTTCGGTCAGGGCGGAGTTGAGAATCACATGCCCCTGTACCAGGTCAAAACCCTTCAGCACCGCAAAGTGCCATTGCGGATACCAGTCCAGGCCCAGGTTCTGCATCACCAGCACCGGGTGGCCGCGGCTGACTTCGCTGAACATGGCCTGCAGGGTAGGGGGTAATTGGTAGGCCAGCCGCCCGAAACTGCGGGCGGCGGCTACCATTTCAATCTGAAATGAACCCTGTCGCCCTGGCACATAGACCAGCGGCACAAGATCATCCGGGCTTACCTGAACCTGGCTTGCACCAAGCACGGTGGCCAGCGCGGCGGGGCCGCACTGGTAATCTTCCTGCGGATAAAAAGGCACATCGGGGACAAGGACGGCGTCACTGAACTGTGCCGGCATCTCATGCAGCAGCGCCGCGGATTGCGGCGGCGATACACAGGACGCCAGCAGGATCAGGCTGAACAGAGGCAGTAACAGCGCTTTCATGCAGACCTTGCCCGAATGTTCAGATTCCCGGGAAAATGTCAGTCACGCCGGCAATATCCAGCAGGATGAAAATCAACAGAATGGTCAGCACGGCGCCCAGCGCACCTTCACCAGCAGGCAACTGATCGAGTTGGCCCTGGATCTGCAGCAGTTCTGCTTCGGTCAGGTTGTTGATACGGTTTTCGATGTCGGTTGCGCTGATGCCGTAGGCCATCATGGTGCTCTGAACATCATCGCGCGCCATCAGGTTCAATACGCTGTCACGCTGCATTTGCAGTTCCGACTGCATTGCCAATTGCTTGTTGTCTACTATGTCGGCGGTTGCAGGGGCGGCGATGCCACCGGCAAGAAAAGCAGCCATCATCGTGTACATTACAGGCTTTTTTAGGGTATTTATCATGGGTAACATCCTTTTTGGTTGAGTATGACAGCGTCTTGATTAAGCGCTGTGGCTGATACGCTGGCCAGGCCTGCCAGGCAAATTTTGTATGCACATTTTCGTCTGCCTACAAACCTTGCCCCGCGGCGGCCACCTGCTATGCAGCCAAGGGTGTATTAACCACCTTAGCCGGTTGATAGTCAAGTGACATCGGTATTTTGTCCGGGTCGAGCGTTTGTCAGAAAATAAAAAAACCACCGTCAATCAGAAACTTATCGCCAGTATGGTAGGCGCTGGCAGCGCTCGCCAGGTAAACGGCAATGCCACCAAAATCATCCGGCTTGCCCCAGCGGCGCATCGGTATCCGGGGCAGAATGGCATTGGCGAACTTTTCGTTATTATAGTTCTTGTCCGTCATCTCAGTATGAATGTGTCCTGGCAGAATGCTGTTGGCAGTGATACCAAAGCGGGCGTATTCCACCGCCAGACCCTGCATGATGGAGATCACGGCGCCCTTGCTGCCGGCGTAGTGCTCGCCGCGGGCCATGCCGCACAAAGCGCCGAGTGATGAAACTCCGATCAGACGACCACCCGGATCACCGTTCTCCGCGCGTTCCGTCATGTGCCCGGCAGCGGCACGTAAGGTGTAAAAAAAGCCATCGAGGTTGATGTCCATGACCTGTCGCCAGTTGGCGGTTGGCATCTGGTGAAAGCGATCAAAGCCCGAGCCAACGCCTGCATTGGCGATGCAGGTGTCGACCCGGCCAAAGTGCTGCACAGTGTTTGCGAAACAGTCGCTGACCTGGTTTTCATCGGCGACATCACAGACCATTGCGAGCACTTTTTGTCCGGGATGGGTGGCTATCGCGCTGAGCTCCGCGACTGCCTGCTCGTTCTTGTCCGCATTGCGACCCCAGATGCAGACACTGGCACCTGCCATCGCCAGGGCTCGCGCGAACCCAAGGCCAATACCGCCGTTGCCGCCGGTTATCAAGGCAACTTTTCCGCTCAGGTCAAAATAATTGTTATTCATGGTGTGATCTCCTTGGGTGTGATTTTGTTCTATGCATGGCAGTCACAGTGCGTGGCAGTCACAACTAGTATGTTAGTATCAAAAACGACAGCTCCACAAAGCAACAGAAGTACAAAAGCAGTCAACAATGGAAATACCAATAACTGAACAGGAGTCAGGTTATGCCAAGCAAACAGCTATTAGGATTGATTCTGCTGGTGGTCGGCGCAATCATGCTGTACTTCGGATGGCAGTCCACCCAGTCGGTCGGTGATCAACTGACCGAAGCCATGACGGGGCGATTTACCGATGAAACCATGTTGTTTCTGATTGGTGGCGTCATCGCACTGGTCGCAGGTGCGTATTTCGCGCTCGGGCGCCGATAACCGTTATCGGTCTGTCCGGGGCCCGGCTCCTCAGGCATCTTTAATGCCGTTGAAGATGGTTTTGCGGGGTCGGGCCATGACCCGTTCGACCATGGGTATAAAAAACGCCAGCGGTCTGGACTCGTAGTCCGGGTCAAACGCCTTGCCATCGTACACTTCGCAGAAATGCCGGGTGTACTCGTAGTAGGGCGAGTCCCGGTATTTATCCCGCATGTTCCGGTCACCGCCCAGGTGATGAAAGTAGTCGTAGCCCTGAAAGATCTGATGATGGCGCAGCAGCCAATGGTTGGCTTCGGAGACAAAGGGTTTCAAAATGGCAGCGGCAATTTCGCCATGATCGTAGGTACCCAGGGTGTCGCCGATATCGTGCAACAGGGCGACCACCACGTATTCTTCATCCTCGCCGGCTTCCCAGGCGCGGGTCGCAGTTTGCAGGCAGTGTTCCAGGCGATCGACCGGAAAGCCGCCGCAGTCACCTTCCAGCAGACGCAGGTGTTTGATAACACGCGTCGGCAGTTCGCCGGCAAACCCCTTGAAGGCTTTGCCAATGATCTGCCAGTCTTCCTGACTGCTTTCCTGGAAACTCTTGAAGCTGGCTTGCTGCTGATCGCTCATGTTGAACCTGCCCTGACTGTTGTTGATTGTTCATCATCGCCGCCCGATTCTATCATGGCACAGGGAGTTTGCCAGGTCCGGCCAGCCTCGGGGGGCGGCAACCTGAATGCAACCGACTTGCCCGTTAACGCAATTTGCGTAACTGCTGACTGAGCGTTGCGCGTGACAATTCGCCGACATGTGCATCGGTCATGTTGCCGTCCGCATCAAAAAAGTAGGTGCTGGGTAAACCCCGGGTATCGAGCAGGCGCGCGGACACGGCGCTGGCATCCAGCAGCACATTGTTCAGGGTCAGCCCTTCGTCTGCCAGATAGTCCATGATCCGGTCAGCCGATTCGGCCTGATTGATAAACACATAGTTGACCCCGCTGTCGCGCTGCTGGGCCGCTTCCAATACCGGCATTTCCCGCCTGCATGGCAGGCACCAGGTGGCCCACAGATTGACCACCATGGGCCGGTCATTGAGTGATTGCAGATTGACTTCGGCGCCGGTGAGAGAACTCAGTGCTATGGGCGGCAGGGCGGGGCGGGGCGGTTCGGTCCGGCTGATGCTCAGGGTGCCGCCGCCCCACACTGCGGCGCCACTCAGCACTGCCAGCGCCAGTGGTTTGCGCATGCCGGGATGTTTCCAGCCGCGATACATGCCAAACAAGGCGGCAGCCGCAATACCGGCCACAAAATCAAAGCCGCCATCGCGGATATCGATAATGCTGAGCGGCTCAATCAGATAGTCTTCCAGGTACAGCAACACAAAAGCCAGGCGTGAACTGATAAAACCCAGCACCAGCATACCGGTAAGCGTCGGCTCCAGGCGTATACGCCGGTGACGGGTCAGCAGCCAGCCAGCCAGCAGCGCGATGGCAAAACCGGCGAGCACCAGCAGGCGCTCAACAGACAGGGCAAGGGGACCAGCAACTGTGATCAAAGACAACACCTCCGGAAGCACGGCCGCCCGCTGCGGCTGGACGGGCGCAGATTATAACATCCATGTCTGCGGAGCGCTGCCGCGCAGGCGCTGGTGCCGGGCTGCAGCCAATTGCATTGGTTTTTTCCGGCGCTGTGGTTTATCGTCACGGCTTGAAACTTAAAACAGCAGGAACCGGTATGCAGGAGCCGATATGAAAGTCATCAGCAATCAACGCCTGTTCGGTGGCGAACAGGTTCGCATCGAACATCCGTCAGAGTCGCTGCAATGTGTTATGCGCTTCTCCGTCTATCTGCCATCGGGCATGTCGTCAGACCAGAAACTGCCCGTGCTTTACTGGCTGTCGGGACTGACCTGCAATGATGAAAACTTCAGCACCAAGGCCGGCGCGCAGCGCGTGGCTGCCGAACTGGGCATGGTACTGGTCGTGCCCGACACCAGCCCGCGCGGTGCTGCCGTGCCCGACGATGACAGCTACGATATGGGGCAGGGGGCAGGCTTCTACGTCAACGCCACCCAGGCGCCCTGGAAAGCGCACTACCGTATGTATGACTACATCGCCAGGGAATTGCCCGGGTTTGTTGCCACACATTTTCCGGTGAATGCCAGGCAAGCCATCAGCGGGCATTCCATGGGCGGACATGGTGCGCTGACTATCGCCGCCAGGAATCCGTCGCAATACACCTCGGTGTCAGCATTCGCACCTATCGTCAATCCCATGGCCTGCAGCTGGGGTCAAAAAGCACTGACACAGTATCTGGGTGATGATCGCAGTGCCTGGGCTGAGCACGACAGCGTTGAATTGATTAAAGAACATGGTTTGCCATTGCCCCTGTTGGTGGATCAGGGCACCGCCGATGAGTTTCTGGCGGGGCAGTTGCTGACCGAGAATCTGGCAGCAGTCATCCGGGACAAGGCGGACGCGACTATTCGTTATCAGCAGGGTTATGATCACAGTTATTATTTTATAGCGTCATTTATCGAAGACCATTTACGTTTCCACGCAAAGTATTTGCTTGCGTAGCAGTATCAGCAGAGGACAAAGCAGATGAAAACAAGAGCAGCCGTGGCATTTGGTGCCGGAAAACCACTGGAAGTGCTGGAAGTCGATCTGGAAGGCCCCAGGGCAGGTGAGGTGTTGGTGGAGCTGAAAGCCACCGGTGTGTGCCACACGGACGCATTTACGCTTTCGGGTGATGACCCGGAGGGCATATTCCCGACCATTCTGGGGCATGAAGGTGCCGGTGTGGTGGTTGAAGTGGGGGCGGGCGTCAAATCTGTGGCGGTGGGTGATACGGTGATTCCCCTGTATACACCGGAATGCCGGGAGTGCGACTACTGTCTGCATCCCAAAACCAATCTATGTCAGGCCATTCGCAGCACTCAGGGTAAAGGCGTAATGCCTGATGGCAGCAGTCGTTTCTCGCTGGATGGCAAGCCTCTGATGCATTACATGGGGTGTTCCACGTTTTCCAACTATACCGTGTTGCCCGAAATTGCTGTGGCCAAGATCCGCAACGATGCACCGGTAGATAAAGTCTGCTACATCGGTTGCGGTGTCACCACCGGAGTAGGCGCGGTGGTGTTTGATGCCAAAGTTGAGCCGGGATCGCGTGTTGTGGTTTTTGGTCTGGGCGGCATCGGCCTTAATGTTATTCAGGCTGCGCGCATGGTCGGGGCGCGACAGATTGTGGGTGTCGATATCAATCCGGCCAAGGTCGAGCTGGCAAAAAAATTCGGCATGACAGATTTTATCAACCCGAAAGAAGTCCATGATGTGGTAGAGGCGATTGTGGAAACCACCAAAGGCGGTGCGGACTATACCTTTGAATGCATCGGCAACGTCAATACCATGCGGCAGGCGCTGGAAGCCTGTCACAAAGGCTGGGGTGAATCGATTATTATCGGTGTCGCCGGCGCGGGGCAGGAAATCTCGACACGACCGTTCCAGCTGGTGACCGGCCGGGTGTGGCGTGGCAGTGCGTTTGGTGGTGCCCGCGGCCGCACCGATGTACCAACGATCGTTGACTGGTACATGGAAGGCAAGCTGAACATTGATGATCTGATTACGCATACCATGCCACTGGATAAGATCAATGATGCCTTTGATCTGATGCATGAGGGTAAATCGATACGCAGTGTCATTTTGTACTGACTGTTTCGTCAACGGTGTTGTTGCTGCCTTATAAGCCGCGTTGCCATTCTTCACGCAATGGAATGCGGCCGGGCTGATTGATGGCGGTGCGAATGGTGTTGAGCATCTGGTTTTTGTCTTTACCCAGCACGCCTTTCAGGACCAGATAGTTGGATGCATGATCACTGCGGAAGATGGTGCTTTCCAGCTCCAGGTGATCCAGAAAGACTTCCATTTCGCGAAACAGTTCCGGTTTGTTGAGCTGACGCCAGCGGCCATTGAAATTCGTTTTAAAGCGTTCGCTGCCGTGCGGAAAATCGACTACCAGGGTGGACAGATATTCCGGCTGCGCAGCATTCATCAGGCGTGCGCTTTCGATGGCATGGCGTTCACTGAGTTCCGGGCCGCCCAGACCGTTAAGCACCATGACTGAACTCTTGATGCCAGCGGCTTTCATTTTCTCCAGTGCTGACAGTGAGCTGGCGAAACTTTCGCCTTTCTCAATCAGTGTCAACAACTCGTTGTCACCGGTTTCACAGCCGACATACATCAGGCTGAGTCCTTTGGCACGCAGGTCGCGCAAATCCTCTACCGATTTGTTTTTCAGGTTGCGCGGCAGACAATAGGCACTGACACGGGGTTTATGCGGCAACCAACGGTTCAGCATGTCCATGATCTCATGCAGTCGGCGAACTGACAGGGTCATGGCATCACCGTCTGCCAGAAACACCCGGTAGACGGGGTAGCCGGCGTCGACGATGCTTTTTAGCTGTGCTTCCGTTTGCTCGAGCGGGACGGGTTTAAAACGTTTCTGTTCGGCCGTATACATGTCGCAGAACGTGCAGTTGTTCCAGGAACAGCCGTTGGTAACCTGCAGGATAAGGGATTTCCACTCGCTGGGTGGACGAAAAACCGGTTCAATATAGGATATGGGATACATGGTTGCCAGTATAACAACTGTGCGCGACCCTGGCGCCAGCTTCGCGTAAAATACCCGGTTTTATCGCGGACGGGTGGTATACATGGATATCGTGGTCGCTGTCGTACTGGTTTTTGTTGGCGCATTTGTCCAGACGGCGGTCGGTTTTGGTCTGGCGGTGATTGCTGCACCCGTGCTGTTTTTCATCAACCCTGATTTTGTGCCGGCGCCGGTCACGGTATGTGCCCTGCTGCTGTCCTTGATCAATGCCTGGGCGTTTCGTGACGGTGTGTCCCTGCAGGGATTAAAATCCGCCGTGATTGGACGCATACCCGGTTCGCTGGCCGGCGCCGGTCTGCTGCTGATGATCGACAAGGACATGCTGGCGCTGTGGATAGGGCTGACGGTGTTGTTTGCAGTAGGTGTCAGCCTGTCATCATTACGCTGGCATCCCACGCCCGGGCGGATGATGACAGCCGGGTTTCTGTCAGGGTTCATGGGCACCAGCACATCCATCGGCGGACCGCCCATGGCGCTGCTGTGGCAGCATCAGGATCTGGCTTTGATTCGTGCCAATCTGGCCGCGTTTTTTGTGGTCAGCTGCCTGATTTCATTGATAATTCTTGCGCCTATTGGGCATTTTGGCCTGATTCATCTCTGGCTGTCTCTGCCTCTGTTGCCAGCAACTGTTCTGGGTTACTGGGTCGCCCGCAAAACCATGCATCGACTACCGGCGCAGGCTATCCGGGGTGGCTCATTGGCGTTATGCGCATTTTCAGGCCTGTACGCAGTGTTTTCAGCGCTGCTGTAATGGCTGAAAACAGTGGCCGGGAGGCAACACTGTTTTAGACCACACGCTTGATGTACACTGATGAGCTGCAAGGTTTTTACAGGGAGATATCCAGCGTGGATGATAACGTCGTGGAAACAATAACTAACAGCTGGCCACAGGACACAAGTATCGAGGCTTTCCGTCGCACGTGGATACTCGAAGGCGAGCCGCTGTGGCAGCGCGTCTTTGCCGTACACCATGAGCGCATGCAGATAAAGAACGGTAAAACAGCGCTGCGCAACCTGCAGAAAATTTTTACCTGCACCTTTCGTCTGGCTAACAGTCAGGGTTTCCACTCCATGAGTCTGCGCGACTTGAGCCGTGAAACTCAGATCAGCATGGGCGGGCTCTATGCCTATATCGGCAGCAAAAGTGACCTGGCGTCCGCCATTGAGGCTGTTGTCAGGCAAACCATCGATGACGTCATGTCCGACCTGGAACAACACAAGCTGGATCCCTACCATCGGCTGAAAGCTGTTATAAATGCCGACCTGTACATGAATGACATCATGCATCCCTGGTACTATTTCTGCTTTATTGAGGCCAAAGGTCTGGATAAAGCACAGCGTGAAGCTGCCACCCGGATGGAATTGAAATTTGACCAGCGACTGCAGGAAATATTCCGTGACGGCATAGAGTCAGGCGTATTTCATCACGACGGCAACCTGGCCCTGTTAGCGTCAAGCACAACGGCTATGCTGCAACAGTGGTACCTGAAGCGCTGGAAGTTTCAGCATCTGAAAGTCAGTATTGCAGACTACGCCGCATTCGTTTTTCAGCACGTTCTGGGTAGTCTGAACTGTGCCGCGCAGGCCGAAGAAGATTCTAGTCTGCGTTCTCAGGCCTGATACCTTTCTTGTCGGCGTAGAAGGCACGAATCTGTTTGATGTCGGCCTCTGCGTCGCCGGTAGGATAAAAAAAATCTGCCAGACCGGCCTCTTTTTTACTCACGTCAAGATACCCCATCAGAATAGGGACGCCCGCATTGTTGGCGATGTGATAAAAACCGGTTTTCCATTCCGCCACTTTTTTACGAGTCCCTTCCGGTGGCACCAGCACCACAAGCTGTGGGTTTTCCTGATACCGCGCTGCAACCTGCTCGACAATGCCGTGATGTGCGCGCCGGTCAACTGGTATGCCACCAAGCCAGCGCATCAGACCACCAAACGGGAACATGAACAGGCTGTGCTTGCCCATCCAGTGCAGTTTCAATTGCAGTTTCAGTACCACCATCAGCATCAACGGGAAGTCCCAGTTGCTGGTATGCGGGGCACCGATCAGCACAAAGCGTTGATCTTCGATGGGTTTACCTATCGCCCGCCATCCCAGCAATGTCAGAATGCCAGCCGCCATACCTCGCAATAAGGGCGTCAGCAGGGGTGTGTTAAAAACGGTGGTGCGCATTGTTGTTATTTTTTTGGGTGCTGAATCGGGCATTTACCAATCCTGAAAATAATCGTTAAAGTCTTCTTCTTTGAGTGGACGGCGGGGGCCGTCAATACTGCCCAGGTAAATGAACCCGAGGATGCTTTCCGGCCCTGTCAGGCCCAGGGCCCGGGTCACGGTTTCATGCGTCGCCATGGGGCCTGTGCGCCAGATGGCACCCACATCCTGCGCGTGTGCGGCAATCATCATGTTTTCCACGGCGGCGCCGGTTGCCAGTTGCTGTTCCAGCACGGGTACCTTCGGGTGGTCTTTGGGGCTGCAGATGGCAATAATGATCATGGGTGCGCGCAGGGGCTTGCCGCGCAACTTGTCGAGTTTTGCCGCTGTGATATCAGGCTCATCCTGCAGCGTCGCCTGCACAAAAATATCTGCCAGGCGCTCACGGGCCGCTCCCTGCACAGTCAGGAAGCGCCATGGTCGCAGCAGTCCGTGGTCAGGAGCGCGCATGGCCGCCTTGAACAGGTTGTTGAGTGTCTGTTGATCCGGTGCCGGGTCTGTCAGTCGGGAAACCGATACCCGGCTGTGCAATGCGGTTAGTGCGTCCATCCAAATGTGTCCGTTAAAATGTCTGTCTGGTTTTTCAGCTACAGCGTCGACTACAGTTGTCTGACGTCGGCATGAGGGTCCTGGACAATGCCCTCTTCGTTTTTTTTGCAACTTACCCAAAGGATAAATCACGGATGCGGGGCTGGCCAGAGTTTTGCAAAACCGTCCACTGTGGGCAGATCAGGCAACGCCGACCACGTCAAGCTGGGTGCGTTCCTTGTTGAGAACGCGGCGGAAGGTCAGCCACGACAACAGGGCCATCAACAGATTGCCCAGGAAGGCGCCGGCGAAAAATCCGGGCAGGTCAAACAGCGTGCTGCCAAGCCAGGCCAGCGGTACATAAAATACAAAGAAGCGCGCCATGCTCAGATACAGGGCCACCATGGGGCGGTGAATGGCGTTCAGGGCCGAATTGCACAGAATTATGATGCCCTGCATACCGTAACTCAGCGGCATGATCCAGATGTACAGGCGGATGATACTGGCCACCTCTTCGTCGCGGGTAAACACCCAGGCGATCAGTGAGGCTCCTGCTGCCATCAGCAGGTAAATCAGTAGTTGCCAACCCAGTACAAAACGCATCGACAGTCGGCAGGCTTCTTCAATTCGATCCAGGCGGCCTGCCCCCAGATTCTGGCTGACAAATGGCGGCAGCGTGCTGGACAGGGCCAGGATCACCATGCAGGCCATGGATTCCAGTCGCGAGCCCACGCCAAAGGCCGCGACGGCGGTTTCCCCATAGCCGGCAATAATGGCGGTCATGACGCCGGCGGCAACAGGGGTCATCATGTTGGCGCCTGAGGCAGGAATGCCGATACGCAGCATTTCACGTGCGGACGTTTTGAACACCTGGGCAGAAGGCAGGCCCTTGTGGATCAATTCATGGCGAATGGCCAGAAAGTAGAACAGGTACACGCAGGCGGCAACCCAGGAAAACAGCGTCGCCAGCGCGGCGCCCTGAATACCCATGGCCGGCACCGGGCCCCAGCCAAAAATCAGGAGGGGGTCCAGTGCAGCATTTACCAGGCCTGCGGCTGCCATCACAATACTGGGCGTGCGGGTGTCACCGTTGGCACGTAACACCGAGTTGGCGCAGATCAGGGCCACCAGCAGGACGCTGGTGGGCAGCCAGATATCCATGTAGTCGCGAATGGCTGGCAGCATTGCCGGGGATGCGCCCAGCAACAGGAAAATCTGATCCAGCAACAGATAACCAACCAGCGCCAAGGCGCCAGCCAGGGCAATGGCGACATAGTTGGTGACGGTAGAGGCTTCTTTGGCTTTTTCGATTTCGCCGCGGCCGATGTATTTGGCGACCACCGCCGAGGTGCCGATGCTGAGCCCGATGGCCAGGCTCATGATGGTAAAGGTGACCGGAAAGGTGAAGCTGATGGCTGACAGGGCTTCGGTGCCCAGCATACTGATAAAAAAGGTATCAACAAGGTTGAAACTGAACATCATGAACATGCCCAGAATCATGGGTATGGTCATGTTGACAAGTGTCGACGCAATGGGACCGTCGGTCAGCTGGTAACGCTTGTTTGCCCTTTTTTCTGCCATGTCAGGCCATCGTGGTTAACGGATTATGATGCGCAGGTTTTATGCTTTCAGTGATTGCCTGATCTGAAGCAGGTGTTTAAAGACCTTGGGGTTGGCAAACAACAACTCTTTGCTGCCCTGGGTTTGTGGATTGCCCTGCGGGTCGCTGAGCAGGGCGCCTGATTCCAGCAGAATCAGCTGTGCCGCAGCCAGCGAGGTGTGGTGCTGAGGGCGACACCAGCCGGCGTCAAGACGGCCCGCGGCCACGTATACCATATCAAGCGGCGCGCATCCGCTCATGCGGACGTAAGCGGGCAATGCCAGCAATTGTTCCTGTAACTGGATCAGAAAGCTGTCCGTGGCAGGTTGTGGGTCCAGCCCGATATAGGCGTTCTCCAGCGATGTCAGTTTGCCGGTGCGCATACGACTGTCGTTCAACTGCGCACCGGCGCCACGGCTGGCGCAGAACTCCTGACCGGCGGCCGGGTTCAGCACCACACCGTGGGTAATGCCTTTGGCTGTTTTCAGGGCAATGGAGATGCAAAAGGAACCAAAACCACGCTGAAAATTGCGATTGCCCGCCAGAGGATCGATCAACCAGATGTTGTCAGTGTCGGCACCGGCCGTATAACCGCTCAGGCGCGACTCTACGCTGAAGTCCGGATAGGCTTTGCGCAGGTGATACAGGATGGTACGCTCGGCGTCCACATCCATGCTGGTAATCAACTCACCGTTGTTGTCTTCGATGATGCTGACACGGTCCAGGCGGTCGCTGACGTGGATGATCTGTTCGGCTGCGCTGCGCGCGGCTCTGAGGGCGATATTGATAACGGGATGCATGATGGTCGCTTAAATGTTTGGTTATGTCGGTGTTAAAAGACGGTGAATGATAGCAAAATGCTGGCAGTCAGTCCTTAACTAGTTGTTATAATCCCGCCCCTGAATAAAACTATCCGCTGGAGTCGTGTTTTGCCCGAAGACAAGCCCACAAGCCATCCCCCAGGCCACCCCACAGGCGACCTCATAGAAAGACCGGATCAGAACGCTGCGCTCGACCTCAGCCGGGTCCATGTTGTGCTGGTCAATACATCCCATCCCGGTAATATCGGCGCTACTGCCAGGGCACTGAAAAATATGGGAATTGCCAATCTGCGCCTGGTCGACCCGCGCGATTACCCCAGTGATGTGGCAACGTGGCGAGCGGTTTCCGCCACCGATGTGCTAGAGCGGGCGAAGGTGTTTCCGACCCTGGTCGATGCGGTGGCTGACTGTTCCATGGTGATTGGCACCAGCGCGCGCTCGCGGCGGATGCCCTGGCCCATGCTGTCGCCCCGACAGTGTGCCAGACATGTGCTGATGGAAGCTCAGCGCGCTGCTGCCAGCGATGGCGGACAGATTGCGCTGGTGTTTGGCCGTGAAGATACCGGGCTGACCAATGAAGAACTGCAACAGTGCCACTATCATGTGCAGATACCAGCAAATCCGGACTACAGTTCACTGAATCTGGCTGCTGCGGTCGCGGTGATCTGTTATGAAGTGCGCATTGCCATGCTCGAGCGCGCCGGTGACAGGCTGCTGGGCGCAGATGCGCCAATGTATGACCCGGCGAGTGAAGACGAGTACTGGGACGTACCCAAAGCCGATGGTCACCAGATGGAGCTGTTTTATGAGCATCTGGAAAAGACGCTGGTGGCGATGGATTTTCATGACCCGGAAAACCCGCGTTTGTTGATGCCGCGTATGCGGCGCCTGTTCGGGCGCATTCGCCCCGATAGCATGGAAATAAACATATTGCGCGGTGTGCTGACCTTCGTTGATGAGCACGTCAGGCGCGCCAATGTCAGCCAGACCCAGACAGACTTGAACCAGACAGACAAGACCGATAAGGATACCCAGTAGTATGACCGTCATGTTCAACAAAATTGCTGAAGAAATCGCCGCCCGCCCGGAGCAGGTTGCTGCCACTGTGGCCATGCTGGATGATGGCGCCACGGTGCCTTTTATTGCGCGTTATCGCAAGGAAGTCACAGGCGGGCTGGATGATATTCAGTTACGTAAATTGCAGGAGCGCCTGATCTACCTGCGGGAGATGGACGAGCGCCGTGATGCCATATTAAAAAGTATCCGCGAACAGGAAAAACTGACACCGGAACTGGAACAGCAGATTCGTGCAGCCGACACCAAGACCACACTGGAAGACCTGTATCTGCCGTACAAGCCCAAGCGCCGCACCCGCGCCCAGATTGCGCGTGAAGCCGGTTTACAACCGCTGGCTGACATGTTGTTCGCCGAACCCGAACGTTCGCCGGAACCGGAAGCTGAGGCCTTCATCAATGCAGAACTGGGTGTGGCCGACGTCAAAGCGGCGCTGGACGGTGCACGTCACATTCTGATTGAACAGTTCGGCGAGGATGCAACGCTGCTGGGTAAACTGCGTGATTTCTTCTGGTCAAACGCGCATCTGTCGTCAGAGCTGATACCGGGCAAGGAGCAGGAAGGCGCCAAGTATCGCGACTATTTTGATTTCTCCGAAGCCGTCACCAAAATTCCACCGCATCGGGTCATGGCGTTGTTCCGCGCCCGCAATGAAGGCATTCTGAATCTTAAGGTTGATATTCCGGTGGATCCCGCTGCGCCGCCGGTCAAACACGGTTGCGAAGTGATGATCGCCTCGCACTGGAAAGTGCTTGATGAAGGGCGCGCCGCTGATACCTGGTTGCAGGAGGTGGTGCGCTGGACCTGGCGCGTGAAAGTGCATACGCATCTGCAAACGGATTTTCTCACGCAATTACGCGATCTGGCCGAGGAAGAGGCTATTCAGGTATTTGCGCGCAACATCAAGGATCTGCTGCTGGCACCACCGGCGGGTAAAAAAGTCACCATTGGTCTGGACCCGGGTCTGCGTACTGGTGTGAAGATGTGTGTCGTAGATGCCACCGGCAGGGTGCTGGACCATGGTGCCATTTTCCCGACCGCGCCACAGAACAAGGTCGTTGAGGCAGCCGCCGTGTTGCGTGCCATGTGTCAGAAATACGATGTGCAATTGATCGCTATTGGTAACGGTACCGCATCACGTGAAACTGATCAGTTTGTGGCCGCGTTCTGCAAAGATCATCCGCAGTTTGGCCTAAATCGTGTGCTGGTCAATGAAGCCGGAGCGTCGGTCTATTCTGCTTCCGAATTCGCCTCGCAGGAATTGCCGGATCTGGATGTCACCATTCGTGGCGCGGTATCCATCGCCCGGCGCCTGCAGGATCCGCTGGCCGAGCTGGTGAAGATTGAGCCCAAATCCATTGGTGTGGGCCAGTACCAGCACGACGTCAGCCAGGTCAAGCTGTCGCGCAGCCTGGACGGGGTGGTGGAGGATTGCGTGAATGCGGTGGGCGTGGATGTCAATTCGGCGTCGGCGCCGCTGCTGAAACGGGTGTCCGGGCTGACCCAGTCGCTGGTGGGTAATATTCTGGAATTTCGCGACAAAAACGGTCAGTTCCGCAGCCGTGATGATTTAAAAAAGATACCCAGATTCGGCGACAAAACTTTTGAGCAGGCCGCCGGTTTTTTGCGCGTTCACGAAAGCAGCAATCCGCTGGATGCGTCATCGGTGCACCCGGAGTCCTACCCGCTGGTGGAAGAAATTGCACGACGCCATGGCCGTGAAGTCAAATCGCTTATTGGCGACAGCGCCTTCTTGCGTTCCCTGAAAGCCAAGGATTATGTTACTGAGGTTTTTGGTTTGCCGACCGTGGAAGATATTCTGCGTGAGCTGGAAAAACCGGGGCGCGATCCTCGGGGCGAGTTCAAAACGGCCACATTCAAAGAAGGCGTGGAAACCCTGTCTGACCTGGTGCCTGCCATGATTCTGGAAGGTACGGTAACCAATGTCACTAACTTTGGTGCGTTTGTTGATATCGGTGTACATCAGGATGGCCTGGTGCATATTTCGGCGTTGTCGGACAAGTTTGTGAAAGATCCGCACCAGGTGGTCAGCGCCGGGCAGATAGTCAAAGTCAAAGTGCTGGAAGTCGACAAGGAGCGCAAGCGTATCGCCTTGACCATGCGCCTGGATGACCCCTTGCCGTCGGAAACCGGTGCCAGACCATCACGACCGGGTCCGACATCAGCGGAGTCCAACAAGCGCAAGAAGGACTTTGCGGCGGCGGCTCAGAACAAGCGGCAGACGGGAACGATGGCCTCGTTGTTTGAGCAGGCTCTTAAGAACAAACGCTGAGGGCTCTTAAGAAAAAACGCTGAGGGCTCTCAAGAAAAAACGCTGAGGGCTTTCAAGAACAAACGCTGAGGGCTCTCAAGAACAAACGCTGACAGGAAGCTGGCGCGGCTTTGGCTTCCTGCGTCTCTCTACCTCCTGCATCCATGCAGTCGTCGGCTTTGGCTCCCTGCGTCTCTCTACCTCCTGCATCCCTGCAGTCGTGCGTTGTTCTTAGAGGCTGCGTGTGCGTTTGGGCCGGGCATTTCTCCGCGCCTTCGCCGGGCGCGCTTTACGGCCCGGCTTGTCATCAGGTACCAGCTGATGCAGGCCATCACCGATCAGATCGGCCCGCCCCATCTTGCGCAGCGTGGTGCGCAGTATCGGCCAGTTCTTTTCGTCGTGATAACGCAAAAAAGCCTTCTGCACCCGGCGATCTTCGATGTTCTTGATACTGCCGACCTGCTCGCTTTTGTAGGTTACTTTTTTCAGTGGATTTTTACCCGAGTAATACATGGCCGTCGCCAGCGCCATGGGTGAGGGGTAAAAGGTCTGTACCTGATCCGGCTTGAATTTGTGTTTTTTCAGCCACAGGCCCAGGTTCATCATATCTTCGTTGTCAGATCCCGGATGCGCGGCAATAAAGTAGGGAATCAGGTATTGCTTCTTGCCTGCCTTGGCGGAAAAGTGATCAAACATTTTCTTGAATTCGTCGTAGGAACTGATGCTGGGTTTCATCATTTTCGACAGCGTTTTATCTTCGCTGTGTTCCGGCGCGATCTTCAGGTAGCCGCCGACATGATGGGTGACCAGTTCTTCCACGTACTCCGGGTCTTTTAACGCCAGGTCATAACGCAGACCAGAGGCGATGGCCACGCGCTTGACGCCGGGTATGGCACGGGCCTTGCGGTACAATTGGGTGGTTGGCTTGTGGTCGGTTTCCAGGTGCTGGCAGATGGTCGGGTATACACACGACAGCCGTTTGCAGTTTTTCTGAATGTCGTGTGATTTGCAGTTGAGCTTGTACATGTTGGCGGTGGGGCCGCCCAGGTCGGAAATCGTGCCGGTAAAACCAGGTACCATGTCGCGTATTTTTTCGATTTCTTTCAGAATCGATTCTTCCGAGCGGCTCTGAATGATGCGGCCTTCATGCTCTGTAATCGAACAGAAGGTGCAGCCGCCAAAGCAGCCGCGCATGATGTTGACCGAAGTCTTGATCATGTCATAAGCCGGAATTCGGGCATCGCCGTACGACGGGTGCGGCCGACGCTGATAGGGCAGGTCAAACACGCCGTCCAGCTCATCCGTTTCCAGCGGAATGGGCGGCGGATTCACCCAGATATCCAGGGTGTCGTGTTTCTGCACCAGGGTTTTGGCGTTGTAGGGGTTGGACTCCTGGTGCAGCACGCGTGAAGCGTGGGCGTACAGTGCCGGGTCGTTCTTCACCTTGTTGTAGGACGGCAGCCGGATATAGGTTTTGTCCGGATCGGTGTCGAATTTGCGCTGCAGTGGCAACGGGATAATCCGTATTGCCGTCACCTCGTCGTCGGCCGCTTTGGCTTCAGTTGCCTCGCGAACTTTGCGTGCATCGGGTTCGGTGATCTGATCGTGCGGCACATCATACGGGTTGGGGATATCGTCAATCCGACCTGGCCAGTCAATGCGGGTGGAGTCGATTTCGGTCCAGCCGGGCGGTGCCTCGCGGCGCAACACAGCCGTACCGCGCAGATCGCTGAGCTCCTTGATGGTGCGGCCATTGGCAACACCATGGGCTATTTCTACGAGTGCGCGCTCGGCATTGCCGTATAAAAGTATGTCGGCATTGGCGTCGATCAGCACCGATTTCCGGACCTGATCGCTCCAGTAATCGTATTGCGCGATACGGCGCAGACTGGCTTCGATGCCGCCGATGACGATCGGGGTCTTGTAGTAGGCTTCGCGACAGCGCTGGCTGTAGGCAATAACGGAGCGATCCGGGCGCTTGCCGGCTTCCGCATTGGGCGTATAGGCATCATCGGTGCGGATGCGCAGATCCGCGGTGTAGCGGTTGATCAACGAATCCATGTTGCCGCCAGTGACACCAAAAAACAGGTTGGGCTCGCCCAGGGCCTTGAACGGTTCAGCGCTGTCCCAGGCCGGTTGTGCAATGATGCCCACGCGGAAGCCCTGCGCTTCCAGCAGGCGGCCGACCACGGCCATGCCGAAGCTGGGGTGGTCAACATAGGCATCAGCGGTGACAATGATGATGTCGCAGCTGTCCCAGCCCAGGGCGTCCATTTCCGCGCGTGACATGGGCAGGTAGGGCGCCGTGCCAAAACATTCGGCCCAGTAGGGCTGATAGGAAAACAGGTGTCTGGGTTTGACGGCCTGCTTGCTCTCCGGGACGGTTTCAGGTCGCGACCGGGATTTTGTCGAGGTTTCAGGCTGGGCAGGTGTTGACATCAGGCGGGGGCCTTCCGGCGGCTGGCCGGTGCTTTGAAGTTGGGTACACAGAAATAAGGTACAGACCGCTATTCTACAGCATTTACCGGCTGTCTAGAAATAAACTCATGGGCATCTCGGTGCCGTTGATATCAAGTACCTCATTCTGCACCCGGATCGTGCTGCGTGCCCGGCCATTGGCAATGTGCGCCCAGCCCTGCTGCTGGTAGACAACAAGCGCATCAGCCGCCGGACTTTGCAGCAGGGCAGTGGCATTGGCGTCTATCGACAGTGTCATCTGCAGTGCCCGCAGAACTGCTTGCCAGCCCTGCCAGGAAGCGTGGGCGGGCCAGCTGGCACGGGTTTCCAGCCAGTGATCACCGGCAAAGGCGGTGAACCCGGTGATGGCATCAAATTCCAGATATCCCTGCGTGTTGAGTCGAAGCAGACCGGAGCCGGAAAAATTGGCTTCATTCTGGTCAGGCGAGGGCAGCAGGCGAATGTCGGCGAGCGCGAACATGGAGTCGTACAGATGCCACATGATGGGGCCATGATTCAGGTGCAGAATGGCTGATTGTTGCACCGGTGACAGACCGTCAGCGGAAAAAATGCTGCTTGCCATGCTGAACTGAACGTCGCTGCTGAACCAGCCAGAGCGTACGCTTTCAATCTCGATATTGAGTGCCTGCGCGCGCTCCAGCGATTGCAGCAGAGGCGGGCGCAGCAGCAGGCCGATCAGTGGTGGCGTAACCACAGTGACCAGCAGCACGGGAATCAGAATCAGCAGCAGTGTCAGGCTGGCCAGTTTTTTCAAGGTGGACATAACTTGGGTAGTCAATCGCTTGTGTGAATGAGTCGGCGAGGTAACGGGTTGTCACTATAACAGATTGGCAATTTGACACGATAGGAGGAGTCCGCCCGGCGTTAATCCGTTTGCAATACATTGGCCTATTGGCTATCGTTTATCGGCTTTTCATAGAGGTTCCGAGTGTCTTTTTCTGCCTGTTGCTGGCCGGATGCACGGAGAAGTCATGATGGGTTGGAAAAATAAGCAACATGTAACCGTAATTTGGCATTTTACATAAGAAAAATTAAGTGAGGTTTTGCATGTCAAGATGGCTTGGAAGTATCAATAAAGCCCGTGTTATGACAGGCGTTCTATCCGGTGTCGCCTGCTTGCCCCTGTACGCACAACAGAGCGCCCAGAACACTGATCAGGCAGCTGCGCAGCAGCCCGATGTTGAAGAAGTTGTTGTTACCGGCTCCTACCTGCGCGGCAGTCCGCTGGATGCGCCGTCACCGGTACAGTCTGTTGACAGAGCGTCAATGGAAGCTCAGGGCGCTTCCCAGATATGGGATGTCATTAAAAATCTTGAAATTAACTCAGGGTCTATTTCCAACGAAGGTGCCGACGGCAGTAACGCCGCACTGGGTAACCTGTCCGGTACCGCCAATATCAATCTGCGCAACCTGGGTGAAAACTCAACGCTGACCCTGATTAATGGGAGGCGCCAGGTCGCCGCTGCCACGACCACGCCGTCCGGCGGCGAGTTTGTTGATATCAATACCATCCCACTGGTGATGGTGGATCGTGTTGAGATACTGACCGACGGTGGTTCGGCTCTGTATGGCTCTGATGCCGTGGCCGGCGCTGTCAATATCATTATGCGCACGGACTTTGAAGGGCTGGAGATATACGGCGACGTGCAGAACATCGAGAGCGCCGGCAGTCGATTTGATAAAACCGGCAGCGTCATCTGGGGCTGGGCCAATGACAGTGGCAGCACCAACCTGGTGCTGGCGGGTGAAATGTTTCGCCGCGATCCGGTGCCGATCACCGCTGCGCGCTTCTATGACGAGCGCTCCGAATTTACCGGCGTGGTGGGCGGTCTGGGCACGCTGATCAATCAGGCTGCGTTTGGCGCCCGGCTCAATGAGGCCTATATCAACCAGAGTGCGATTGATCAGGCTGTTGCGGAAGGTGGCACCAATGCGTTGCGTTACACCGACCCCCTGTGTTCGCAGTTGACCTCGGCAGATGGTTCACCGCTGTTTACCGGTACGCGCACCGCTCAGCGTGGCGAGCCCAATAGCAGTTGCCGGGAAGATGATGCCCAGTGGCGTCTGCTGACGGTGGGCATGGAGCGCGACAGCCTGTCTGCTGCGTTCAATCACAGTTTTAATGAAGCGGCTGAATTCTATTCATTCGGCCAATGGTCACAGAGTGACATTGAGCGTTCGGACTCGGGTTATGTGACTGCACGCGGCCCCAGCTTTTTCCTCGCTCAGCCCGGGGCGCACGCCGGCAATCCGGCCTGGGGTGGCTACGGCATTGGCCAGACCGCTGAGCTGGGCTATTTTGCCCCGGCCGTGGGTTTAAGTCGTCCGACCGCCTCTGACATCCCCAATGCACCGATCTCGCTGGCCAATGGTGGCCCCAATGTGCCCATGTCGGGCACGGTACAGACCGGCAATTTCCCGCGCAGCGGTGGCAACACCAACATGAACACCACGGAAACCATGGGCCTGCAGGCCGGTGTCAAAGGTGAGTTCTACGCGCTGAATGATCGTCGTTTTAACTATGACGTCGGTGTGTCCTGGAGTGGCACCAGTTTTGAGCTGGAATATCAGACCTTCCAGCGAGACCGCGCCGAACTGGCCGTCAACGGCCTGGGTGGCCCCAACTGTACCCCCAACGGCGTCAGTGACTTTGACTTCCGCAGTGCCCGTGGCGCGGTTTCACCGGCTCTGCCCACGTTCTGGGACTTCCTGGGTGATACCTTTACCCAGGAATACTTCCCCGGTTTTGTGCATACCACACGGGAAAGCCTGTCGCTGGCACTGACCAGCAACAACCACGGGCAGGGCGGCTGTGAGTTCTACAACCCCTTCCTGACCTCGGTGACCGATCCTGATCTGGGTAATTCCCAGGCCTTGCTGGACTGGATGACGCCGACCGTGCTGCGCGCCGACAAGCGCAACAAGCTGGCGGTGTTTGATGCCGTGGTGACCGGCGAGATGTTTGAAATGGCTGGCGGTATGTCCCAGTTTGCGCTGGGTGTGCAATACCGTCAACAGAACAACAAATCCAAGGCGCCCTACCTGAATGACCCGGGTATCCCGAGCGCGATCCTGGGCTGGAATGCCAGTGGTGACGTGGACGAAACGCATTACGTCAGCAACAACTACGAATGCTCTCAGTGTATCTTTAACTACGACCTTGATCGCAACGTGCGAGCGATTTTCTCTGAATTTTCGCTGCCATTGCTCAATAATGTGGAGACGCAGTTCGCTGTGCGCTACGAGGATTACGGCGGCTCAATCGGCGGCGAACTGACCCCCAAGGTTGCCGCCAGCTGGCGCCCGGTCGAGGAACTGCTGTTCCGCGGTTCGTTCTCGCAGTCGTTCCGCGCGCCCAATCTTGCGGTGATTGAAGAAGGACTGGAAGCGGGTCAGGTGACCTTCCGCGACCCGCTGCGCAATCAGGCCGTGCGTGCGGGGCTGGCGGCGGTGACCAATGCCAACGCCGAGCCCAATACCACCTACAGCGTTGGTGCTCCGGCACCGGATGTGGGCAATGAGTCGGCCAATACCTTCAGTGCCGGCTTTATCTGGACGCCGTTTGGTGTGCTGGACGGCCTGAGTGTGACCACGGATTTCTGGCGCTTTGAAGTCAAGGACCGGGTGATGCCGCAGCCGGCAATCTCGTCTATCGCCGGTGAGCTGGATGCATTTGCGTCAGCAGCTGCCAACACAGGCAATTATGTGCTGAACTCGTCGCTGGCCAATGATGCTGCCCAGCCCTATGTTGCCTGTGACCCTGGCGCCCTGGAAGCACAGTGGGGCACTGACCCGCAGGCATCACAGAACGAGGCAGGACAGGTCATTGAGGGGTCGCGTCTGGACTGTGTGGTGGATCCGCGTGAGTACGTGGTGCCCAACGTGGTCCGTACGCAGGGCAGCACGGAAGGCGCACTGGTGACTATTGTCAGTTCCACAATCAATGCCGGTGAGGTGATTTCCGACGGTTTTGACCTCAAGCTGGGTTATGACTGGGCGACTGATCTGGGTCGTTTCCGGGCCGGCCTGGACTTCACCTATGTCAATCAGTACACGCTGAAGGATGTGCCCGGGCTGGATCTGGGCCTGCTGGAAAGTGGCGTGTTTGATGCTGCCGGTACCACCGGTGATGGCATTCTGGTGCGTTCACTGCCGGACAAAAAGGGCAATCTGACCCTGAACTGGTCCAGCCTTGATCTGCGCCACAGCGTCACCGTGGTCAACCGCTTCATTGGGTCCTACGACGACCTGGCTTACCGCAACACCTTTGAGAACGGTAACGACTACGTGCGCTCAGTGGTGCGTGACAAGGTGGATAGCTACAACAGTATCGACCTGCAGTACAGCTATACCCATGAATGGGCTGACAGTCGGTTTGGCACCAGCATCTTTACCGTGGGTGCACTGGATGCCTTTAACGCAACACTGCCATTTCGTTATGCCGGTGCCCTGAACTACGATGCCACCGTCTTTGATGGCCGTGGTCGCCGCTTGTATGCCAGGGCCTTGTTACAGTTCTGACAACCTGAGGGCAGACCGGGTTGTCTGATGCCCGGACTGACAAAAAGCCCCGCTGGCTGATCTGCCAGCGGGGCTTTTTGTTTTTTAGCGACAACCCGGCACCTTTTTGCGGTGAAACGAATTTTTGTAGCCTCATATCGGCAAAAAGCAGAACCAATATCAACCTGGCAAATATGCGCCATTCCCTGAGTTTATGCTGTCTCCGCAGAGGAGGCAGGCATTGCCTTTCCGGTGCCCGATAAAATGTGTGAACTGGTTCAATTTCGATTGCATTGGCTGTTTCAATTGGATACAGTTTGTGGCGATTCCCTGTAGTTCCGGTCTACCTGTATGGATACCTGGCCGGAGTAGTATTGAGTTGCTTGAGTTGTAATAACACTAAAAAACGCATCTAAGCAGTGCATACGTTTCTAAAAATAATAATCACGGGGGAATATCCATGTCCAAATGGCTTGGTTTCCGAAATAAGACCCTGGTGCTGACCAGTGTAATGTCAGGTGCAGCCTGTCTGCCTGTTTTTGCCCAGGATGCTGAACAATCCGATATCGAAGAAGTTATTGTCACCGGTTCCTATCTGCGTGGCAGCCCATTGGATGCTCCATCTCCGGTGACCACCGTTGACAGAGCGTCAATAGAAGCACAAGGCGCGGCCCAGATCTGGGACGTGATCAAAAACCTCGAAATCAATTCCGGTTCTTTCACCAACGAAGGTGCAGGCGAAGGCGCTGCCCTGTCAGGTACGGCCAACGTCAACCTGCGTAACCTGGGTGAGAACTCCACGCTGACGCTGATCAACGGCAAGCGTCAGGTGTCTGCTGCTACTGTCACCCGTAGTGGCGGCGAATTTGTTGATATCAATACCATTCCACTGGTCATGGTTGAGCGCGTTGAAGTGCTCACTGACGGTGGCTCCGCCTTGTACGGCTCGGATGCGGTTGCGGGCGTGGTCAACGTCATCATGCGCACCCAGTTTGAAGGTCTGGAAGTTTACGGCGATATCCAGGCGCTGGAATCGGCGACCGATAAACAGGATAAAACCGGCAGCGTGATCTGGGGCTGGGCCAGCGACAGCGGTGATACCCACTTCGTCATTTCCGGTGAAATGTTCCGCCGTGACCCGGTGCCGGTTGAGGCTGGCAATTTCTATGATGAGAATGCCGAGTACACCGGTGTTGTCGGTGGCATGGCGGGCAACATCAGTGCCACCATGGCCAACCCGGCTTTTGGTTCACAAATCAACCAGGCCTACATCAATACTGCCATCACGCAGCGCAACATTGCTGAAGGCGGATCATCCAACACGGTCCTGACCGACCCATTGTGTGACGACCTGACCTCTGCTGACGGTCGGCCGTTCTTCACGGGGACTCGAACCGACCGCCGTGGCGCCAACAGCGGTGTCTGCCGCGAGTTCACTGAAGAGTGGAATTTCATGACCGTGGGTATGGAACGCGACAGCATCGCGGGTGCCTTTAACCATACCTTCAACGAAAAAGCCGAGTTCTACTCCTTCTTCCAGTATTCCGACACCACGATCGAACGAGCTGACTCGGGCGCTCATGGCTCTCGTGGTCCCACTGTGTTCCTGGCGGCGCCGGGTTCACATGCGGGTAACCCGCAATTTGGTGGATATGGCATCGGCATGACCGCCGAACTGGGTTATTACGCTGGCAAAGCCGGGCTGACGCGGCCGACCAGCATTCCCAATGCGCCGAATACGCTGGCTAATGGCGGTCTGAACGTGCCGTTCTACGCCAGTGTGCAGGATTCGAACACGCCAAGAATGGGTGGCAACTCCAATATCACCGAATCGGAAACCCTGGGTGTCCAGGCCGGTATCAAAGGTGAGTTCTACGCCCTCAATGATCGACGGTTTAACTACGACGTGGGATATTCCTGGAGCGGCACCAGCTTCGAGCAGGAATATCAGACTTTCCAGCGCGACCGTGCCGAACTGGCCGTTAATGGCCTGGGTGGCGCCAACTGTACCCCTAACGGTATCAGTGACTTCAACTTCCGTGACGAGCCGGGCCCCTTCGGCGGTGCGATTCCCACCATGTGGAACGTCAGCAACAATGCCTACTATAAAGGTTATACCCAGACATTCTTCCCGGGTTTTGTGTTCACCACCCGCGAAAGCCTTTCGCTGGCTTTGACCAGTAATAACCAGGGTCGCGACGGTTGTGAGTTCTACAACCCCTTCCTGACGCAGATGACCAATCCGGACCTGGCCAACAGTGATGCGCTGATGGACTGGATGGCACCCACTGTCAAACGTGCCGACAAGCGCAACAAGCTCGGTGTGATTGACGCGGTGATTTCCGGTGAATTGCTGGAACTGCAGGGTGGTATGGCCCAGTTTGCGCTGGGTGCGCAATATCGCATGCAGAACAACAAGTCCAATGCTCCGGCCATGAACCAACCAGGCCTGCCTAATGCCATTCTGGAATGGGGCACCAATGGTGAGCCCAACACCACGCACTATGTCAGCAACAACTTTGAGTGTTCAGAGTGTATTTTCAACTACAGTAATGACCGCAACGTCTCTGCTGTGTTTGGTGAATTGTCGCTGCCGCTGATCGAAAATGTGGAAACCCAGATAGCGCTGCGCTACGAGGATTACGGCGGCAATATCGGCAGCGAAGTGACGCCCAAGGTGGCATTGAGCTGGCGGCCGACAGAAACCCTGTTGCTGCGTGGTTCATTCTCGCAGTCATTCCGTGCGCCTAACGTCGGTATTGTGGAAGAGGGGCTGGAATCATCCAGCAACACCTTCCGCGATCCGCTGCGTAACCAGGCAGTGCGTGCCGGTCTGGCCGACGTGAACAACGCCAATGCGTTGCCGAACTTTACCTACACTTTGGGTGGTCCGGCACCGGATGTGGGTAATGAATATGCCGATACGTTTAGTGCCGGTTTTGTCTGGTCACCAACGGGTCGTCTGGAAGGATTCAACCTGACCGCTGATGCATGGCGCTTTGAATTGTCCGACAAGGTACTGCCGCAGCCAGGCATTTCGGCGATCGCGGACGAACTGGCCCTGTTCCAGGAAGCAGCCAAAGATCCGTCAAACTACGTGCTGAATGGCACCATTCCGTCCGGCAGGACCGGTGACTGGGCCAACTACGAACAGTTGACGCCTTGTGATCCGAATGCACTGGCGGCTCAGTTCGGCACTGATCCCAACACTCAGGGTACGCCGGGTGGTGAAACCGGTTTCCGTGACGTAGAGGCAGGTTCTCGCCTGGACTGCGTGGTGAATCCGGCCGCTTACCAGATAGAAGGCGTGGTGCGGACCTTTGGTGTGTCCACGGGCGCACTGACCACAACCCAGCTTAGTACCATCAACGCAGGCGAGATCATCGCCGATGGTATCGACGTGAAGGCCAGCTATGACTGGACCCACGACTGGGGCCGGTTCCGTCTGAGCCTGGACTATACCCACGTTAACCAGTACACACTCAAAAATGTACCGGGCCTGGAGTTGGGTCTGTTGGAAACGGGTGTGTTTGACGCTGCCGGTACAACCGGTGACGGTAACCTGGTGCGTTCATTGCCGGATAACAAAGGCAATATCAACCTGGGCTGGATGGGCAACAGCGGTCATGGCGCGTCCATTATCGCCCGCTTCATCGGTTCATACAGTGACCTGGCGTATGAAAATACCTTTGCCACTGCCAATGACGAAGTGCGTGCTTTGATGAGCCGTAAGATCGACAGCTATCACACCATCGATCTTCAGTACAACTACACGCATCAGTGGGCCAATGCTGCAATGGGCACCACCATCTTCACGGTGGGTGTGCTGGATGCGTTCAACGCGGACCTGTCTTACCGCGAATCAGGCAGCATCAACTACGATGCGGGTGTGTTTGACGGCCGTGGTCGTCGCCTGTACGCCCGAGCGCTGCTGCAGTTCTGATACTGCGCAGTTGTCTGAAAAAAAGCCCGCCTCTGGCGGGCTTTTTTTTGCCCGCCACACGCTAAATTGTGAGCCTGTTCAATTTTGATTGCATTGCCTGTTTCAATTAGATACAGTTTTTCCAGATTCCCTGATGTACCGGTAAATTAAGGATAGCCCACCGGTGAAGTAGCGAGTTGCTTTAGCTAACGACGAGTAAAGCAGTACGTTCCTAAAATAATAATCACAGGGGGAATACCCATGTCTAAATGGCCTGGTTTCCGAAGAAAAGCTCTGGTGCTCACCGGGGTCATGTCAAGTGCAGCCTGCCTGCCCGGTCTGGTTACCGCGCAGGACAACGAAGAAGCAGATATAGAAGAAGTCATTGTCACCGGTTCCTACCTGCGTGGCAGCCCGCTGGATGCGCCATCACCGGTGCAGGTGGTGGACAGAGCGTCCATCGAAGCGCAAGGCGCCGCCCAGATCTGGGATGTCATCAAAAATCTGGAGGTCAACTCCGGCTCCATCAGCAACGAAGGCTCTGATGGTGGTCTGGCCGAAATGGGCGCGGTGTCCGGCATGGCCAACGTCAACCTCAGGAACCTGGGTGAGAATTCCACGCTGACCTTGATCAACGGCAAGCGCATGGCGCCGGCTGCGACGTCAACACCGACAGGCGGGGAGTTCGTTGATATCAACTCCATTCCGCTGGTCATGGTGGAGCGCCTGGAGGTGCTGACTGATGGTGGTTCGGCGCTGTATGGTTCAGATGCGGTGGCCGGTGTGGTCAACGTCATCATGCGTACTCAGTTCGAGGGCCTTGAACTGTACGGTGATATCCAGGCCATTGAAAAGGACATGGGGAACCAGGACAGGACGCTCAGCGCGATCTGGGGCTGGTCCAATGACACGGGCTCCACGCATTTTGTGATATCGGGCGAAATGTTCCGCAGAGATCCGGTGCCTATCACCGCAGCCCGTTATTTTGACGAACGATCCGAATTTAATGGCACGGTGGGCGGCTTTGGCGTGCCGCTGGCGAATGCGGCCTTTGGCTCCAGAGTCAATCCCGCCTATCTTAACGAAGAGCTTATTGCTCAGGCTGTCGCTGAGGGCGGTAACGCGAATCCCCGCTATACCGACCCGTTGTGTTTTGAACTGACATCAGCTGATGGCACGCCTTATTTTGTTGGTACGCGCACCGCCGATCGTGGCGAGCCCAGCGCCAGTTGCCGGGAAAATACCTTTGAATGGTCGCTACTTAATGTTGGTATGGAACGCGACAGCGTTGCCGGTGCTTTCGAGCATGCATTCAGTGATGAGGTGGAGTTCTACTCCTTTGCCCAGTATTCAAACAGCGATATTGAACGCGCTGATGCGGGAACCTATAGCGCCCGTGGTCCAACCATGTTCCTGGCACAGCCCGGCGCGCATGCCGGTAATCCAGCCTGGGGCGGCTACTCAATAGGCCAGCCTATGGAGCTGGGTTACTTTGCTCCTGCCATCGGACTGGCACGACCTACCGCTGCAGATATCCTGAATGTGCCGACGGATATCAGAAATGGTGGTATCAACGTGCCGAGTTATGGCAACCCGAATATCGGCAGTTCACCACGGATGGGTGGTGGCAACCAGATCAGTCGCACTGAGGCGGTAAGTGTGCAGGCCGGCCTGAAAGGTGAATTTATTGCCATGAATAACCGTCGTTTCAACTATGACGTCAGTTATTCCTGGAGCGGCACCAGTTTTGAGCTGGAATACAAAACCTTTCAGCGCGATCGCGCACACCTGGCTGCCAATGGCTTGGGCGGCCCCAACTGTACGCCGAACGGTGTGCCGGATTTCGATTTCCTCAGTGCCCGCGGCCATATATCACCTGCCATTCCGACCGGCTGGGATTTTGTCGGCGCCAGCATGACGCAGTTGTTTTTCCCGGGCTTTGTATTCAACACCTTTGAATCCTTGTCCTACGCACTGACCAGTAACAACCACGGCAAGGACGGTTGTGAATTCTATAATCCCTTCCTGACTCGACAGGCTGACCCCAGCATGGCCAATTCACCGGAACTGATAGACTGGATGTTGCCCACCATTCGCCGCTCGGACAAGCGCAACAAGCTGGGTGTGTTTGATGCGGTACTGGCCGGGGAAATGTTCGAAATGGCCGGTGGTATTGCCCAGTTTGCAGTCGGCGCCCAATACAGGGAACAGAATGCCAAGTCCATCGCGCCGGAAATGAACCAGCCGGGCCTGAATGCGATCGCCGGTTTCCGCGCTGACGGTACGCCTGAATACCGCTACGTATCCAATAACTTCGAGTGCTCGGAGTGTATCTTCAACTATGATCATGATCGCAGCACGCGTGCGGCCTTTATGGAGCTGTCATTGCCTTTCATGAGTCAGATCGAGTCGCAGATTGCGTTGCGTTATGAAGACTACGGTGGCCAGATTGGTGGTGAGCTGACTCCCAAGGTCGCACTAAGTTGGCGTCCGACGGACGCCTGGCTGGTGCGCGGATCGTTCTCCCAGTCCTTCCGTGCGCCGAATATCGGTGTGCAACTGGAAGGGCTGGAAGCCAGCTCAACTACCTTCCGCGATCCGATCAGCGCACAGGCGGTGCGGGCTGGCATGGTGCCGCCAACCAATGACAATGCTGAACCTGAAACCACCTATACTGTTGGTTCGCCGGCGCCGAATATTGGCAATGAGTACGCCAATACCTACAGCGCCGGGTTTATCTGGACGCCCCAGGGTCGTTTACAGGGGCTCAGCATCAATGCTGACTTCTGGCGCTTCGAGGTTGAAGACCGGGTAATGCCTCAACCGGGTATTTCAGCGATCGGGCCCGAGATTGCTGCATTCGAAATCGCAGCAGCGAATCCTGATAACTATGTCTTCAACGGCACCATTTCCAGTAGCCCCAGTGCTGCCTATGATGGTCTGGATCCTTATCAGTCCTGTGATCCTGCAGCGCTGTCAGCGCAATGGGGCGATGACCCAGAGGCATCAAAAACCGAGTCCGGGCAGGTAATTCCCTTATCACGACTTGACTGCGTGGTGGATCCGCGAACGTATCTTACCGAAGGTATTGTGCGGGCAGCCGGGAGTACGGATGCCAACCTGATTACCATCAGCTCGGCTGCAATCAATGCCGGTGAGGTCACAGCAGACGGGGTCGATCTGAAGGCTTCTTACGCCTGGGAAACCGACCTTGGCCGCTTCCGCGTCGCGTCCGACTTCACGTTCGTTAATCAGTACAAGCTGAGCAACGTGCCCGGTCTGGAACTGGGTCTGCGCGAGACCGGCCTGTTTGATGCTGCTGGCACCACCGGTGATGGTTTGCTGGTGCGCTCGTTGCCAGACAAAAAAGGTAATGTGACCTTAAGCTGGACTACGCCCAGCATGAAGCACACGTTTACCGTGATCAACCGGTTTGTTGGTTCCTATGACAACCTGGCGTATCAAGACACCTTTGACAATGGTAATGACTATGTAAGGTCGATCGTCAATCGCGAAATTGACAGCTACCACAGTGTTGATCTGCAGTACAACTACGTGCACGAATGGGCCAACCCGAATCTGGGTACAACGCTGCTGACGGTGGGTGCGCATGATGCGTTCAACGCCGAACTCCCGTTCCACTACAGCGGAGCGCTTAACTACGACGCCTACCAGTTTGATGGCCGTGGGCGACGTCTGTATGCGCGGGTTTTAATGCAGTTCTAGCCAGTTGATGCAGTTCTAGCCAGCTGATGCAGCACAAAAAAGAGGGGGACAGGTCGCCAACAACCTGTCCCCCTCTTTTTTAATCGATCTGTTCTTCTGGCTAGAACAATTCGTCAGGTACCTCGGGCAGGTGCTCAAAACCCGGACGGGCAAAGTAGTAACCCTGGAACAGATCCACGCCTTCATTGGCCAGCCAGCGGTATTCCTCTTCGCGTTCCACGCCCTCGGCGAGAATATCGATATTGAGTTTCCGGCAGGTCAGGATAACGCCCTGGATGATGGCCTGTCGCGCCGGTTTCTGATCGACATAATCGATCAGTGCACGGTCGATTTTGATGTAGTCGGGTTGGAATTCTGCCAATAAATTCAGACCGGAAAAACCGGCACCAAAGTCGTCGATGACGGTCGTGAAACCCAGCTTCTTGTAGGTTTCGATAATACTGACCAGGTGCGTCTTCTCACGAACTTCTTCGCTCTCGGTGACTTCAAAGTGAATCATCTCCACTGGGAAGCCGTATTCCTTTGCCGCTGCCAGCGTGGTGCGAATACACAGCTCCGGGCGATACACCGCATTAGGGGTGAAGTTGATATTGAGGGCCACTTTCAGATTCAGCCGGGTCGCCAGCTCAATGGCCCTGACGCGACAGGTCTGGTCAAAATTATACAGGTTATTGTCATTGATCTGGTTTCGCACATAGGCAAAACCCTGACCTTCGGGGCCACGGGCGAGTGCCTCGTATGACACGATCGCGCGGGTGCTGGCGCGAACAATGGGCTGAAAGGCGAAACTCAGGTCGAATTTATGCTCGTCGTTGTCTCGACACGCGCCGCAGCCCAGCTCGGGAGCGTCAGCGTTGTGTAGTTTTATGGTCTGCAATGCAACCTCACGATATCCACGTTTTGCCTTTATGCCAGCATCAGTTTATCACGTTGAAACATAATCAGAAAACCGTCCCGAAGAATCCTGCATCCAGCCTGGAGAATGACAGATTTCCGGCTATTTTGTCCCGGTATGGCGCCAACAACAACGATGTGTCGATTATGATATACGCTGGCCAGACCATGTCGGACGTTCACAACGTCCCCTTGATGATGCCGGACCAGTGCTGTGTTTTTGTCTCTACCGACATGGCTGCATGCGCCGGGCTGGTTGACGGGAGCCGTTGCAGATGCAGGCGGTCTGATACTGCAGACAACTGGGGGGCGACATGTTTCATAAACACGGTTTCCGCCTTCGCGCCGTTGAAATAGATGCGTTCAATACCAGGGTAGCGAATCAGGAAATCTGCGAAGTCATTCGGCACAATGGAAGACGCAATGATATCGGAATCCAGGCTTCCTGACCGGGTGCATGTCTGCAGCACATCCCACAGGGCAATCTGATTTTCCTGCAGAGCCGCCAATCTGGCTGGGTAGGGCGCAGTGGCCGATATGTTCAGGAGCTTGCCAATAATGGTCCAGAAGCTGTTGCGAGGGTGGGCATAATATTGCTGCGCACGCAGTGAGGCAACACCGGGCATGGAGCCCAGAATCAGAACCCTGGCATCGGCGCGGACGACCGGGGCGAAGCTGTGGACACGGTGGGTCATGACACTCTGTTTCTCCTGGCTATTAGCAGGTGGTTATTAGCAGGCGGCGCTGGCGCTTATCGCAGCTGGCGCGAGTGTTGGATTACACAGTCGTCATCAACTTGTCATTGAGCCTTGTTAGTTTGACCGATCACGGTAATCAAATCACTTGTGCAGATATTACGGTTACGGCAACACTCATGACAGTCAACGAACAGCGGCAGGCATTACTTGCCATTTTACAACAGGATGCGATCACAACGCTGTTTCAGCCCATTGTATCAACGGTGGAAAAACGTGTCGTGGGTTACGAGGCGTTGACGCGAGGGCCTTCGAACAGTCCTTTACACTCGCCGTTGACGCTTTTTGCCACTGCCAGACATTTCGGGCTGTTGACCGATCTGGAGATACTGTGTCGCCGCAGTGCGGTGCACAATTTCTGTCAGCAGGCGTTCGAAGGTCTGCTGTTTCTCAACGTTTCTCCGGAAAGCCTGCTGGAGCAGCAGCATTTCCCGGGGCGTACCTTGTCCATTCTCAAGGACTACGGCATCAGGCCGGATCAGGTAGTGATCGAACTGACCGAGCACTCGCCAATCGACAATGTCGGGTTATTGCAAAGTGCTCTGCATCACTATCGGGATATGGGCTTCTCGATAGCCCTGGATGACCTTGGCGCAGGCTACTCGAGTCTGCGTTTGTGGACAGAGTTGCAACCGGAGTTTGTCAAAATAGACCGGCATTTCATCGACGGCATCCATCGTGACCCCATGAAACGTGAATTTGTCGGCTCCATATTGAATATGGCGAAAGCATCCCGCTCGCACGTGATCGCCGAAGGTATAGAGCTGGCTGAAGAACTCAAGGTCCTCGAAAGTATGGGCGTGGACTGGGTCCAGGGTTACTGGCTGGGTCGGCCTGAGCCGGATCCGGTGGCCAGTCATCATGTTTTGTTGGCGAAACTGACTCTGGACGATACACCGGCGCATGATCCGGGGCTGAACAGTCTGGTTATTTCCGTTGCCGGTGTGCATGTCAGCGAAAAAGTCAGTCAGGTTCTGCAGCGGTTCCAGCAACAACCCAGCTTGAACAGCCTTGCTGTGCTGGATGATTTTAATGTGCCAGTTGGTACGGTTCATTGCCACGCGTTGAGCCAGGCTATGCTGAAACAATACGCTCACGAGCTGCACGGTCGCAAACCCATAGGCCATATGATGGACAACGATTGCCTGACCGTTGACGTTCAGCAAAGTCTGCAACGTGTCAGTCGCCTGTTGACCAGCCGCGCGCGGCAGCGCCTTGAGGAAGATTTCATCATCACGCGGGATGGTGAGTATCTCGGCTTGGGGCGCGTGATTGATGTACTGCGCCAAATTACCGAATTGCAAATCCGGCAGGCTCAGTTTGCCAACCCCCTGACCCTGTTGCCGGGCAATATTTCCATTCAGGAATGCCTGGATCGCCTTCTGAAGCACGGTCTGACAGCGCATTTGTGTTACATCGACCTGGACTCGTTCAAACCGTTCAATGACGTGTATGGTTACGGCAAAGGCGACGAGGTGCTGCTGGGCCTGGCGCATACTCTGCGTGACATTTGTGATCCGGATCAGGACTTTGTCGGCCATATTGGCGGCGATGATTTTATGCTGGTTCTGCGCGGCAATGACTGGCGCCAGCGTCTGGATGCAGTAAACCAGAGTTTTCAGATCCTGTGCCGGCAATTGTACAAGCGCGAGCATATCGAGGCTGGTGGTTTCCATGCCCCCGATCGCGATGGTGAATGGCGCTGGTATGACCTGTTGAGTCTTTCCGTTGGTGTACTGGAACTACCTGAGCATGCCAGCAAAACAGTGAATGCCAGCCAGCTGGCTGAGCTGGCATCGCGCAACAAGCATGAAGCCAAGAAAATCCGCGGTTTCAGTGTGGTATGCAATCACCTGGATCACCTGACTGCGTTGAATGCCGATCTTGTCCGCCTCCGGCAACTTGACAGCCCTGTTGCCCAGACCGCCGGATAATACCTCTTCACGTCCCATTCCAGCCGATAAAATAGTCGTCGATTCGGTACAATGCCGCGCATGGATAGCTGAAGTGAATTTGAGGAGTGCGTGGAATGTGGTTTAAGAGTATCCGTCTGTATCAATTTACCCGGCCCTTCGGGCTGACTGCCGTAGAACTGGATAAAAAGCTGAGCGAGTTTCTGTTTCAGCCCTGCAGCAGCTTCGAGCGCAGCCGCTTTGGCTGGGTCAGCCCGCTGGGCAAAGAGGAAGAGGCGCTGACCCATGTTGTCGGCGACTGCATCATGGTGTGCGCGCGCAAAGATGAAAAACTGCTGCCCGCCGCGGTCGTCAATGACGCCGTCAACGAGCAGGTCGAAGAGCTTGAAGCAAAACAAAGCCGCAAGGTCTACCGCAAGGAGAAATTACAGATCAAGGATGATGTCACGGCGGCCTTGCTGCCAAGAGCGTTCTCGCGCACCCGCAAGGTGTTTGCCTACATTGATCACAAGGCGGGTTTGCTGGTTGTCAACAGCAGCAGCGCCAGCGCCGCTGAAGAGTTGATTTCCGGGCTGCGCGAGTGTCTGGGCTCCATGCCCGTGGTGCCGGCAGACGTGCAGCAGGCGCCGGGCTCGGTGATGACGGGCTGGTTACAGGCTCAGGTCGCCGACGGGCAGTTTGAGATCAGTGAAAACTGTGAGCTGTTCAATCCGGCCGAGGATGGCAATTCGATACGATGTTCGGGTCAGGACCTGACCGCCGATGAGATCAGGGTGCACCTGGAGGCCGGCAAGCAGGTCAAGAAGCTGGGTGTGGTATGGAATCAGAGCCTCAGTTGTGTGCTGGCCGATGACCTGACCATCACTCGGCTGCGTTTTGAAGACATGGTGCTGGAAAAGGCTCAGGAAGCCGATGCGGAAACTGCAGCGCAGCAGTTTGATCAGGACTTTGCCGTCATGACACTGACGCTGGCGGGGCTGTTCAACGCGGTGTTTGAGGTTTTTGGTGGCGCCAAAAGCCACGCCGGCTGAGGTCGCTGACGTCTCTGATGACGGTTTGTCGCAGACTGGCTGTCAGGTATCGGAGGCGTCAGCGCCAAGGGCCTCCAGCGCCTCCTGAACCTGCTTAAGCATGGTTGCGCCGCTGTTGTCGGCTGACTGCATGCCTTCAGACTGAGCGGTTAACAGTAGCCGGGCGTCGTCATCCCAGCGGCGCAGAATCTGGATTTTCTGGGCAGTGCTCAGCTGCGCCGCCTTGACAACCTGATCCGGGGAGTCAAAGGCGTCGGCGGGATCCAGTAGCATATCCTTGAAGTCCATGGTCAACCTCCTGCGGTGAGCGTAGCGTCCAGCGTGACATCGGCTTTCAGCAGTTTGGATATCGGGCAGCCTGCCTTGGCTTTGTTGGCGATGGCCTCAAAGGCAGCCTGGTCTATAGTCGGGATTTTTGCCTGCATCACTAAATGTACTGCGGTGACGGCAAAACCATCTTCCACTTTATCCAGTGTCACGCTGGCCTTGGTGTCGATGTTGTCAGGTGTATAACCTTCTTCACCCAGCAGCATGGAGAACGCCATGGAGAAGCAACCGGCATGCGCTGCGCCGATTAATTCTTCAGGGTTGGTGCCGGGTGCATCCTCAAACCGTGTGTTAAAGCCGTACGGATTATTCTTCAGGGCGCCGCTTTCAGTGGAGATGGTGCCTTTGCCCTGTTTCAGATTGCCTTGCCAATGCGCCGATGCGTGCTTTTTCATGGGGCTTTTCCTTTATCAAGTATCCAGATGACAGCTAAACATATCGTCGGGCGATGGTAAAGCCGCACCGGTTTTGATTCCTCGGTCATATTCAGTACTTTACTATATGTGCCAAACCGTACATATGATTCTGTCTGAAACCTGTAAGCTTGAGCTGTATTGCCCGACAATCTGATTCTGATTCGCCACTATTGCATCCAGTTGATATTGGGTCGGGTCTGACGCTGGCACTCGCCAAGGAGACAAATTTTGACCGAACGAAAACCGATCACTGAGCAGAAGAATCCTGGTCCCGCCGAGACGACCATCAAGCAGAATGTGCTGCTGTCGTTGCTGGACGACGATGCGCTGTCGCGACTGGTGCCTCACCTGGAACTGGTTGAAATGCAGCTGGGCGCGGTGGTCTATGAACCGGGCCACATCATGGGCCATGTGTATTTTCCCACTGACAGCATTGTGTCCCTGCTGTATGTGATGGAAGACGGATCGTCTGCAGAAATTTCAGTGGTGGGCAACGAAGGCCTGGTCGGTATCTCCCTGTTCATGGGCGGCGATAGCACGCCCAGTCGTGCGGTGGTGCAAAGCGCCGGTTACGGTTATAAGCTGAAAAGCAGTATCCTGATGAAGGAATTTAATCGTCATGACCGGATGCTGACCCTGTTGCTGCGTTATACACAGTCGCTGATGACACAAATGGCGCAAACGGCGGTATGCAACCGCCACCACAACGTTGATCAGCAGCTTTGCCGGTGGCTGTTACTGTCACTGGACCGCCTGAGTGGCAGTCATCTCAATATGACCCAAGAGTTGATCGCCAATATGCTGGGTGTGCGCCGCGAAGGTGTCACCGAGGCAGCGGGCAAGCTGCAAAAACTCGGTGCTATTGCCTACAGCCGCGGCAAGATAGCGGTGCTGAATCGGGAGTTGCTGGAGCAGCTGAGTTGCGAGTGTTACGAGGTGGTGAAAGCTGAAAACGACCGGTTGTTTGCATTGTTGAAACAAGAGGCCTATCGTCAATAGGCAACAGTAGGCAATTTACTCTATATATACGGTGTCGGACAGACAGACAGGTGAGGTTTTCATATACTTTAGGGCGGTACAAAATTGCAGCGTAATTCACCGTGCCCGGGATTGGCGCGCTGTGGTACAGGGTGTATTTATGTCTGCAAACAATTCAACCCCACTGCTCAATCGCTTGCTGGATGTATTGTCGGCAGACGTGCGAGAGCAGGTGCTGGACGAATGCAAACTCGTCAACCTCAAGTTCGGCGATGTTCTGTGCGAACTTGGTAAAAAATCGGCCCATGTTTACTTTCCTCTGAATTGCCTGGTTTCCCTGGTCATCATTATCGATGATCATGCGCCCTTTGAGCTGGCTATGATCAGCCGTGATGGCATGTTGGGTGCCAGCGAGGCACTGGGCGTTGGTGAAGCACCCCAGCGTGCCGTCGTGCAGGGGGCCGGGGAGGCCATACAAATGCCGGTGCAACTATTCAAGGATGTGTTGCAGGAACAGGCGCATTTTCAGTCCGCAGTTAAACGTTACCTGTTTGAGTTGATGACGCAGATCAACAGAACGGCCGGTTGCAGTCAATTCCACCGGGTCAACAGCCGACTGGCACGCTGGTTATTGTTGACTAATGATCGTTCAGGTAGCCGCAGTTTTGCCTTGACGCAGCAATATCTGTCGGAAATTCTTGGTGTGCAGCGCAGTGCTGTCAGTATCGCCGCCAGCGACATGCAGAATAAACAACTGATCAGCTACACGCGTGGCGTGATAACCATCCTGGACAGAGCCGGGCTGGTCGCTGAAGCATGTTCCTGTTATGACGTGATTGCCGGTGGCACGCGATCGCTCTGATTGCCTGCAGCAGCAACCGCAGAGGCCGCAGAATAAGCAGAATAGACAGTGATTAGCTGGCGCGATGCTGATCCGTACTGGACAGGGCATCATGCGTAAACACCGGTAGCGTTATGCCGCTGGCGGCATCCTCTATCGCGTCGATGTGAATGACCGGTGTGCCGGCCAGCACATTGCCAAACACATTGGCAAACGCAACATCGGCTGCGTCCCTGCCGGTGCCCAGACGAACCAGCCCCATGGGCTGGGTGACACCGCTGGGGTCAAACAGATACCAGCGCCCGCTCAGCATTACTTCCACGTAGGCATGAAAATCGGGCGGGCCAAGACCGGGGTCGGCGCCGTAGTCGATACCTGACACAAACCTCGCCGGTATATTCAGTGCGCGACACATCGTTATCATCAAATGCGCGAAATCGCGACACACGCCCTTGTGATCAAGCAGCGTTTCCAGGGCTGACGTTGTTCCGCCGGAGCTACCGCTGACAAATTGTGTTCGACGTGTCACCCAGTCACGTATGGCAATGACGCGGTAATAGCCTGGATTCATGTGGCCAAATTCAAAATTGGCCAACGCTGCAAATTTGTCTGACTGGCAGTATCGGCTGGGATAGATGTAAGTCAGCACATCCAGTGGTATTTCTGACACTGGCATTTCATGTAAAGAGTCCGGATCTTCGTGATGGTGATTGATGTCAACAGTACCCTGATATGACAGGGTCAGGTCACCTTGCCTGGCCTGCAGCCGAAGGTAGCGAATACCTTCGGCATCCAGAGTCAGGGTCCTGGCAATAACATCCTGTCGGATGGTGAGAGTTTCCTCAATCACCGTCTGTCTATCTGTCTGAGCGGGGTGGAAGTTAAAGATAAAGTCACTGTGTGAACTGAATATCTGATAGCCCAAGGTGATGGAAAATTTTAATCTGACCATATCAACAAGAATCTCTGAATGAGCGAAAATGGGGTACTTACCTGCTTATATCGAACTGCGTGACGACCTACTATGGGACACCTTTTTCTGTAAGTTGTAAACATTAACCATGAGTTTTCATTCCGACGTGACTGACATCGAAGCGGACAGTATTTCTGCGGGCAGTATTACTATTCATACAAAACACTGGCTGGTCCTTGTGGCAGGCGAGACAGTTGGCCTGACCTATATAGAGTATCTGTTGTTAAAAACCCTGATGGAAGAACGGGGCAAGGTCGTCAGCCGGGAGTCGCTTCTGAAGCGTGTGTGGTCCTACGGCAACGTCACCCTTCTGGAGACCCGAACTGTTGATGTCCATGTGGGCAGATTACGCAAAAAACTGGGCGAGGCCGGTGAACTGATCATTACAGTGCGTCATGTTGGCTATCGTATGGCGTTTTCGCCGGAATGGGTCAGTCGTTAACAAGTGGTGCACCATGATACCCGGTGCTTTGTTATCAGGGGCTGACCACTCGCATGCGCACAGCGTGACGCACCAGCCCGGCGATATTGGTTGTGTCGAGTTTGCGCATTAACTGGGTGCGATGTGATTCAACCGCCTTGACCGAAAGATTGAGCAACTCGGCTATTTCCCGGGTAATCGATCCCTCGGCGACCAGTTGCAGAATTTGCCGTTCCCGCAGGGAAAGACGAACACCGGCGTCATCATTATGCCTGAGGTAAGCCTGCACCAGGGTGCCAGTCACCTCCGGACTGATATACAGCCGGCCCCGACTGACTTCGTGCAGGGCCTGCATCAGATCCGCTGAGGCTTGTGTCTTTAATACGTAGGCTTTAACGCCGGCACGAAATGCCTCCTGAAAGCAGCTTTCATCCCGGTCCATTGTCAACATAACCACTTTTGTTGCCAGACCCAGCTGGGCTATCTCCCTTGCCACTTCGAGGCCGTTCTTGCCCGGCATGTTGATATCGAGCACGACCGAATCCGGCACAAGTTCTGTTGTCATGGCCAGCGCGTCAGGTCCATTTGATGCCTCGCCGACAATGGTGACACCGGCAGTTTCCAGCATATTCCGCACGCAGTGGCGAAACATGACGTGATCATCTGCCAGGACTATATTCAAGTTTGTACCACTCCCATTCCAGGTTAGTTCAGGCTTTGATCATGCCGCGGCGAATCGCATAACGGACCAGATTGGCAATATTGTGAATGTCCAGGCGCTGCATGATATGAGTGCGGTGCGATTCGGCCGTTTTAACGCTGACAAAAAGCATGGCAGCGATGGTTTTTGTGGTGTGTCCTTCTGCGATAAGCTGGAGTACCTGGCGCTCGCGTTCACTCAGTGCGTCTACGTCTTTCGAGTCACCACCGGACACGTAAGCGTTCACCACGGCGTCGGAAATGCCGGGGCTCAGATAAACCGAGCCCTTCATGACCTCCTGAAGCGCCTTGATCAGCTCGGAACCGGTCTGGTTCTTTAATACATATCCGCGAATACCTGCCCGTAGCGCTTCCAGTACACAGGTGTCATCGTCATACATGGTGAGCAGAATGATCTGGGTATCGGGGGAACGACGCTGTATATCGCGCGCCGAGTCGATACCATTGAGGAGCGGCATGCTGAAGTCAAGTATGGCCAGGTCAGGTGTCAGTTGTCGGACAAGGCGGATCGCTTCATGGCCATTCTCGGCTTCCCCGACTACGTCGAATTCTGCTTTTTCCAGCATGGTTATCAGGCCCTGTCGGAACATGGCATGATCATCAGCTACAACAACACGTTTTTGTTTTAAATTGTTCATAAAGGTATCGCCACTTGTAGTGTAGTTCCCAATCCAGGTTTTGACAAAATTTCACATCTGCCGCCCAGGGCCCTGGCTCTCTCTTTGATGCCGATCAGGCCGAGGCCGGACGAGCATTCGGTTTTGTTTCGTGATGGTCTGAAACCATCGCCTTTGTCACTGATGGAGCAGTAGATGGAGTCATGATCGCGCCACACATGGACCTCGGCGTAGCTGGCGTTGGCGTGACGGCACACATTGTTAAGTGCTTCCTGCACGGTACGGTAAATAACGGTCTCAACGGCGGGGTTGATCCTGCCGCCGGCGTCGCCGCTCAGGTCAATGGTCAATGAACTGCGCGACTGGACACCGTCTGTCAGCAGTTTAAGTGCCGGCATCAGTCCCAACTGGTCCAGCACGATGGGGCGTAGTTCATGCGAAAGGTTGCGCAGCTGCGCGCAAATTTCATCCAGCAGACCGAACACACCCTGTATGCGCGTTGACGTATCAGGGTCAGAGTTCTTGGCAATTTCTGCCAGCTCAAGATAGACCACCGCCAGCATCTGAGCCGAATCGTCGTGCAGTCTGTGGGCGATGCGTTTGGCCTCGTTTTCGAAGACATCGTACAGTTTGACCAGGGCGTCATTGGATTCGCGATTGCTTAAGCGGGCAACTTCAAACGGGGAAAGCACTTCACGCAGAAAGTTGCTGGCAGCGCTGTTAATGCTTTGCCGTTCCGATCGGGAATGTCCGGCCGCCAGAATCAGTTCATTCAGCGCCAGTTGGTGGGTTTCGGTCAGATCAAGCAGACCAACACCGTTGCGTAACTTGTCTCTGCCGATATCGTAGGCAACCGTCAGACCGTCTTCATCTTTGGTATTAAAATACGAGTTGAGCAGTGCCTGGTAGTGGTTCTGCCCCCTGAGTTCCGTTAGTGTCTGCATTAAGTCGCCCATCCGTGTAACGTGCGTCAATTTAATGGCAGATTAGCAGTTCCAGCAATTCCTTCTGTGCATCTACGCACATAGACGTCAAATATATGCAGTTTATTTTCGAGTCAGCCATTTGTTGCTGTATTCAGGCTTTAACCTGCCCAGATTTGTCCCCCAGCCACATCAGCATGTCTACCCGTACCCCTTGCCCGGGCTTGCTGGTTATCGTGAAGCTGTCTGCGATTTGTTTCAAACTCGGCAGGCCCAGGCCCAGGCCACCAGAGGTGGAGAATCCGTTTATCATCGCGCGGGCGATGTTCTGTATGCCGGGGCCCTTGTCGGTGGCGATAATCTGCAATCCAACTTTACCGTCGCCGGCAATTTTGACCAGCGTGATCTCGCCGTGTTCAGCGTAAAGAATAATATTCCGGGCCAGTTCCGAGATGGCGGTGGCGACCAGCGTGGACTGCGTGGGGGTGCAGCCAATCTCCTGCGTCATGATGCGACCTTTTTGCCGCGCTTCGACAATGTCCTGAGGACCTGAAATACGGATTTGTTTGCGATCGCCGATTCCCTGAACCGCAGGGGAGTCGTGGGTTGCAGGGTCGTGTTGCGTCACGGGAAGGTAGCTTACTGATTCTTCGTTCATATAGTTTTTCTCGTAACATTTTCTCATAACAACAAAATTGAATCTGGTAAAAACCTAGCATTTGGCATGACGTACGTATGTACGAAATCGTACATAACGTGGCAGTTGTTCAGATCATTTGGCACCTGATCATTTGACACCTGATCTTGACAACAGACACGTACGTCGGATGACAAGCGCATGGATCTTCCTGCTTCTCAGTTGTTACATGAACGTTACCGGTGGCATGCGAATTAATCGAAAAAATCAGGTCTAAAAATTCGGCTGGCAGGACCTACCTGGTAGTCCTTGTTATTTAACCACCATGAAACACCAGGCGCTGAAAGGTATTCAGCTGGAGAAAAATTATGTCCCATCACCACCGTATGCTGAGTAACGCATGCGCAATCGCCGCGCTATTCTGCGTTTTCCACGCTGAGGCTCAGCCTTTTTCATCAGGAGGCATACTCGAAAACCCCGGATCTGCCGTCGCCAGGGCCGCAGTGGGAAAGCACCAGATCAACGGCTTTGTGCCGGATCGCGGGGCCTTCAGGTTCCCTGCACCCTATAACACTCAGGGATTCCGGCTGACCAATGCCAGTGACTGCAATGGCAATGACTGCGTGAACTATACCGGCTATTCATACTGGCGCAACATGAATAACCATATTGGCAAAGAATCCATGCTTATTTTTCTGGGCCTGGATCGCCATCGTGGAGGTCGTGGCCCCAGTTTGTACGAATTGAACAAAACCACAGGTAATCTGGTTGACCTGGGTGCATTGTTTCCCGAATCCCATCGTCTGAGCTGGGCCAGCGGCGAGGGCTGGTATTTCAGTGCAACCATGCCCACCAAGCTTTACCTCAATGACGGGCCCAAACTTGTCCGTTTTGATGTAATCACCGAACAGATGCAGACCGTTTTTGATGTCACTAATCAGTTGGGCGCGGGGTACCACGTGTTCCAGGTGCACTCCAGCGACAATGATCGTGTGCACTCGGCAACCGTGCGTGACAACAAAAACTACGATGTACAGGGTTGCATGGCTTACGATGAAAATACAGGCAGGTACCACGTATTTCCTGTTACACGTGAATTCGATGAATGCCAGATTGATCGCAGTGGCGAATTTCTTATCATCAAAGCCAATATTGATGGCAAAAAGGGCGAAGACAACCTGATTGTTACCCTGCGTACCGGCGAACAGCGATTGCTACTGGATGAAGACGGTGCCGGTGGTCACTCTGATGTCGGGCACGGTTACATGATTGCCGCGGACAACTGGGACAAAAAAGCCAACAGCTGGAAAATGTGGGATCTGACGCAAAGCCGACTCCAGGGCAAACCGGTATATAGCAATAATGATTGGAAAAATTTCGCCCCCGCACATCTGTCTCATACCAATGCCCGCGCAGACCTGCCTGGTCGACAGCAATATGCATGTGGCAGCAGCGTCAATCGGGGAAAGGGGGTTCACGCCAACGAAGTTGTGTGCGTTACCCTGGATGGCTCTGGTGCCTCCGTTGTGGTCGCGCCGACGATGACCAATCTTGATGCTCCCGGAGGGCGCAATGAATATGCCCGATTCTCCAAAGGCAATCTTGACGTTACCGGTAAGTATTTCCTCTGGACCAGCAATCTGGACGGTGGAAGACTGGATGTGTTTGTGGTTCGTGTTCCGGATCAGCTGCTGACAGGTATCACTGATCACGGCGACAATGACTATGACGAAACCGACTATGACGACAACGATGACAACGACAGTTCTCCCGGTAACTGGCAGCAACCCGTTCAACCGGTCAAAGTCGAGCAACCCACTGTCACCCCCGGTGCGGTTACCTGGCAGCCCTCAGGCAACCTGCATACGTCAGGTGGCACCGTAGTCAAGACGGGTGGTTGTAGCGGTTGCCCCGATGTGGGCATGGTATCCACGCAAGCTGCCACACCGGACTTTGGCAAACTTGAATTTACCGTGGATTCTACCTGGGAGATGATGGGTGCAGGATTTACCCGCTCGCAGTCGATACCCGACGCCTCCGCTGCCGAATTTGGTCTGTGGTTCCAGAGTGGGCTTGCAGTAGTCAGGGAATATGGTGGTTATCGAGCCGATACCCCTTACAATCGTGGCGACCGTTTTGCTGTGTTGATCAATAATGGCAAGGTCGAATATACCCGCAATGGCGTCGTGTTCTATACCAGCTACGGCAGGGCTACTCACAATCTGTATTCGGCACTGACCTTCTTCCATAAGGGGGCCACGATGTCTAACGTGTTATTTTCCGTAAACCGTCCGGGTTCAACAAACCCTAATCTGGTCGGACCGTCGCAACCGGCAGACAACGGTGCAAAAAAACCGGCAACCGGCGTGGACTGGGGACGCGTGCTGAATGTGCGAGTTGACGGCGGCTGGCTGGTCAAATCAGCAGGCTGCCAGGGCTGTCCGGACTCAGGTGCAATTTCCGCAAAGATCGCCGCTGGCGGTTCAGCACGCATGACATTCACAGCTGATTCTACAGACCCGCTGCTGTTTGCCGGTTTTACCCGTTCACAATCCATACCGGATGCGAGTTCGCTGGATTTCGGTCTTAGATTGCAAAATGGTATCGCCGAGGTGCGTGAATATGGCGCGCACCGCGCAGACACAAGTTTCCGGTCCGGTGACAGCTTCAGCATCGCCGTCAGGAACGGGAAAATTGAGTATTCACGCAATGGCGCGGTGTTTTACACCAGCTCAAACCGGTCAACCCAGCCTTTGTATTCAGGGGTGTCATTTTTTGGACTGGGTGCCGCATTACGAGATGTCGAATTTGAAACCGACTGATGAGCCAGGGTGTGGCTTGACTGGCAACAGTACAGGTCACACTGCCAGGCGAATCTCAGGGATATGATGTTGCGTCGCAAACCAGTCAACGGTGCGACGCAGGCCTTCGTCAAAGTCCACTTCCGGCGCAAAAGCGATCAGTTTTTGCGCTTTTTTAATGCATGCCTGTGAGTGTTTTACATCGCCCGCGCGTGCTTTCTCAAAAATCGGGTCAGCATCACAGGTAATATGATTTTCCAGTCTGCTGACAAGATCCAGCAGGCTCCAGCGATTGCCACAGGCAATGTTCATTACCTGACCGCGGGCATCGGAGCTGGTTGCTGCGGCGATATTGGCCTGTACGATGTCGTTGACATAGGTGAAGTCGCGAGACTGGGAGCCGTCACCGTAAATATGGGGCGGTACGCCTTGCACCATGGCGCGGACGAAGCGCGGAATGACAGCGGAATACTCCGAATCAGGATTCTGTCTGGGCCCGAATACATTGAAGTAGCGTAGCGCAACTGTATCCAGACCATAGGCCTTATAGTACAGCTGGCAATAGTGCTCACAGACCAGTTTGGACACCGCATAAGGAGACATGGGATCAGTTGGCATGCTTTCGTGTTTGGGAAATACCTCTGAGTCACCGTACACGGCAGAAGAGGAGGCCATGACAAAGCGTCTCACGTCAGCCTTGCGTGCCGCTTCCAGCAGATTCATGGTGCCGGTAACATTGATGTCATGTGTCAGCGCCGGTTCCATCATCGAACGTGCGACCGAACACAGGGCGGCCTGATGAAATATGGTATCAACCCCCTCGACCGCAGCGCTGACACAGGCGGGATCACGAATGTCCCCTTCGATGACGGTGAGGTCAAGACCGGAAAGATTCTCGCGTTTCCCCGATGAAAAGTTGTCGAGCACGCGCACGGATTGACCTTGCGAACACAGATAGGCAGCGATGTGGGAGCCGATAAAGCCGGCGCCCCCGGTAACGAGATAGTTCATTTTGTTCCTCCTGGATGGGACTTGTTTACGAACGGTTGGTGATGCAGAGAAAGAGGACTGCTAGCGTTTCCAGACAATCTGTTGCTGTCCGATCAGGAAACGAAAGAATCCGATGACGGTGGCCCAGTTGAGCACACAGAATGCGTACGGAATTGCCAGTGCCCGACTGCTTGTCCGGCGTGAGGCCGAAATCATGCCAATCAGAGCTGCACTGTAGAAAATCATCTGTAGCAGGAAAGTGGCACGGAACAGCAGATGCTCTAATAAAAATGCATTACTGATCAGCAGCGTGAGCAAAAAAACCGGTGCTGTGAGGCGAAGTAATTTGTGGGATACCGTCTGTAGCCAGATTCGATTGACTGCCGGATTCAGCAACCAGGTTTCTCTGGACAGCAATTGGAAGTTGCCTGCAATGGTGCGCACTTTTCTGCCAAATTCACTGCGCGCGTTGACCGGTGCAGAATCGGTTGCCGCGGCCTCTGGTTCAAACACAACGCGATAGCCCTGGCGCACCACGTTCATCGGTATCAGCAGATCATCCAGCAGCGTATCCGGTTTGATGGTCAGGAACAGGTCTTTGCGTATGGCGTACAGGGCACCGCTGACCCCCACAGAAGAATCTATCCCGGATTCCAGGCGACGTATGAATTTTTCATAACGCCAGTAAAATCCGACACCACTGGCCATCCCGTTGTTGCCGGTCGGACCGGCTGGGGCAGGCGCCAGGTGTAGTTCACCGCTGACGGCCCCGACGCTGGCATCCCGGAAATTCCTTGCCAGGGCCCGGAGACAATTGGGCGCCACGGATTGCCTGGCGTCCATCAGAACCACAAGGTCACCAGCCAGTTGCGGGATGATCGCATTCAGGCTGCTGGGCTTGCCGCTTTGGGTTCGTCTGCGGTGAAGCTGTATGCCGTGTTCGCTGTACTCGCTTACAATTCTTTCAGTGCCGTCGGTAGAAGCATCCGAGGCGATAACAATCTGCAGTTTGTTTTTGGGGTAGTCCAGCGCCAACAGATTCAGTATTTTGTTTCTGATCGTTGCCTGTTCGTTGTAGGCGATAATCAAAACACTGATTCCGGGTTCGTAATCACCGGCGCACGGCGGATTGAGTCGGAACCGGGCCCATGCCGCGAGCACTAGTGGATAACCCATAAACACGTAGAACAGCATGATGGCGCTGAACCCGAAAAGTACTGACATGGCACTGCTCCGGTCACAATAGTTTTGTGGTTTGGCGGATAGTCTTATGGAAAACAGTAGGCCGGTCGCTCAGAGACAGACAAGGCTGCACACAACAGATCGAAATCAACGCCGGGTGTAATTTCTGCGCTGGCACCCTGGTGCTCGTCAGCAGCAGCGCGCAGCCGGTAATCGGACGTCCCGGCGTTGACAAATCCCACGGCCGCGGATTCCCGCACACGTCTGATACCATCAGGGTAGGGTGTCCGGTCAGCGCCTATCAGGATGTTGCCGGTAATGATCGCAGGCGATTCAAGATAGGCGTTCAGGCTTTGTGTCCCCGGTGCTGTCCCGGTGCCACTGATACCGGTGCTGTTGTGCATGAAAATATTGTTCCGGATCTGCGCCCCGGGGATGGGATCGCCTTCCAGCCAGATGATGGCGTCTGTCTGCATCGCGGTATTATTGTTTATCACGATATTGGCAGGGCTGTTCAACAGCTGAAACAGACGGCCGTTGCCCCACTGATCGCCGATGTCGTAAAACAGGTTGTTGCTGATTGTCAGATGTTCGCTACGGTGGCTGCGATGCAGATTATCCCGGCCCAGTATGCTGATACCCGCGCCGACATGGCGTACTATATTGTTGGTAAAAGTCACATCCTGTACACGAGACCACGGAGAGCCGCCGTCTTGATTCCGGACCGTAAACAAAATGGCAAAACCGTTTTGCGATTGAGCCCAGTTGTGTTCAAAAAGATTGCCCTCAATCAGCACACGTTGAGCGTTTTTCAGCTCCAGCAGATTCTTCACTGTCCATGTTGAACCATCGTGCGACGGGTGCATGCGCTGCCATGACAAGGGCTTGGAAAAGTGATTGCCAAGGATGCTGATGTCTGACGGTACGCGGTGTTTGATTGCCGGGTCGGCGCCACCGAACATCAGATTCTCGCCGGCGGCTTCAAGATAATTGTTGCGAATCAGAAACGGACCGGTGCCTTCCCAGCCGGCAACCGCCTGCGCATCGTCCATGCTCTTGAAGCCGGACAGGTGCGAGTCGATCACGGCGATATGGGCACCGTTCATGACCACACCACGGCGGGTACCGTACACCGGGTCGCCGTGCAGGTAACTGCGCTCAAAAACAATGTGATGGGGCATTTGTGCCAGGCTGTTGTCGCCCGAACTCAGTTCCACCAGATTGGTAGTCGTGCGCCGGGTGCCGGCAACATGGTTCGCCACATTGCCCCGGTTACCGGGTTTTATTTCGATACCAATGAAACGATACCGCGCCGCCGCCGGATCGGTTTTGATAACGGCAGTACCGCTTGCCACCAGTGTGGCCATGGCGCCTGCATCGGATGGCGAAACCCGTGTCCCCGGGTCGGGCAGCGAGAGCCCGTTGTCACTGCGACTGACAATGGTGATCCAGTCAGGGCCGGCGTGCTGGCGCAAAACAAAGGGGCCGTAATACCTGGCACCCGCTTCCAGTTCAATGATATCGCCTGATCCGGCCTGGTTCAGTGCTTGCTGCAAACTGTCGTCAGGTCCCACCCGAAGCGTACGCCCTGATGCCTGTGTTAAACCGGCGTCGTTGGGTAATTCGACGCTCAGCGGCGGCATGGCTGTCGCCCGCACTACGGTTTTGGTGTCGGCGACAGCCATGAACAGGATCCCTGTCATGGCAGTGCTCAGGTACAGGGCATGACGGACATTCATGCGGCTTTGGCTTTGGCGGTCTTTTCCATTTTTATCCTGAGCCAGCCCCGGGTCAGGTCAATCACGGTCTGGTCAGCGCGTGCGTTTCTCATGACCCGTGCCGCTTCTGCGCTGTCGCTGCCAATCACCAGCACTTCGGCGTGTTCTATCAACGCTTCCGCTGTGTCACACATCAACATGGATATGTGCGGGATTTCTTCCACAATGTATTGTCGGTTGGCCCCCGTCAATTTGGCGATGGCGACATTGGCATCCAGTATCTTGATGGCCAGTCCCTTGCCAATCAGGGATTCAACAACTGTCACCATCGGGCTTTCTCTCATATCGTCAGTGTCAGGCTTAAACGACAGACCCACCACGCCCACTTTTTTTGCACCCGATGCCAGCACCGAGTTTATCGCACGCTGAATCTGGGCCTGATTCGACGGCATGATGGCGTTGAGCAGCGGCATGTTGACGTCCAGATGATGCGCGGCATAAAGCAACGCTTTGACATCCTTGGGCAGGCACGAACCACCGAAGGCGAATCCGGGTCGCAGATAGGCTGCTGACACATTGAGTTTGGTATCCATGGCAAAGATGCGCATGACTTCCTGGGCGTCAACTGCAAGGCGTTCACAGGCATCACCGATTTCGTTGGCAAAGCAGACTTTGAGTGCATGGTAGGTGTTGGATACGTACTTGACGGTTTCCGCAGTGGTGATCTGCGTCACCACAAACGGCGCCTCAACGCTTGCGTACAGGCTTCTCAGCAGGGCACTGGTGGCATCATCTTCGCAGCCCACAAGCGTATACGGTGGATTGGCAAAATCATGCAGCGCAGTACCTTCACGCATGAATTCAGGGTTAACCGCGACCTTGATTCTGGATCGGGCATAGGCGCCTGCCGCTTTGTACAAGGGTTCAATGACGTTCTTCTGGGTGGTTCCGGGTAATACCGTGCTGCGCACGATAACAGTAAACTGTCGACTCTCTGATTGCAGAGCGGCGCCTATTTCTTCGCTCACGTGTCGCAGTGCACCCAATTGCAGTTCACCGAATTCATTGCCAGGGGTGCCCACACAGATAAACGCCAGGTCAGATTCGAGAATCGCCTCTTCGCACGATACAGTTGCGCGAATTTGACCTGTTTTTGTCAGCTTGGCCAGTAGCTCATCCAGACCGGGCTCAACGATCGGTGACTTGCCGGCATTGAGCAGCATCACTTTCTCTTCGTTGATGTCAACGCCAATCACGTTGAAGCCGGCATTGGCAAAACAGGCTGCACTGACACAACCGACGTAACCCAGTCCGAATATACTGATGGTTTTGATATGACTCATAACTGATCCTTGCCGTGATTTGATTCAAATTGTTGATGGGTAGAATTCTGTGCTGAAGGCAACGCCTCCCGGCACAGGTTCTCGAACTGGCGTGCGACCTGTGACCAGGCGTAGTTGGCCTCCATGAGCTGACGCCCGGCCATGCCAAGATCCTGCGCAAGCTCCGGGTTACGCAGTAGCCGTACAGTCTGTCTGGCAAATTCCTTCTCGCCGTCAGCGCGCAATAGATGAACGTCGTTGCGCAGGTTCAGGCCTTCGGCGCCGATGGTGGTAGAGACCACGGCTTTTCCCATGGCCAGCGCTTCATAGATTTTCAGTCTTGTGCCACCGCCCACTCGCAGCGGTACGATATACACGGCGGCTCGATGCAGCCATGGTCGTATGTCCGCAACGGTGCCGGTGACTTCAACGTCGGCGATCTTCGCTGCTGCCTGCAGACGCTCAGACGGATTGCGCCCGACAATGCTCAGTCTGGCATCGGGTATCTCCAGCCTGATGATGGGCAGGATCCTGTCCATGAAGTGCAAAATGGCATCTTCGTTTGGATGCCAGTCCATGGAACCACTGAATACCAGTGATGTCGGATGTTTGCCTTTGGCAGCGTCGGGCTTGAAGAAGTTGATGTCGACCCCGGTTACCACGGAGGTGATTCGGGCCTCAGGGCTGCCCTGCAGCAACAACCGGGCATCTTCTTTGGAGACTGCAATGGTGGCCGCTGCTGCATTGCAGGCCTGCGTTTCACTGCGCCGCATTTTTCGCCACTCGATGGCCAGCAAAAATCGCTTTAGCCAGTTTTTTTCGTTGTCGTATAACCTGCGCCATATCATGTACTCCACGTTATGTGAGAAAAGAATTTTGGGTGTTCTGCCCTGCAACGGTATGTTGGGTACAGAGGTCAGGAAGTCAGCAATACAAAGATCAAATCTGCCGCTGTTTAACTCGGATTCGACTTCCCGGCGCAGCGCCGGGCACTGGTACTTGTAGAGATCAACAGGCAGGGGTGTCAGCCAGGATGCAGCCAGAGACCCGATGAACTTCCTGCTGTCTTTTTTGGGCGGTTTGAACAGGAAGGATTTAACGCGCTGGCAGTCAGGAAGATGACTGCTCAACGCTGTATTTTCGCTTTCTGAATCGCTTGTGGTCAGAACGGTAACGTTGTGATGGCGGGATAGCTCGTCAATGATATGAAAACTGCGCAGACGCCCGCCAGAGGTGATTGGCCACAATCCCCCCATCTTCACCCAGAGAATATGTAAACGATTGTCCATCTTGTTAACCTGCAAATGTGGCGATCGAGCCGGGTGCGTGGTGAATCAGTTTCTCAACTGAAGCGGTATCCGAGTACACCTGTGACGGATGCTCGCCGTCGACAAAGATGCGTTGCCAGATCTCCAGATTCAGCAGCAGCCACAAGCGCTCGCCATGATCGGCCTTGCCCTGGCGGTGTTCATGCGCCAGAGCGTGAACCGCTTCGGTATCAAACAGTCCTCGCGAACGGGCACGTTCACTCAGCAGCATGTCTTCCAGCAATGGCCAGAACTGACCACGCAGCCATGCGCTGATAGGTACCGGGAATCCCATTTTTTTGCGTTGCAGAATTTCAATTGGAACAGTGTCGCGCACCGCTGCACGCAACAAAGACTTGGTCTGCCAGCCTTGCAGCTTGAAACGGGTCGGGATGGCTGACACCAGCTCCACCAGATGATTGTCGAGAAACGGCACGCGGCTTTCCAGCGAAGCAGACATGCTCATCTGATCCTGCTTCATCAGCAGCTCTACCAGATAGGTCTGCAGATCAGCGTGGCTCATGCACTGAATAATGTCGTCACCGGCAGAGGCAAAAAAACCCAGTGCGTGACGATGCGGATCACTTGCCGGAGCGTCGGACCCGTTTAGTACGGCGGCACGTTGCTGGTCACGGAACACGGAAAAATTTTCACAGAACAACTGGCGCGGCTCTGTGCCCAGGGACAGAAAACTGCGCTCCGCGTACCGGCGTATTTGCCTGGGAAGCCGGGGGATCATGTCGGCTATGCGTTGTCGGCCCCGGCTGGTGCTGACGCTGTTAAAACGATTGCCCCAGCGTTGATTCAGCGCGGTGACCCGATACCGGTAGTCGTAACCGATAAACAGCTCATCGGCGCCTTCACCGGTCAGCACAACTTTGACATGTTCGCTGGCCAGCTTTGACAGCAAATGCAATGGCACACTGGAGGTAAACGCCAGCGGTTCGTCCTCGTGCCAGATCAGGTGCGGCAATGCCGCGAAGAACTGTTCCGGCGTGACCTCAAGCTCGTAGTGATCAGAGCCTGTGGCGGAGGCCGCCATTTGCGCATAAGACAGCTCGTTGGCGGCAGCTTCGCTGAAACCCACCGAAAATGTCTTGATGGGCTCGTCAATCATGGGTGCCATGATCGACGCCAGCACCGTAGAGTCAAGTCCGCCGGACAGAAACAGACCCACAGGCACATCACTGATCAGATGACTGCGCACCGCATTTTCCAAAGTACTTTTAATCTGTTCTACATAGTCGTCAGCCGTGCTGGTGTTGTCGTCTTTGGTAGCGGGAGGTTGCCAGTAACGCTTGATCCTGAGGCCATCATGTGGCGACCACGTCAGGGTATGGGCGGGCAGCAGTTTGTGTACGCCGGTAAAAAAGGTCTCGCTACCGGCAACGTACCGGGTAGCGAGAAAATCGGCGAGCACTTCCTTGTTGAACGTATGCGTTTGCGTTGGCGCGATCAGCAGCGCCTTAATTTCCGAGGCAAAACGCAATTCAGAGTCTGATACGCTGAAATACAGCGGTTTGATTCCGAGCCGGTCACGACCCATAAATAGTCGCTGGCGAGCACTGTCCCAGATCGCAAAAGCAAACATGCCTTCGAACATGCGGATGCAGTCGGCGCCAAAGACTTCGTAACTGCGCAGCAGCACCTCAGTGTCAGAGTCCGTCGCAAACGACTGCCCCAGGCCTTGCAGTTGGGTGCGCAGGCTCTTGTAGTTATACAACTCACCGTTGTAGGTAATCCAGCTGGTATTGCTGCTGTTGGGCATGGGCTGATGTCCGCCCTTCAGATCGATGATGGCCAGGCGACGGTGGGCCAGCCCGATCCGCCCTTGTGTCATGATGCCCGCGCCATCGGGACCCCGGTGGCGAAGCGTATCGCGCATTTCGATCAGATTGTCCTCGTCTACATGAGACCAGGAATCGAATTTTAGTACTCCGGCTATACCACACATGCAGCTGTTCCCTGGTTGACACTGATGTCGTCGTCTGTAATCACGATTCGATCATCGTGGTTCTGGTCAATCCGGATGCGCAGGCAGCTTGACCGCTGGTCATTAACTGATGGTGCCAGCAGCACACCTGGTGGTTTCGCTGCGGCGTCGAGCTGCGGATACAGCACCGTGACAAAACGCACCGGCCCTGAGCTCCTTGCCGCGCAACTCAGTGCCGGCGCCGGACTGCGTTGTCCGTAATTTTCGGATACCCAGCCAGCCGGTGGAGACTGCTGGCCGTTCTGTATCTGGCATGTCAGCTTATGGCTGGCACTGACGTGCATAAGAAGACAGCTGCCACGTGTTCCGATGGCTCTTAGCCAGCCCTCGCGTTCGAGGTGCACAGAAATCGGTGCGAACTGGAAACGAAGATCGTAGTCATGCGATGTCGTTGCACTCAGGTCATCAACCACGATCCAGTAACTGCGTCTGATAAAAACCACCCGACGTCGATGCACAACAGGGTCGGGCAGGTCTGTCCAGGCGTTGGTACTGGCATCAATCATTGACACATTGGGCGTGGTCCAACAGCTGCGCACAGAGGCCTGGGGGCGGTGTCCATGCCACGAAAAAGGCCCGTTGGGCATGGCCTGGGAGCGGCCGTCTACGCTCACCGTGCTGTGTGCCTGCGTACAGCGAAAATAATTGCGCCATTGCGGCTCACTGGTGTAATTGCCGGTACCCGGATCAATCAGGTAATTGTCGCCGAACGCACTGCACTGAAGGGATAGAAGATCTGCGTGCCCATGTGCTGCGCTGTCTGAACACCCCAGTGGGCCGACATCAAATATGAGTTGATGCCCCTGCGGGCGCCAGCCGTCGCGCATGATCAGGTAACCACCGTCAGCGAAAAGGCAGGACTCTACGACAGGCGGGGCTTTCTGTTTCAGCGCCATGAAACGATAGTGGCCGACCGGACCCAGCAGGCAAATCAATTCGGCAGTACTGTCGCCCGCGGCCCAGGCGTAATCTTCGCGTTCAAACAAGGCCGCGGCGATGGCAAACAATGCCTGGTAGTCACCGGGTTGCCTGTGCACAATTGACAGCAGAGCGCCGCCATCCGTATCACCTATCTGTGGCACGGTACCGTCTGGCCGACGCAGGTTGAGCAGGAAATCAACCATGGCCTGAACGCGCATCGAGAAGCCTTTGGGCAGGGTCTCACCATTGCGCTGAGACAGAATCATAAACTGCAGATAGATTTCCACGGTGTAGTACTGGTAGCGAGTTGATTGCTCAAAGTACACACCGTCGTTGTGAACCTGTCGGTTAAATTGATGCAGAAGTATTTTTCTGCCCAGCGTGCGCCAACGTTTGGCTCCGCCTATTTCAGGGAATAAAACACCGGCATAGTACAGGGCAAGTGCCTCGCCGGTAAGGTGAGTATTGGGTGAGTAGTAGGTTGAGAGGTAACGTTCAACGTGCTCGGCATGGGTCCTCAAACACGACATCATGCTGGCCTGGAATTGTGCTGATACGTCAGTTGAATCCTTGAACAGAACCAGTGCCCAGCACCATGAAATGAGGCGATAGGCGACTTCCAGCGAGCTGCTCCAGTTTATGCCGTAGCCAGTGGGGTTGTCCCGCATCCACGCCTGCATGCGCCGGGAAAATACCGCCGTGTATTTGTTGTCACCGGTAAGCTTCCAGGCTAGCCCCAGTTGAATCAGCCATTGATGACGGTTCAGTTCCCATACCACCTTGCTGTCACCGACCTCGGCAAAATCCAGTGCATTGATGCGACTCCAGTGCACAAGAGGTGAGATGGTCCCGGAGACTGCATCCAGATGCCAGTTGATCAGGTCATTGCTGACACTCAACTGGTTCGTGCCATGGTAAAAACTCAGGCGGCCGTAGCCCAGCGTATGGAAATGACCAGCGCAAACAGCATCGGCTGACTCAACGATTTCGCTGCGTATCCGCGGCAGATAGCTGGCCAACAGATCCGGCGCCTGCACCGCGGTGGCGCCGGTAAAGAAGCGATGACCTGCGGCATGTTGAAAATCTGCCTGCAAGCGTTTCATGGCCTTGCCGATGTCTCCCGACCGGTACAGCGCCGCGGGGTCGGTGGAGTCACCGCCGTCTCCGGCGAGCGTGGCAAACAGATCATGCTCCTGTTGCACTTGACTTCGGGCACTGTGTCCGACCCGTTCTGCGGTTTTGAACATGGCCTGCCGTCCTCGAAAGGCGATTTCCGCAGGGGCCATGGTTAGCAGCTTTTGCATTTTCATGTCGGTGCTCCGCTGTACAGATCCATCCAGTCCTTGCGAACCTGACGCCAGGTATATTTATCAGCGTCAGTTCTGGCCTGGGTTGCCAGGGTATTGGCTTCGTGGTCATGTTTCAGGAGCCAGAACACGGCTTCAGCAATGCGCTCAGGCTCGTCGGCCGGCACCAGCATGCCGTTCTCCTGATCCTTGATCATGTAGGCAATATCACCGGTTGGTGTGCTGATGACGGGCAGCCCCGCAGCAAAGGCCTCCAGAATAGAGACCGGCTGGTTGTCGACTACCGATGAGTTGATAAAGATGTCGGCATTGTCGTAAACGGCAGCAATGTCAGCGGGCTCTACACGCCCGATAAAATGCACGTCGGTCAGACCTTTCTCTGTGGCATAAGCCCTCAGTGATGCTTCCAGGCTGCCGTATCCGGCGATAATCAAGGTTGCGTCCGGCAGTTTCGCTTTGATCAGGGCAAATGCCGCCAGCGTGTTTTCGATGCGGTAGATGGATTCCAGATTCCTGACCGAGAGCAGACGAGGCTGCAGCGGTGAGCGCAGGCGGTAATTGAATTGATCAAGCCGGATAATATTGGGAATAACCTGTGTGACGTAGCCATAGTTGGCAAACACCTGTTTAAGATACACTGATGGCACAACGATCCTGTTGACCATCGCCAGCCATGGATGTACGCGCTTGCCCCAGTTGCGCAGGTGATCATCGGCTTCACCACTGTGGTAGTTGAGTATCACTGGTTTGCCATACTGACGACTGGCCTTTATTGCCGGTACCTGAGCCAGCAGAAATGACCAGTAGGAGGCTGAAAACAGGTGAACTATGTCGACCCTGGCGATTCGTTTCAGCGACCAACGGTAGAGCACCTGATTCAATAGGGTGCGCAGGTAGGGCAGTTTGCGCAGCCAGCGAAGCCCGCCGGGAAAGGTCGGGTTCATGGGGATGAAATCAATCTCGAAACCTTCGCCCCGTAGCGCTTCCACCAGTGCTGCTGCCTGTATTCCCTGTCCGCCCAGAATGTCGAGTCCAGGCGCAATCACCGCAACGCGTCTGAAAGAAGTCACATCGTCGACTGATCTGCTCGGCATTGTATTTGCTGACAATTCCATTATGGAAAGTTGATCCTTGGTGGTGATGATTTTGGTGTCGCCCACACTCCGTCCCATCCCTGGGCGAAGGGGTCGATCAGCGTCACCAGCAGTCCCTGAAAATCTGATTTTGCAAGCAGGCTTTTCAGCTATGTGACGCACAGGGTCAGGATAGGGGGTTGCATGCGTCACCTCTATCAGGTGAAGCACTGAAGCTGGCATGGAAAAACCCTTGGTCGGATCCGTGGTCAGCGTATCGGCCCGGGCAAAATCTGTTCAGCGGCCTTCCGAGTAACTGAATAACAACTCCGGACAATGAGCAGCCGTCGTGCGATTCTCTGACACCTGTGACCGGTGGTGCGTCGTGCGCAGGGCGCGGGGAACCAGGTTCTGATCCATGAAGGTGCGACACCACAGTTCGAAGGAGACAAGCATCCAAAGGTGCTGATCAAGAGGGCGGCCACGCTCCTGCAACAGCAACAGCTTCTGGATATACGCTGCATTAAAAATGCCACGTGCCAGGCTGCGTTCTGACAGCAACAGATCCCTGACAAAACTGTTCAGTTCGCCACGAAACCAGTGGCCCAGCGGCACGGCGAATCCCTGCTTGCGCCGGTCGATAATGGCATCAGGCAGCGTACCGCGCATGGCCTCCTTGAATGCATATTTGGTGCGGCCTTGTTTGACACGCATGTCCGCCGGAATGGTGGCGGCGAATTCCACCAGTTTATGGTCAAGCAGGGGCACGCGTGCCTCCAGTGAGTTGGCCATGCTCATGCGATCCACTTTGGTGAGAATGTCCAGCGGCAGATAGGACTTGATGTCCTGGTACTGCAGCGCTGACAGCCAATGACTGTCACCTGAGTTCAGCAGTGCGCTTTTGGCGTGTTGCCAACTGTCTGCGGCCAGTATCTGTTCTGCAATCTCCGGTCTGAACAAGGATGCTTTCTGTTCTGCTGCAAAAAGACTGGTTGCATCAAGATAGCGATCGGCGCCTTTAAGCGTCATGTGGCGCAGAAAATTACGGCCCCTGGCACCTTCCGGCATCAATGTTGCCAGGGCACTGGCCATGCGACTCAGCGGTTGTGGCAAGTGCAGGCGCTGCCGCTCCTTTCCTTCCACCATGTACTTGTCGTAACCGGCAAAGATTTCATCACCACCATCGCCCGACAGGACAACTTTGACATGTTTGGTGGCCAGTCTGGAAACCATGTAGGTGGGAATGGCTGATGAGTCACCGAAGGGCTCATCCAGGTACCAGGCCAGGTCGTGCATCTGACTGGCGATGTCGGCGTCCAGAATGAGTTCATGATGATCACTGCCGATGGCATCGGCCACCTCGCGAGCAAACGGCGTTTCATCGTAGGCCGGATCAACAAAACCAATGGAGAACGTTTGTATCGGTGAATTTTGTTGTTGCGACATGAGGGCTGCCACTGAGCTTGAGTCCAGTCCACCGCTGAGGAATGCACCCACTGGCACGTCACTGACCATACAGTAGCGAACCGCTTCATCAAGCTGCGCTCGCAGTTCTTCAATGGTGTCTTTTTCGCTGCGATCGTGGTTGGCAGTGAATTGCACATTCCAGTACTGTTTCAACTCCGGTTCGCCGCCCTGGCGCAGTCTGAGCAGGTAACCCGGCTGCAGTTTGTGCACGCCCGTCAATACGCTTTCATCGGGGGGCGTAGACAGAAAAGAGAAAAGATAACTGACGGACTCCCAGTTGAACGTTTTTTTGATGTCAGGAAGTTGCAAAAGCGCCTTCATTTCAGAGGCGAACAGCAGGCGTCCCCGGGCTTGCGCGTAATACAGGGGTTTGATGCCGAGTCGGTCACGGGCCAGAATTAGCAGTTCTTTTTTCCTGTCCCAGACTGCGAAGGCAAACATGCCACGCAATTGTTCGACACAGGCTTCCCCCATCTCTTCATACAGATGCACAATTACCTCGGTATCAGAGTGGGTTCTGAACTCATGTCCGCGCGCAAGCAATTGCTGACGTAGCTCCTTGTAGTTGTATATTTCCCCGTTAAGTACCACGCAGATATCCCGGGCCTGGTTCCACGCCGGCTGATGACCCTGTTCCACGTCAATGATACTGAGCCTGCGCATGCCCAGCCCGGCGTTGGCTTCAACAAAATAGCCATCATCATCGGGTCCACGATGTACCATTGCGTCGCACATGGCTTTCACTTCATTGTGATACACGGGCTCCCCGCGTATTCCTACTATTCCGGCAATGCCACACATAAATATTCCTTCAGGGGTCGGTTCGATAGCGTAAGAAAGGGCTGGCTATCCAGGCCCGGAGCTGAGATTTTTCTTCGACACTCAGCGGCCCCGGGCCCAGAAGTAGCACAGCATAAGTCAGTGAGTACAAAGCGCTGACACTGAACAGCGTCATCAGGGCGCCCTGTTGTACCTGATTTAGCAGCAACAGGCAGGGGAGGGCTGCCAGACCGGAGATGAGCGCGGTATACAACTGGCTGCGCCAGGGCAGCACTTGTGACCAGGTGGTACTTAACAATGTTTTTACACGATGCAGGGCGACTACCTTGATAACGGCAGCCGCCAAGGTAGTGACCAGAACTGCGCCTATCAACTGCATCTGGGTAATGAAGAACTGGATGAGAGCGACGATGATGGCGAGTCGCAGCAGGTTCTGAAAAATCAGGTAACGATTCTGGGCGAAAACGCGCAGTACGCCATCAGTCAGCAGACAAACCAGCAAGGTGCTGGTCGTCCATACCATGAAGACGGGGACGCTCGCACGATATGCTTCTCCAAACAATATAACAATCAGCACCGGTGCCACTAACAGTAGAAGTGCAACCAGCGGAAACAGCATCAATGAAATTTTGCGAACCGAGTCAAGCCAGATGGCAAGGGCAGCAATGCGATTGTCTTCCGTTACCTTCTGACGCATATTCACCATCATCACATTTGATGTTGATGACATCAGAATGTCTATCAGCGGCACCTGCAAACAGCCCACCGCATAGATGGCAAAAGTCGCTGCATCAAAGTAATACGATACGGCGTACAAATGGAAATTGAGCTGCAGGACTTCAATGACGCCGGCGAGTCCGAATGGCAAGGCGTAGGCCAGATGTTGGCGTAAATGATGGCTATCGGTTTTTAACTCAATCGCCGACGAGCGAGTCAGATACAACAGTGTTACGCAAAGCCGGATTAACGCAAATGCGACCGCGCCACCCATCAGCCAGCCCAGGTCTGCGACCCACAGCACCGGTGCCACAAACAGCAGCGCGCGCACCAGGTCGGATCCCGCATAACTCACCGAGGCACCGACATGATGTTTCCTGACGGTGAGTACGATTTCCAGCACCAGCCCCAGCAGTATCAACAGCAGGTAGATGCCAACGTAGGGTAGCCATGGCGTCAGACCAGGGTTGTTGAGCAGCGCCGCTACATTCTCGCGTTGCCACCACAACATCATTGCACACACCGATCCGGCCGCGCCCATCAGGAGAAGCGCATTTACAATATAGGCACCGCCACGCCTGGATTCCATGGGCAGGAAATAGTACAGACTTTCGGCCATGCCCAGTTGAGCGAACCCGAACAGTGTGGCATGAATCAGGAATAACTGTTTATAGGTACCAAAGTCGTTCTGGTCGAATACCCGGGCCAGCACGATGGGAATAAAAAAAGCCGCTATGAACCCCAGCAACCGGCCTGACATCAGCACCATGACCGGACGGAAAAGTGCTTCTGGCGCCGTCATCTTTTCAGGTGGTCCTGTGTGCACTGGTTGGTGCGTTGAAAAACGCCGTTAACCAGACATCTGAGAATGGCTGGCGAAAACGTACCGGTTTCATCGACACAAGCGTTTTGCCACAACACCTGACGTGGCATGGTGTAAAGCGGGCGAATATGACTTTGGTGATCACAGATCGCATACGCAGCTTCGTAGCCCGCCACTTCGATGGCTTCAGCGATGCGTTCGTCAAACTGCCCGTCAGGGTAGGCGAAATGTTTCACCGCAACCCCCAGTTCTCGCTCCAGTGCTAAGCGGGAGCCACGTGTCTCGCTGTTGATACTTTCTTGCGCGTGCCTTGGCAGCAGGGCGTGCGAGCGAGTATGAGATCCAATGGTCATGCCCTGAGCGGTCAGTGTGCGTAACATATCCCAGTCCATCGGCGCCAGTTCCTCGCGCAGCCCTGCGGGAATGTTCACCTGCTCGCGCAACAACGCCAGAATATCGAGTACCTCTGACTGAGAGAAACTGGCCAGTACATGCCTGACGGCGTAATAGGGTTCAGGGTGTTGTTGCAATGCACTTTCCAGGTCAGTTACCAGCCCAGGGTTTTCCTTGCATTGCAACGGTGCAGGTGCCTTCAGCCATTGTGACAGCATCAGGTACAATTCATCATGCGTCTGCAATTTTGCCGTGCCCACCAGATCGCTAACAACAAAAACCGATGCCGGTATACCTCTGCGCTTTAATATCGGGAAAGCATTCCAGTAGAAATCAGCGTAACCCTCGTCAAACGTGACACTGGCCAGCTTTTTCCCTTTGCTTCCGTTCTCATGGGGAGAACTCTTGCCATGGGCCAGAATTTCGTCGAGGGAGACCATGGTGTAGTGGCGGGCGAGCCAGTCGAGCTGCTTTTCAAACATGTCGACGCTTACCAGCAGAGAAGGCATCGAACGGGTGGCGGCATCGGCGAAATCCTGCACCACCCGGTGGTAACAGATGATCAGGGGACGATCGGCGAATCCGTTATGGTTACCAATGACTTTATCTACGGACAACTGGCAAATGGTTCTGGCGGTCGCACTTTTTACAAAGCGTCTAAGGGTGGACATACAATCTCCAAATTCGTTTCTGGCTGTCAGGCCTGGGCAAAAACCCGTTCCCTGATGCTGTCCGGGGCGTGCTCTACGATCAGTTCCTTTGTGCGCTTGCGCAGTGCCAGGTAGCGTTGACAGAGTCGGCCTTTGGCTGTTGGCGGGAATATGTTTAATCTCAGCAATTCACGTGCGCTGGTTGCCCATGCATTTTTGTACTCTTCTTCGCCGCGCAGCAGGTCATACTCGATGGCATCTTCGATTAAGGCATTCTGTACGGTAAGACCGATGGCCAGGTAACCAACGCTGTATTGGCTGAATTGCGGATCAAATCCGGCCTGGTAGTAATAGAAAACGTGATTGTAGAAAAAGCCGTACACAGCCGCCGCCGGTTTGTCATCCAGCCACATGATGAATAACCGGAGCCAGTTGTTGTGCAGGGCAATGGCAGAAAAAGTCTGGTGAAAGTCGCGTAGTGCCTGTGAGTCGAATGCATTTGATCCGCCCTTGCCGTTCCAGCGCTGCAAATGCAGCTCTATCAGTGTAGCCAGATTTTGACCGCGTTCAGATTCCAACTGCGTCTGCTCGAAGCGCAGCGAGTACTCCTTCTCCAGCCTCCTCAGTTTCTTGTCGAAGCGGGATTTACCGGACTGGTGAGTCTTCTTCATATAGCTCTCCCAGGTCTGTTCCCTGAGATCAATGTAGGGGCAGAGACACTGAGCCTGTTGCCCGGTGCGGCAACCAAGATCGTTCAGCCCCAGCATTGCCATCGCCATGACTCTGGAACTGCGTTCGGTAGCGCTGATCTCCATGGCATAATTGCGCTTGAACAGCGCCGCAGTGATTGCCGGCATAAAGCTGGTTTCGGCGCCATTGCGAACGATCAAACTCAAATAGTCTGAGCCCACATTGCCGGTACCCATAATCTCCATGACAGAAAACGGCACCATGCGCCTGAGGTCCGGTGGCTTAATTGTCATCGGTGCGATTGCCATCAGCCGACCGTCCTGGCGAATGGTGAGAATCGCCAGTTTGCGACGTTCGGCCAAATGCTGCCACCAGGTGAACAGCCATTCCCAGGTCATAAACAGGGTGTTGCAGGTGCTGCTGCGCAGGAGTTCGTTCCACTCATGCTGAAGCGCCCGGAAGTCCTCGGTATCACTGATCCATTTGCTTTCAAAGGTGCTCAATTTGCATTCTCCCTGGTCGCCGGTTCAGTGTGCCTGTGCAATTCGCGCTGATAGATCTGTTGGGTTGCAGTGACCATTTTTTCCATTGAGAATTGTTCCATACACATTCGTCTGGACGCGGCGCCAAAACGCGCAGCCATTTCCGGATCATCCAGAATGGTATTGATCGCTGTCGCCAGCGCGGCAACGTTCCTGACCGGCACCAACAGGCCATTGATCCCATCAGTGACCAGTTCCGGATTTCCGCCCACATCTGTTGCTACCAGAGGCAGACCGGCAGCCATGGATTCGATCAGTGAATTTGACAGACCTTCGCTGTGTGATGGCAACACCGACAATGTTGACTGGGACAACAGCGACGCCGTGTCAGCGCGATGTCCGGTAAACCAGACAAACTCATTTATGCCGAGACTATCGGTCAGATCCTGCAGACGCTGATGATAGTCTGCGTCCTGGAAAATTCTGCCGTTTCTGGATTCGAGCCGTTCCCCTACAATCAGGAAATGCACATCCGGGTGGCGTTTCTTGACGTGCTGTGCAGCATGTAGAATCTCGTCAATGCCTTTTTGCGGGTTCAGCCGCGCCAGCATGACTACAAGCCGTGCGTCAGCGGGAATGCCCAGCTCAGCGTGAATGCCCAGCTCAGCGTGAGTGCCTGATGCAGTGCTGGCCTGTTCAAACGGACGCATGTCGATACCGTTCCTGATCACTTCGATCTTGCGTTCATTTACGCCCTGGTCAATCAACCAATGGCGAATGGCTTCAGCATTGACCAGGATGTTGTCGGCAAACCTGCACGTCCAGCGCTGCACACGTTTTTGCATGGACGAAAGGTACACACCGCGGTCACGAATGGAGATAATCACCACCGGAATGCCTGCCAGGCTAGCTGCCGGTACTGCAATCAGGTTTGAATAGAAGTTGTAGCTGTGGCAAATCTGAATGCGTTCCCGGCGCATGAATGAGGCCAGCTTCCAGATTTGTGTGTAGGTCTTTAATTGATAAAACGTGCCAATCGGAAATTCGTGCACAGGTATACCTGACGCTTCCAGATCATCCAGAAACGGCCCGAATTTCTTGAGGCAGGCAAACTGCAGATGAATCAGATCGTGATCCAGGGCCTTGCTCAATTTATGAATCTGGCCTTCTGTGCCGCCACTGGCGAAGTTGGTAGTGACCTTAAGCAGACGTATACGCGCCGGTGAAGTCGAGCTGACAGATGTTTTAGTACTCACAAACGATTCCCTTCCGCGACATTCAATGTGTCAGGCAACGATATCTGGCTTAATGCCATGGCCAGCCCGGCGATATAGTAGAAATAGAAATGGTAAGCAACAGGGTGAAAAAAAGCGGCAACACTAAACGCGATGAGACTGACCTTGATGCCTTCGGCCAGGCAGTGAAGACCATAGAGCTGCGGCTGGGCTCTGGTCTGCAACACCATGGCGTGAGCTGCTTTTATCGCTGCAATCAACAACATCAGGAAAAGAATCACACCGGGCAGACCCAGTTCCACGCCAATTGTAAGGTAGACATTATGGATCTCTGTCCAGGTGCTGCCGCGGGCATCATTCATTGCCAGTGCATTGGTGCCGACACCGGTTCCCAGAAACGGATTTTCCAGGACCAGTCTTACGGCGGTAACGGAATCGCGGAGTCGAATCTGCGCAGACCCGGTTTCGTCCGACTGCACATCAGTAATGGTGCTGAGTCGGCCAATATAGTCACCAGGCATGATCGGTAATGCCACTATTGCGATCACCAGAATGGCGGGTGCAAAGAAGCGTCCTGGTCGCCTGCGCAGCAGGAAGAGATAACAGACAAAGGTCACCGCCAGGGTCAGAAACCCCGCGCGTGAAAACGTCGCTATCACCCCGGCCACCATCAATGTCACCATTGCGAGCAGAATCATCTTTCTCAATACACTGGTCGCGCCAAGGAACAGTCCGATCGCCAATGGCAGCAGCAGGTTCAGCAACAAAGCCATGTCGTTGGGATTTTCAGCCAGCGGCGCGTCGTAACCGACGATGCGCTGACCACCCTCCATGGTGACACCTGACAACAGATTGTTGATCGCAGTCAACGCCAGTGGCACCGCCATGATTACCAGGGCCCAGCTGATACCTTTTAACCGTTCTGCTGAATTGATCACTGATGCCAGCAGCAGGAACACAATAATGGTCTTGAAGTATTTTCCGGTCAGAAAGTTCAGACTGCCACCTGGCCACAACGATAAAGGGATGGAACATATCGCCCAGGCAGTCAAACCCAGCGCGATAATGACACCGGGTGGACAGTGCAGGACGGGCAGGCCGCGCGCCAGGCGGCTACCCACATGAACTGTGGAAACCAAAACGATTGACAGCATGGCGATACGCAGCGGTGCCAGTACCGGGAATATCTGTTGTGGCGCCAGAAACAGAATAAAGGTGAACAACAGCAACGCATAAAACGGCAAATTGCTTTCGTCAGATGAACCTTTGTTGGGTCTGGCGTTGGGGCGGCCGTTGCCAGCTGCATCAGCCGGTTGGTCGGGTGATGCATCCGGGCGCCACCATCCTGGTGTTCCTGTAGTGCGCACTAAATCACAGGCTCAGTATCTTCGCACTGCCACCGTTGATACCGCGCATGGTGCCTCGGGTATCAACGATAAGGGGTGCGTATACGGACATGCTGTGATAGTCGAATTCCTGATGATCGGTCAGAATCAACAAACAGTCGCATGACGACAAGACCACGGTAGTGAGCTCTACAGATTGGTAGGTGTCCCCGGCCAGGGAGATTTCGGCGACATGCGGATCTGAGTAAGTGATATTGGCGCCGAGTTTGATCAGACTTTCAATCACGTGTATCGCAGGAGACTCACGCGTATCACCCACGCCGCGTTTATACGCTACACCGATGGCCAGGATGTTGGCGCCATTTATGCTCAGCCTGCTCTCGTTCAGGCCGTCGCTGACGAGATCTACCACGTGACCGGGCATCGATTGATTTATCTCTTCCGCCAGTGGAATGAAACGTGCCTGATAATTGCTGAATTTCATTTTCCAGGACAAATAGGCCGGGTCAATCGGAATGCAATGTCCGCCTATGCCCGGGCCAGGATAAAAAGGCATAAAACCAAAGGGTTTGCTGGCGGCGGCGTCAATGACTTCTCGCGAATCCACGTCAAGCTGACGGCACATCAGGGAGAACTCGTTGGCCAGCGCTATATTCACGCTGCGAAATACGTTCTCGTATAGCTTTGCCAGCTCTGCAACCCTGGGGCTTGACACTTTAACGACACGGTCAACAATCTGACGATAAAACAAGGCTGCCAGATCTGTGCAGGCGGGCGTAATACCGCCGGTCACTTTGGGTATGTCCTTGACCATGAACTGTTTATTGCCCGGGTCAATCCGTTCAGGTGAGAACGCCAGGAAAACATCGTCACCGGCGGTATAGCCCTTGGCTTCGAACATTGGCAGCAACAGCTCCTCGGTGGTGCCGGGATACGTCGTTGACTCCAGAATAATCAATTGTCCGGGGCACAGGTAGAGCACCACCTGCTCCAGGGTGGCCAGTATGTAGGAAATGTCCGGATCCTTGGACTTGCGTAGGGGTGTGGGTACACAGATCAATATGACATCGGTACTGCGCAGAACCGAGAAATCCCAGCTGGCTTCGTAGTAGCCGCTATTTCTCAATTTAAGCAGGGCATCATTGCTGACATCCGGTGTCAGTGATTCACCCCGGTTCAGTTTCTTGACGCGATCGCGATCAATATCCAGGCCGATAACCCGAAATCCGGCCTGGCCAAATTCGGCTGCAAGCGGTAAACCGACATATCCCTGGCCTATAATGACCACTTTGGCTGAATGGTCTGTGATTCTTTCCGCCAACTGGCTTTGATAGTTGCACTGAATAGCTGGTGGTGAACTTTGTTGCTTGACGATATTGAGGTTTGGCATAGCAGTTGTCCTTAAAAGCGATTATTGGAGAACCAGGCATGATTGGCAATCGGGGGTGCGGATGGAGATCTGCTGTCAGGGATTTTCAGTGCCGCTGTTCGTGTCCCATCACAACAACTTTGACGGTCTCGAACAGTATTTTTGTATCCAGCCATAACGAGTAGTGCTTTATGTAGTACAGATCAAAGCGAAGTTTTTCGATTTCCTCACCCAGGTTGTTGGCATAACGATATTTCACCTGGGCCCACCCGGTGATGCCCGGCCGTACCAGACAGCGAAGGTAGTAGTAAGGGATCTGATTGCCACTTTCTGGTGTATTGCGCGACACCAGCGCATACAGCTCGTAATTGGACGATGGGTGAGGGCGTGGTCCCACGATATTCATATCGTTGCGCAGCACATTGATGAATTGTGGCAATTCGTCCAACCTGAACTTGCGCAGGATGCGTCCGATGCGTGTGATTCGGGCTTCATTGTCGCAAGCCCATTCGGAGGTTTTTTCGGTCGCTGGTGTCATGGTGCGGAATTTGTACAGATTGAAATTGCTGTTGCCCATTCCAACCCGGTTCTGTATGAAAAATACCGGACCACTGGAGTCAATTTTTATCAGGATGGCGATAAGCAGCATCAATGGCGTCAACAGCGTCAGTCCGATCAAGGCAAACATAAAACTCAAGAACCGTGACAGATATTGTGTGCTGACAGACAGCTGAAAATCCTTGGAAAGAATGAGAGAGCTGTGCGATAAAGTGTCGATGGCAAGCTTGCCGGTCAGGTTTTCATAGAATTCCTCGCCATTGTCAATCTGGATATGACGGAAAAATTTGTCCTCAACAAGGCAGTTGCAGTAGCGCGACATGAGCTGATCGCTCAAGGTCACAATAATCCGGTCCGGTTTCTGTTCCAGGATTATCTGGGACAGGCGTTTTATCCCACCCAGCACCGGAACCTTTAAGGTGTGGGCGGTGCTTGCTTCGTTTTCACAGACCATACCTATGACGGTAAGGCCGCATTCGGGGCGCGCAAGAATCTCGTTGGCCAGGGTTATTGCGAACATGCCGGTGCCCAGAATCAACACGCGTTTGTTGCGAATCTCCCGCACATTAGTGGCCATTTCTCTCATAACCTGAGTCATTGCATTCATTAAATACTATTCCCATGACTTTGTCGGGTGACATCAGATTGAAGCACTCTTCAAGCGTATGCTTTGAGGTCTTGCCTGATGAAACCAGTACAATAAATTTGTCGACCCACTTTGAAATCAATTGTGTGTCGGGATATAACGTTACCGAGGCGGTATCAAGCACCACATAGTCAAAATTGCGGCGAGCGTCATTGATCATTTCTCCCATCTGCGGTGCGTTGAGTACCTCATAAGGTGACTGAGTATGCTGTCCTGCGGTCAACAGGTGAAGATTAAACGCAGGGATGTAATCGGTTAGCTGTTGCCACTTTTCGTTGTTGCCAACAATGCTGTCGACGACACCCGGCGGTGACCACTTTTTCACCCCAAGGTAGTCTTTTATCGATTTTCTGGAGGCGCGCAGATCGAGCTCCATCAATAGCACTTTACGCATCGGATTCTGCGCCAGCGCGCCGGCAAGATTTATTGCCGTCAGGGTTTTGCCTTCACCATCAGACGGACTGGTAACGGCCACTACGACGCCTGCTTGTAGGCGAGGAAGATTTTCCACCGCCAGCCGCAAGCGCTGATAGCGCTGTGAGTCCTGCGAATTAGGCTGCAACAGGCTGACCAGTCTGGGGTTCATCGTTTTGGTGTTTTTCATGTCAAGCATTGTTGCCTGCCACTATCCAGACCAGACCTTTGGCAGTCTGACCATTGCTGTACGCGAAGGCTGAAATAAGCAAAACACTGATCACAAAAATGATTGCAACGGTCATGGCAACAAGGCCTCTTCTGAGTTTCTCTGCGGTTGTTTGAATCCGGCCTATACTGGTTATCACGGGTACCGAAGTGAAGGCCCGGACATCGTGTGTGCTGTAAAAATTCTGGTTTATTTGCTCGACGATGAATACCAGAGCGAACAGGCCACCAATCGTCAAAGCAAACGCCATAGTGAGGAGTCGTGGTCGATTCGGCGCGGATGAAAAATCGGGCGGTAACGCTCGCTCAAGAACCTGGAATTGCTGGGTTTGTTGTGATTCCAGTGACTCGACAAGACGTGCTTCCTGAAACCGGCGCTGCAAGGCGAGAAATTCTTCACGTATGGTGTTATAGGCATTGTTCATCTGGCCCAGCGTTTGTTCAATCTCGGGTGACATCTGCAATCGTCGCAGCAGCGAATCTATTTCCGCGCGCTGTGTTGCTTCCTCGTTTTGCAGTCGGCGCAGTTCTTCGCTGGCGCTAATCTCCGGTATGATGTCGCCCAGGCCTTCCGATTGCACCGTCTGTTGCTCAAGTTCCCGTATTTCATTTTGCAAACGGATCATGACCGGATGTGATTCGTTGTATCGGGCACCCATGACAATACGTTCCCGGCGCAGTCGATCCAGACGGGATTCGCCGGCCACGCCAACCACGGCCCCAAAGCCGTTAGCCTGCGCTTCGCTGCGCCGATTTAGTAACTGTACCTGGCGCTCCCTGTTGAGGCGAAGATCCGCGTTCAGGCGCTCCAGGGTTGCCAGGTTCATACTCTCCTGTTGTGGCAATTGACCCAGATTCTGATTTCGGAAAAGATCTATGTCTTTTTCCTGCGCCGACATACGCTGAGCAACCCGGTCAAGCTGTTCACGCAGAAATTCGGTTGTTCTGCTGGCCTGGCCAATACGGATTCCCTCGTATTTTTCACGGTAGATATCGGCCAGTGCATTGGTCACCTCCGCAGTCTGTTCCGCGGTCCAGCCCTGGTAGCTGATGCGCACTTCCATCGGCGCCACCTGACCTCTTTGCAGGCTGACCTGGCTGGTGGTTGACTGGGATATGTTGATGTCCTTCCTCATCCGGGCCAGCACAACCTGTGTTGGTGTACCCTGCAGCATCCCTTCGTACAGATTGAAGCGGTTGATCAGATCAAGCAGTTGCTCCCGGCTTAACAATTCCTGACGTATCATGTGCAGTCGCTGATCCAGCTGGTTGCTGCTGTCGGACGTGACAAAGGAACCTGCGATGGCATCCTGTCCGATGAGTACGGTGGTAGAGCTGCGGTACAGGTCGGGCAAGGCATAGATCAGGCTGGCCGAGGTCGCGATCGCAAAAACAAAGCCCGCAAGCAACCACCACTTTCGACGCGACCAGATTTGTAGAATATTTTCCAACAAGATTTCACCTGCACTGATATTAAAGAGTTTTGTAGAGCTAGAGCCAACGTTGTCAGCTCTCAGGGCACCATGATGATATCGCCGGGATATACCGTCAGTTCCTCAGGGCTCGACCGGCCCCTGATAACCCGGCGGTAGTCGAATTCAATGCGTCTGGTCTCGCCGTTTTCGATTCTCAGGATCATCACATCTCGTGTGTCGGCAAATGGCGTGAACCCACCGGCCTCGGCCAACACATCAAGTACCGTTACCTGGGATTGAAAGCTGAAGCGTCCTGGTGTCTTGACCTCACCCAGCACCGATACGGTGTAGCTGTTTATCTCGTCTACCGCGACCGTGATTTCGCTGAGCATGATATTGACGTACGCTTCCAGATCACGTGCTATTTCGTCGCGCAGCTCCGTAGGTGTCATGCCGGCTACGGCCATGTCGCCGAGCAGGGGATAGGTAATAAAGCCATCAGTGCGTACCGCGACGGTACGACTGAGTTCGGGTTGCTGCCATACTGTGATGGACAACACATCGGATGGGCCAATTCGGTAATCTGAGAATGTGGTTTGTTGCGCCATTGCTGCCGGCAATGCAAGCAGCGCCAGTAGAATCAAGGCGGGTTTAGTGAGACCTGGGTTGACGTCGAACATGTAAATCTCCGGTGCTTTAGCGAATGCATGGATGGCAAAATGATTTCTGAACAGCGGACGGCATTATCGTGCGCCGATGGTTCTAGCGCGCAAAAGCAACAGGCTCGGATCGGCGCGGATATGAAAACGTCAGGGTCAGCATTGCGACATTGCGTGGAATGGATCTTTTCCGATCCAGCAGGGTGGTGTGCTGGTTGCTGTGACTGAAGCTGGCGTCAACGGCGGTGTAGTCATTGATACGGTAACGGGCACCGACGCTTGCGCGAGCCACGTCAGCATCGGACAGCACGATATCTTTGCGCAGCACTTCGCTATAGCTGGCCGTTATATTGACGCTGAAACGGTTGGTGAAATCGTGGCTCATCGTTGCGTTGACAACATTGAGCTCAACAAGACCGGGTTCACCCACGAGACTAGCGGCGCTACGATCAAAACCAAAGGTAAACTGACCGTTGCTGTAGCGGCGCTGAAGCAGGATGGCCACGTTGGCGCCCACTTCATCCTCGGAATAGCTGGGCCCGGCTTGTGCTGACAAGGTAGTGAACGCACTGAAGTTATGCACAATGCCAATACGTGGTGTGTGGACCGCCTCGTTCTGATCCATTGTCCCCACCATCAGGTTGTCAAAAGCAAAATGGGTGTAAGTGTACCCGTAGGTCATTTGACTATTGGGGGTCAGAACGTGTTCGTATTCGACGTTAAGTGCGTTGGTCTCACCCTCGGCTTCATCAGCGAGTCTGTCGCGTGTGTGTGTGTAGTCAATCCGGGCGCTTGATCTTTCACTGAAACGATAACTCAGTGCCGGATTGATGCTGCTTCGCTGGCCCTGGATACGGCCTTCGCCGGCACCGGAGCTGACGTTCAATTCCGCAGGTATCCGTGATTCTGTGTGCACGGCATCCACCGAAAACACCACCAGTTCGCTCAGGCGGTAGAGCAGATCTGCGCTTGCGTAGCGGCGCATGTCGGTTGCGTCCAGGTCCGGGTTGTCGCGGTAAGATTCGATATCCTGACTGTAGCTGGCGCCAAGCTGCAGGCGCTCTGACTCATAACCTGCCGTCAAGCCCGGGCTTAGCCGGGTGATAACATCTTTCTGGCGGTTATCGGCCGTGATGAAAACGTTGTCGTCCGTCAGCACGCCAATGGCAAAACTGGGCACCACAAACGTTGTTGCCTGGACCGGGGAAGCCAGTACGGCTATACCAAACAGCCCGCTGGTTACACTTGTCGAAAATCTGATCGTCATAGGGGCACCACATCTGTGCAATTTACTTCCACGGAAACACTTCGGTTGAGCAATGCGACTGAAATCACCAGCAGGCCGGTGTGATCGTCATTCCTGAGCAAAATACCCTCGGTATTTTTCAGGCTGCCGCGCACCATGCGTACACGGTCGCCATGTTTCAGGAAAGGGTAGGCGCGGACAGGGCAATCAGATGCACAAACCGCTCGTATGGAGTCGATCTCGTGATCCGGGATGCTGGCCAATTGATCCCAGCGATCACCCAGAATGCGGACCAGCCCTTTGGTTTTGTTGATATCGATATAGTCATGTTTGCCGATGGCATGGCGAATAAACAGATAACTGCGAAACATGGGAACACGAACCAGGTGTTTACCTTTATTGCTGGCTATCCATTGATCTATTTTGGCGAAAAACAGTTCATAACCCTTTGCACTCAGCTGTTCGTAAACGGACCGCTCGTAGTTGCTGTGTGTCCACAATACATGCCAGCTTGCCTGCACCGGGGTGCAGTTATCCATGTGATGATCTTGTTGCATAACAGTCGTCAAGGCTCCGCCCCTTCCACACCGGGTTGCCGGTGTTTCAATAAGTTTCTTTGAGGCGCCCATCTTAGGTCCGGATAATGTTTATGGCGATGCGTGAATACCCTGCTTTTCATGATCAAAACCCCTTCATGTGGAGCCCTGGTCAGATCACGTGTGGATCTCCCGGATATCAGGTAAAACCCTGATGGATGTATTCGTGGTGTTTCCGTACGGTGTAAGGCTACTGAATCAGTGCCAGGGGAAAGTAACATGTACGTTGCCAGCGCAGGCTCCATCCATTTACCGACGGTCAGAGTAGCCTGGGTTGACTACGCCAAAGGCATCTGCATCGTCATGGTGGTGATGATGCATGCCACCCTCGACTATGGTGCGGCGGTAGGCAGTGAAGGCTGGTTGCACCATGTGGTTGCTTTCGCCCGGCCTTTCAGGATGCCGGATTTTTTCCTGCTGGCCGGTCTGTTTCTGTCCGCATCCATAAACAGCCCATTGCGTCAGTATGTCGATCGCAAATTCGTGCACTTCGTCTACTTCTATCTGATCTGGTTACTGATCCAGCTCGGCGTGACAGAGTCAGGTCTCTTGATTAATAACCCTGTTGAATTCGTTTCAATGTTTCTTTTCGCCTGGGTGGAACCTGTGAATACGCTCTGGTTTGTTCACATGCTGGCGATTTTCTACATGACGACACGCCTGCTGCGCAAGGCGCCCCTGTGGCTTGTTTTTATGTTGGCCGCCGGTCTGCATGTCGCCTTTCATCTTGGCTGGATAAACACCGGTTGGAGTGTGGCCGATCGGTTTTTTGATCGTTATATCTACTTTTTTGCCGGATACGCCGCTGCGCCCTGGATCTTTGCATTTGCCCGTCAGCTTCCTTCCTGGCCTCGCGCCACGGTGGTTGGACTAATCCTGTGGGCGTTGATAAATGTGGGCTTTACCGCCAGCGGCAACGATGGCATTGCCGGCATAAGCCTGCTGCTCGGCTTCATGGGGGCGGCGGCCATTGTCGCCGCGGGCAGCCTGTTGGCAGGGCATAACTGGGCCGAGGGTCTGCGCTATTGTGGCGCAAATTCCATCGTCATCTATCTGAGTTTTTTCCTGCCCATGAAAATAGCGCTGAAACTGTTGGCCGACAGCGGAGTCATTCCTGATGTTGGCTGGGCCAGTCTGCTGATAACAGGTGTTGCTGTTGTGGTGCCGCTGCTTATATACGGACTGATTAAAGATACCTGGCTGGGTTTTCTGTATAAACGCCCGACGGCGTTTGGCCTGGCGGGCAGCCAGGTTCAGACTGCCAGGCTGTAAGCCTTCAGACAACTGTTTCGCCGGACAAATGGATGCGAGCCTGTCAGGCGTTAAAGTGGTGTTCCTGTTGTTGCGGAAACCGGCTCGAAGGAACCGTCAGATGTTGCTATCACGGCGCAGGCCCGGCCTCGCCGCTTGGCATCATACAGCGCGTCATCAGCGCGGCGCAGCAGCTGATCCGATTGATCCTGGCTATGTTGCAGGCTGGCGATACCAAAACTCAAACCAACGCTGAGTCCGTTGCTGAAAGGCGTATCGTTGATGGCTGCGCGTAATTTGTTGGTAATGGCTGCAGCGGAATCTACAGCGGTGTCGGGACAGATGATGAGAAACTCCTCCCCACCCCAACGGCCGCATATATCGTTGCTGCGCATATGGCGCATCAGAACCCCGGCAAATTCCTGCAGAATTTTGTCACCGGTCAGGTGACCGTGTTCATCATTGATGTGCTTGAAATGATCGAGATCGCACAGCACCAGGGTGAGCGGTTCGCCGCTGCGACGGTGGCGTTCGATTTCCTGCTGCAACAGCAGATCCAGGTGGCTGCGATTGGACAGGCCGGTCAGTTTGTCGGTCACCGACAGGTGCTCCAGCTCGGCAAAAGCTTCTGCCCGGGAACGCTCATACAGACGGAACAGAAACCATTGAGCCAGCAGTACCTCAACAATGTTCAACCAGGCGCCAAGTGTCATCTGCGCGGGTGGCCAGGTCGGCAGCTGCAGATAAATGAAGGTAATGACATAAACAAATACCAGACCACTGAGCCAGGCACCGGCGCGGCGCCCTAACAGGAAGAACGCTACCGGGGGCAGTATGGTGACCCAGATGACGGAATAATTGCGTCCCTCAGCCAAGTGAATAAAGCTGAGCAAAACGCCTATTACAATGACAACGACCAGCCAGGACGCAATCAGTAATTGCCCGGAGCGATGAAAGTACAACAGGGCCAGAAACACCCCGAGCGCGCCTGCATAATCCAGCGCAGCGAGGGTGTACGATGCAAAAACAAATACGTTGAGGCTGCCTATCACCGCAAGATAAAGCGTCATGATGATCAGTACAGCGTACACCAGACGCGCCTGATGGCGAGCGGCGCCGGCACTGGTCAATGTTGTGGGCTGCGATTCAAACAGGAAAGCCATGGTGTTACTCCAGTGCCGGAAAGGCCAGCACGTCAATGTGCCCGATCAGCGCATGGCCGGTAGCGACATGCGCCAAACGAAATGCCTGCCAGTCGTCCAGTTCAGCCCCGGACAGGCCGTCGCCATCAGCAACCGCAGCACGAATACCGTGGATCAGATCTTCCATCAAAGCCTGTTGCTCGCAGCCCAACAGCCAGGGACTGGCACGCATTTCAACGCGGTATCCGGCACTCTGCAATGCGGTTTGCAGGTAGCTGGCAGCATCCGGCCCCAGGGCCGAGCCCATACCCTTGTTGCGACGCTGATCCTGATTGAATGCGTCCAGCACCGCCTGGTCGAGCGGGTGTGTTGGTGTCCACTCGGTGCGGCCATCGTAGTTCAGCGCGGCGTAGAATACTGTTGGTTGTTTGCGCAGCCTGGCGATCAGCGCGTCGATCAGGTCGGCAGACGCCAGATCGAACAGCGCAGAAGCGGACAGCAGGGCTGCACCGCCCAGTGGCAGGGCATCAATGTCCTGCAGATCGGCCTGGTAATCCTCCACGATTTCCGCCTGCCCGTGTCGGCGCAGCGCTTCATTAAGCAGTGCCGGATCGTTATCCACCAGGCGCCAGACACATCTGTGCGCCCCGAGTCTGGTCAACGCTCGCAGAGTGGACCCGGTGCCAGAGCCCAGGTCGACGATGATCGGTGAAATGTCTGCGTCAGACTGCAGGTAATTGACCAAGGCCGCAGCCAGCTCTTTATTGCGGGCGGCGAAATCCGCCGGCTCGCGCAAGTCCAGCCAATCGACGGAAAATCCGCTCATGGGTATGCCTCATGGTTTTTGTATTGTGTGTTGGTGGCAACTGTCTGCAGCAGTTGTATGACTTTGTCGCCGGTATCCTGCCAGCCGGGAAGCCCGGCTGCGGCTGTCCGGGCGCCCTGTTGCAGTGCCTTAAACTGTGCGGGCCGGCTCAGAATACCCTGCAGCGCTGCTGCCAGTGCGTCAACGTCATCGGGGGGTACCAGCACCCCCGCGCTTGCCGGCACAACATCGGGCACGGCACCCGCCTGCGCAGCCACAATCGGCAGGCCGAATGCGAGTGCTTCCGCGAAGACCATACCATAACCTTCAAAGCGTGACGGCAGCACAAACATGTCGGCGGCGGCGTACTCAGCACTTAAATCATCCAGGCTACCGGCAAAGCAGATTCGCTCGCCAAGGTTAAGATTCGCGCATTGTTCTTTCAGGCCGGATGCCCATACGAGGTCGAAATGATCACCGCCGACAAAGCGTGCCGTCCAATCCAGGGTGTGAATGCGTGCGAGCGCCGCTATCAGCACATCGTGGGCCTTGCGCCGGGTCAGCGTGGCCACTGTCAGCAGGCGGGGCGGATTGCCACGGCAAGGCGCAAAGACCTGTTTGTGTGTACCCGGCAGGGCAACGGTAATTTTATCGGCGGCAATATCGAACCGGCTTTGCAGTAGCGCTGCCGTCGCCTGGCTGGTGACCACAACAGCGCAGGCCAGCCTGAGCGCGTTTTTCTCGGATGTGAACAGCCGGGCGGCTGCCTCGGCGTCAAGTCCCGATTCCAGTGCCAGCGGGTGGTGGCATAAGGCAATAATGTTCAGGCGCTTGTGCTCTGCCTCTGCTATGGCGTCCATGACGCCGTAAGCCAGGCCGTCGGCCAGTACCAGGGCATTGTCGGGAATGCCTGCCAATTGCGCGCCGGCATCGGCCAGCGCCGCCTGATCAGGGGCGGGGAAGCGAGGGGAGAGGGCGACAGGGTGAACCTTGATGCCCGCGGCTTCCAGCACCACGATCAACTCGCGATCGTAGGCGTAACCACCGGTCAGTGTTGATAGTGCGCCGGGAAAAACAAAGTACAGTTCTGGCTTCAAAAAGCTCATCCGTCCAACTCAATCGGGCCATCATTGTATGCGTTTGCGGCGTGCTTACCAAATGGCAATATGACAACAAAGTTACCGGCGCAGCAAACCGGATTGTGTCGACGAGCGTAAACGATAAACGAGCGCAGTCCAATCAACCGAAGGCGGTAGCTTGCCTATTGCACGGCCGCACCGTAGTATTTGACATTATGATGAACCTCAGGGCAGTCAATACCAGCAACAGCAAACCAACAGTGAACCGGATCACCTCGGGTCGTATTCCGACTGAACATGGCGACTTTCAGCTGGTGTACTACACCAATTCCGTGGACAACAAGGAACATCTGGCATTTTGCATGGGCGATGTGGCCGGTGACGATATTCTCACGCGTGTGCACTCAGAGTGTTTTACCGGCGATGTCATGGGCTCGCGCCGTTGCGACTGCGGCGAGCAGCTGCAGCGCTCCATGGCCATGGTAGCGGCCAGGGGCCGGGGCGTGATTGTCTATCTGCGTCAGGAAGGTCGCGGTATCGGTCTGATGTCCAAGCTGGATGCCTACAACCTGCAGGATCAGGGCTACGATACTGTGGATGCCAATCTGCTGCTGGGCCACGGCGCTGATGAACGCGAATACTCGCTGGCCGCCTGTATTCTGGACGATCTGGGTGTGACCTCAGTGCAGTTGATGACCAACAATCCATTGAAGATTTCCGCCTTGCAGGCCTCGGGCATCAGGATCAGTTCGCGGGTGTCGCTGGAGGCGCCGGTGCATGCTGATAACGAAACCTATCTGCGTACCAAAGCCAGACGAATGGATCACATGTTGGTGATGCCGGTTGATGCCAGGGAAAACACCCGGGAAGACAATGAACCTCAATCAGCAAATTGAGGATTGGTTGCAGGCTCAACGCGAGCAGTTTGATGCCAGCGACCGCCCGTTTGTCACCCTGAGTTATGCCCAGAGCTGGGATGGCAGTATCACCTTGCACTCGGGTGAACCCCTGGCCTTAAGCGGTGAGCCGGCCATGCAACTGACGCATCATCTGCGCAGCCTGCATGATGGTATTCTGGTAGGCATTGGTACGGTATTGTCCGATGATCCCCGGCTCAATGTACGGCAGTGGGACGGTCCCGATCCGCAGCCCATTGTGCTCGATGCCCATTTCAGGATGCCGCCCGCCGCCCGCCTGTGTCACCTGTCGGAAAAACGTTGCTGGGTGCTGACCAGCGCAGATGCCAAATGCCCGGAAGATTCGGCCCTGGAAATTATCCGCCTGCCCGGAGACGAAACCGGGCAGGTGTCTTTGCATGAAGCGTTGCGTGAACTCAAAAAACGCGGTATCTACAGCCTCATGGTCGAAGGCGGCGCCAATGTCATTACCGGCTTTTTACGGCAGAAGCTGGTGGATGCCATGGTGCTGACCATCGCGCCCAGACTGGTGGGTGGTTACAAAGCAGTCGGGAATCTGGCGTTTGATGACAGAGATCTGTTGCCGCAGATATCACCGCTGTTTGCCGAATCACTGGGTGCAGATCTTATTATGTGGGGTCAGGTGAATTTCAAAAAGCACAATGATGGGCACAACACATGACAGCAGCCGCGCATAATCCGGAACCGGTGCTGGCAGAGCAATTATGGTTTACGGCTCCGCAGCAAGTGGAAATCAGATCGGCACAACTGGCAGCGCCAGGGCCGGGTCAGTTGCTGGTAAAAAGCCTGCGTTCAGCGATCAGCGCCGGGACGGAAATGCTGGTCTATCGAGGTCAGCTGCCTGACGAAATGGCGCTTGATGCCAGCGTGCAATCACTGCAATCGGCATCGTCATACCCGCTGCAATATGGTTACGCCTGTGTCGGTGAAGTGATTGCCATTGGTGACAGTGCGGATGCTGCCTGGCTGGGTCAACGTGTGTTTTCCTTTCAGCCGCATGCTTCGCATTTTGTGGCCACCACCGGGCAACTGACACCTGTGCCCGACGATGTGACAACCGAGGCCGCTGTGTTTTTGCCCAACATGGAAACCGCTGTCAATCTGGTGCAGGATGGCGCGCCCATGCTGGGTGAGCAGGTGGTGGTATTGGGGCAGGGGGTGGTTGGTTTATTGCTCAGCGCGGTGCTGGCGGTGCATCCGCTGTCTGCACTTTATACGCTGGATACGATAGGAAAACGCCGTCAACTGTCGACCAGGCTGGGCGCCGATGGCAGCTTTGATCCGCAGGCCGATCTGTCGGGCCTGCAACACGAATTACTGGAAAGTAAAGGCGCTGACCTGATTTATGAAGTCAGCGGCGTGCCCGATGCGCTCAATCTGGCCATTACCTTGAGCGGGTTCGACAGCCGCATTGTTATCGGTAGCTGGTACGGCAAAAAATCCGCCGCTATTGCACTGGGTGGTGATGCCCACCGCAACCGCCTGAACATTACAACCAGTCAGGTCAGTACGTTGGCGCCGGGTCTGTCAGGGCGCTGGGACAAAGCGCGCCGTTTTGACATTGCCTGGCAGATGATCCGGCGTCTGCAGCCACAAACGCTGATCAGCCATCGCAAGACACTGAGCGAGGCCGACACGTTGTATAAACTTTTGCACAATAGTCACGAGGACGTATTGCAAGCGGTTTTTATCTACGAGTAGCACCCTGCAAGCGGCACCATCGCGCTTTTTAGTATAATCGGTTTAGTTTTTATATCCAGTTTAGCCAGTATAGAGAGAAGCATTATGTACACTGTCGCCGTAACCAAAGATTTTATCGCCAATCACTTCCTGATCGGCGGTGACTGGGGTAGTGAGAACTCCCCGCATGCACATCACTATGTCGCGGAAATAAGTATCGAGGCAGCCGAGCTCGACAAGCATGGTTATCTGGTGGACATCGTTGAAATCGAAGCCGCGCTTGACAGCATTGTGGACGATTTCCGTGACAGCATGCTGAATGAAAAACCCGAATTTGCCGGGCTCAATCCCAGCATAGAACATTTCAGCCGCATCATCTGTGAGCGCATGCTGGGCAAGGTAAAGCCGCCTGGCAAGGGGTCATTAAGTGTAAAGCTTTGGGAAAATGCGACGTGCTGGGCGGCCTACCGGAAAAGTTTCTGAGTCCCGGCGTTCAGGTGGCGGGCTGTTTGTCCGGTTTTTTGCTTTGCAGCGCGCGCAGACACAATACGCCCGATATCAACACTATAACGTCGCGCAAACGCATCAAAGCAATCAGCCCCAGCGCCGCATCCACCGGTAAAGACAGGCTCTGAAAGCTCCACAGCACGGCGGCCTCCAATGTGCCTATGCCGCCGGGCAGGGGTAGCAACAGAGCCAGGCGCATGGCTACCATGATCTGCGCCAGTGCGACCGCATCCAGTCTGATATCAAAAAAGCTCAAGACCAGCCATACCTCAAAAATCATCAGCCCCCAGCCCACTAACGACAAAAACAGTGCGTTCAGTAATGCTGGCTTTTGGGTACTGACCACCGTTCTGATATCACTGCCCAGCGAATGCCAGTGTTCGCCCAGTGCGGCCAGTCTGGGGCTGCTTAACCAGCGCGCACCAACATTTTCCAGGCGTGCGGACAGCAGTGCCGGTTGTCTGACAAGCAACCAGGCTATCGTCGACAGCGCGGCCAGAAGCGCCAGCAGCAACAACAGAATCATTTGCCAATTGTTGTCAGGGTCGGTTGCCAGCACGGCAGTCTGTGGTACCAGCAGTATCAGACTGACACCCAGCATCAACATCAAAAAGTTGATCCATAGCTCATAGAACCGATCCAGCGCCAGCGACAGAACCGCGCGATGAATGCTCATGCCCGCGCGTTTGTATAACCAGTAAATCTGGAAAGGTTCGCCACCAAAATGTGGCGCTGGAGTTATAAAGCTCACTGTCTGTCCGGCCTGACGAATCAGCAGCATCTGGAAGAAACCCGGTGCCTCGCCCAGCATGCGGCCCAGCCGCCGCCAGCGCTCCGTACTCACAACGATCACCAGCACATTAACGAGGGTCCACACTAACCACTGATACCAGCTCAGTGCGCCCAGCGTGTCGCCAATGCCTGCCAATGGCATCTGGCTGAGCGTCCAGGTGACCAGCGCCAGAGCAACGGGCCACAATAACAAGGCGATCCAGCGTGACCGGGGCATCAGGCACCATCCTGTCGGTTGACCCAGTCGTCGTCGGCCTGCCAAAGGCTGAATCTGCCGCAACCCAGCAACAGGATGCTGATGGTGCAAACCAGCGCAACAACAAAGGGCGCGGAGTAAACGGGCACCGGCACCAGCCAGGCCAGGAGCATCAGCACCACGATGGCGCCGGCCCGGCCGGCGAGCCCCAACACCATCAGCGATACGCCTGTCATGAAGGTACCGGCAAGCAACAGGCCCGCTGCTGAGGAGGTCGGGTTCCAGCGATACACAACGATAAAAGCTGTCAGCAAAAGCACCAGACGCAAGCCCGGCATCAACACGGTTCGGGTCATGTGATGCACGCGCTCAAGGAGCTCCGGTTGTGCTGTGAGGCGACCACTAACCACCAGCCAGTCAAAGCAGAACCCAATCAGCAAGGGCACCATAAAACCAAAGCCGGTCACTACCGTGACGTCAGCCTTGAACGGCGGCCACAGCACCACGGCGACGTAACCCATCTGGAAGCCGGCCAGCGATCGGCGTAAAACGCTGGGTGGCAGGGGGTAGACGGGCTTGTGATTTTTTGCGCGAACCTTGAGGCCAATAACAAACAGATAGTAGGCAACGCTGACCAGCAGGTAGGAGACGTGGATTTTTCCATGCTGCAATGCCAGCAGCGGTGCTACCAGCAGGCCAAGGGCATCAAACACGGTATCAAGTTCGGCGCCCAGTTCACTGGTCTGTTTGCTGCGGCGGGCAACAAAACCGTCAAGCCGGTCAAAAATGGCGGCAATTGAATACAAGGCTGCAGCCGTCCAGAGCACAACAGGGTGATTAATCAGCAAGTCCGGAATAAGCAGAAAGCCACCGATGGCCGCAATCAGCCAGCCGCGACCAATGGTCATGCGGTTTGCCCAGCCCAGGCCTGGGTAGAGCGGGGCAGAGGCGTCAGCGCGGTTCAAGGACAGGCGCTGGTGGCTTTGCTGACATATCAGCAGCCATAAGGCCGCGCTGGCGAGCAGATACAGCAATGCCTCGATGACTGTGCCCAATGATGTCAGCAGTAACGCAGACACCATCAGGCCGGCAGCGCCGCACAAGGCGAGTCGCATCAGTTCGGCCTGCAGGTTCTTGTGGTCGGTCGATAAGGTCATCGTGGCTTGTTTACAACATCCCGGACAATAAAGTTGCAATGCCAAGAAACGCAAAAAACCCCACAATGTCAGTCACTGTCGTGAGAATAATGGATGAAGCCTGCGCCGGGTCCTGGCCAAACTTCACCAGCATGATGGGAACCACCGCGCCGGCAAACCCCGCCGCCACCATGGCCAGTATCATGGAAGAACAGATAATCAGCACCAGCCCCACGGACTGACTCCACAGAAATACCCCCAGGCCACAGGTAATCGCGATGGCAATGCCGTTCATCAGGCCGACGCGCATCTCCTTGAACATGACTTTGAGCCAGTGCCTAACGGTAATTTCACGCAAGGCCAGGCCGCGCATGGTCACTGCCAGGGCCTGCGCGCCCGCATTGCCCGACTGACCTGCCACCACGGGCAACAGCACTGCCAGCGCGGTAAAGCTGGCAATGGTGCTTTCGAACAAACCCACGACAGACGCCGCCATAAAGGCCGTGATCAGATTGATCTGCAGCCAGGGCATGCGTTTTTTGACGGCGAATAAGGGACCGGATAACGCCCGCTCTTCGCGGCTGGCACCTACCATCGCCAGCACGTCGGAAGACATGTCTTCCTGTGATACCTGCACCAGACTGGTGTGATTGATGATGCCCAGCAAGCGTTGGTCGATATCAACAACCGGCAGGTCGAGCAGTTCATGGCGTTCGAACAGCTCTGAAATCTCGTCTTTGCCGGCGGTACTGGGTACCGCAGCGGTCACCGGTTGTGCCAGATCTGACAGTTTGACATGGGGCTCCGATATGGCAATGTCCTGCAGATGTACTTTGGCGCTGAGACGCCCCTCTTCATCGACCAGGAATATGCCACGTGCGGTCCTCAGTTTCTGTTTGCGCAGCACTGTCAGGGTGTCGGCAATGCTCATGTTGCCATGGAAGGATCTGGCGCGGGTATCCATCAAACGACCCGCACTGTTTTCCGGGTAGCTCATCAAGGAGATGAGCTCCTGACGCAAAGACTCCGGCAGCACCTGAAGCAAGGCTGCCAACCGGGCCTTGCTCAATTGACCCAGCATTCGTACCGTATCCTGCGGCGAAAGCTCGGTCAGCAAGTCAGTGACATGGGTTTCCGGCAGCTTGCCAATGACCTCGGCAGCCGTGCTGGGTAGCAGGTACTTCCACACGGGAAGCAAGGCAAAAGTCGGTTGCAGGCAAAGAATCTGCGCGACCTCGTCGGCCGCCATGGATTCAATCTTCAGCGCCGCTTCTTTTGGGTACTCAAGCAGGAAGCGACGGGTCAGCGCTTCATCAACCGGATTTTGTTCCATTGGTAAGCTAGTCGCCATGAGCGTTGCCCTCATCAGAGTCGTGCCAGCTAATATTGTTGGCAGAGGAAAATTGCAGTAACCCAGCGGCGCTGGTCATCATGGCAGCCCCCAGATGTGCGATCACGGAATCGCCCGGCAGCACTGACTGTGCCGGCTTGTCACTCAGCAAGGCTTGGCGCAGCATGGTCCGGCTCAATGTGCCAAGGTAGGTGCCGTTGCTGCTGCGCACCGGCAAGACACTGTGACTGTGCCAGTCCTGCGAGTTTTTCGCGACCGGTAAACTCATCTCGGCGGGCAGGGCGGTAATACTGGTGTCCATCAGTTTGCCCAGTTCCTTTTCATCCGGGCTCAACAGCAACACGTCCAGGGTTACCACACCGGCGATATGATGTTTGTGATTGATGACGGTGAGACTGCAACCAAACGGCTTTTCAATTTTCTTTAACAAAGCCAGGCATTCCCAGGCGCTGAGCTCTTCAAAAAAATGTGGGGTGGACATGTCCATCCACGCGCCGACGGTATTTTCCTGATAAGCCAGTGATCGTGACAACGGGCGTGCCAGGCGGCCCGGTAGCTCCTGTAGCAGCGCCTCACGGCGGGTCTCGTCCTGCAAGCGCAGCAAAGATGCAACACTTTGATAATTCAACTGCGTGAATATGGCGACATTCTTTTCCAGCGGCAGTAAATCAAGTATGCGTGCGGCGGGCCAGGTTTCCATGGATTGCAACACCGGTGCCAGTGTGCGCACCGGCACCTCTTGCAGGTAGTCTGCTGCCTGTTCAGTCGCCAGTGACTGCAGCACCCCGGCAGCAGACTGCGGCTGCTCGGCCAGATAGTTCAGGCTGAGCGTATTAAAGTTTTTCATCGGCCAGCTCCCGGGTAATCACGCTGAATGAATTTTCCATGCACACACTGGCCGGTACCAGTTTGCGACCATCCGCCGTTTCCAGCACCAGCCCCGTTGCACTGAACTCCAGCACCCGTCCGCGATCGCCGCCAATGTCGACTATCTGGCCAGGGCGGACCAGCTGTTTTACGTGGCGCACTGCAATCAGGTTCTGCACCATGGATCGTGCGCCCAACCCGAAGGCCAGCGAAAACCCTGCCAATACCGCTGCAAAGCCGATGGCGAGCAGGATAACCAGGAAAGTGACATCAACACCAATTTGGCCCAGTCCAATAACAACACCAATGACCAGAAAGGAAATCTGGGCAATCTGACCAAACAGAACGGCATGGGCAATATCAGCTGCACTTGTGGCATGTTGCACCAGGTGGCGTGCGATGGTGCCCAGAATATAACTGATGACAATGATCAGGCCCCCGGACACCAGCGACGGCACAAATACCACCAGACGATCCAGCCAGGCGGCTGCGGCGGAAAAACCAACCAGGCCTACGGCAATGGTGATAAATACCAGAATGGTTGACCAGAACACCACATAACCCAGCAGCTTTTCAGTAGCCTTGGAAATGCGCACGAAGTGCAAGGTTGACCCTTGCAGCTGCCGGTCCAGCAAGCCGTTTAAGGTGCGAATCAGGCGCGTAACGACCATGCGCAGAAAACGAGCCAGTAGCCACCCGGTGATAAGCAGGAGAAGCGCACCTACGATGTTGGGCAGGTGGTCAATGATGCTGGAAAATACCTCCATGGACTGTTGCCGGATTGATTCAAGCATGGTGTCTGGACCCCGTTGTTCTGATTGTGAGTTAATGAGTGTACCTGTATACGAGCCAAAAATTCAGTAAGATTTTTGGGAGAGGGGCAGATCATGTCTGAATCGTCGTGAGCCTGAGCTGGGCTGGACGTGTGTTGCACTGGGTGGTATAGTTTTGCAATGAGACGAGTTTTCAAAACCCGAACTTTCGCCCGCTCAATGAAGAAGGCTGAGCTGTCTGATGCAGATCTGTGGGGCGCAGTCGAGGAGATGAGCCAAGGGCTTATTGATGCCGATTTGGGTGGCGACATATTGAAGAAGCGAGTTGCGCTGCCTGGTCAAGGCAAGCGCGGCGGAGCCAGGACGATCGTTGCAACCCAAATGGCAGGGCGCTGGTTCTTCCTGTATGGCTTCAAGAAAAAGGAAAGATCCAGCATTGATAAGGATGAGTTGAAGGCGCTGCAGGAGGTGGCAAAGGAACTGCTTGGCTTTGATGATCGGCAATTGGCCATTGCGCTGGCTGCCGGTGAAATTGTAGAGGTATGTGATGACAGTGACAAAGCGTAACAGTCGAATTCTGGATGAAATGCATGAGACCACGCGTGGTCTGTATGGTGCTGGCTTGATCAGCAAGCGCCGCATGGGCGAGTTCGAGGCACTGTGCCATCTTGATGTTCACGAAATACCGCCACAGATGATCAAGGCATTGCGAGAAAAGGCAAGTGTGAGCCAGGCGGTTTTCGCTGCAGTGCTGAACACTAGCCTTTCAACGGTTCAGAAATGGGAGGTTGGCGACAAGAAGCCGAGCGGGCCGTCACTGAAGCTTTTGAACCTGATAGAGCGAAAGGGGCTGGAAGCAGTCATATAATACCTTGTTGCAAGCTGGCTCAGCCAACGTTGATCAGTCCTCGAAAACGGGGTAGAACCCCAGGTTTTTGGTAGCTGATGTGCTGAACAAACACCGGAGTAAAAATGATCAAACTACACGGATTTTCTGCCAGTAATTACTACAACGTACCCAAGCTCGCCATGCTGGAAAAAGGCATCGCGTTTGAGGAGGTGTTGTCCTACACCGGGGTAGGGCCGACCTACAAGCCCGAGTACCTTGATAAAAGTCCGTTGGGCAAGGTACCGGCACTGGAAACGCCTGATGGATTTATCAGTGAATCCCGAGCGATCCTGGAGTACATCGAACGGGCCTATCCAGAACCGTCATTGCTGCCAGCATCACCCTTCGATATTGCCAAAGTGCAGGAACTGTCGCAGTTCATCGAGCTTTATTTTGAGCTGGTCGCACGCCGTCTGATCCGCAATCTCCTGGCCGGTACACAGCCCGATCCGGCGGTGCTGAAGGAAGTGGGGAGCAGTCTCAATAAAGCTGTCGCCGCATTGCCCCGACTGTCCAGCTTTGAGCAGTTTGCCTACGGTGACCAGTTCACTCTGGCCGATATTGCGGCGATCCTGAATCTGCCGATCGTGCGCAACGTGGGTAAGGCCTTCCTGGGCAAGGATCCGCTGTCCGAGGTGCCGGGACTGGATGTCTATTGCCAGCGGATGGAAGAAAGACCCCATGTCAAGAAAATCCGCAGTGACGCCGCGGAGAGTCGTCCGCATTTTATGGCACATCTGAAGGCGCTGTACGGGATTTAAATGCGCCAGTCATGAAATCCAGAACCCAAAGGCTTGACCGCTTTATCAGCCAGAACAGTGCGTATTCGCTCTCTGATACGCACATGTTGCTGGCCCGGAAAAGGATCCTGCTGGATGGCGTTGCCGCACACTCTATTCAACAACAAGTGACCCAGTTCACTCATGTTGTCCTGGACGGTGATTGTCTGCAGGATAACAAGCCGGTTTACATCATGCTCAACAAACCCCGCGGAGTTGTCAGCGCCACCAGGGATCCGAAACACAAAACGGTGCTTGATCTTGTTCAGCATCCTCAGAAGAACGAACTTCATATTGTCGGGCGGCTGGATTTTAATACCACCGGCCTGGTGCTACTGACCAACGACGGCGCATGGTCGCGCAAACTGAGCTCGCCTGAGTCTGCGCTGGCAAAGACCTATGAAGTTGCCTTGTCCAGGCCACTGACTGAGGAGTATGTTGCCGTGTTTCGTGAGGGTATCTATTTTGCTTATGAGAACGTTACAACCAGGCCAGCGTGCCTTGAAATACTCTCGGATTATACTGCCAGACTTTCACTGACCGAGGGCAAGTATCATCAGGTCAAGCGCATGTTTGGTTTCTTTCAGAATGAAGTATTGGCGCTGCACCGGGTTTCTGTCGGGCCCCTTGCTCTGCAGGGTCTGGAGGTCGGGCAGAGCAGGGTGCTGGCGCCTGTTGAGTTAGTCCTTCACAAAAGCGCCGTCAGAACGACAGTCCAAGTTGCAACACGGCGCCGACGGTATCCTTGTCACCAGCAACCGCCGCAATATCCACGTTGATGACACCAAACGGACTAAAGCCCAGCCCAACAGAGGCGGTGTCGTGAATCGCAGATTTCATGTCAGTTTTGTAACCCAGGCGCAGTTGGGCCCAGTCCCACATATCAAACTCAATGCCGATTCGACCGAACTGTGAATCCTCGCCGGTGATCCGGTTGGCGGCAGCGTTGGCATCCAGGTCCAAAGCGGCGGTGAGCCAGCCATTACGGTATCCACCGCCCAGCGCGACACGTGGCTCGATGCTCACCTGTCGGCCTGAGATGGTTGCATAGTCGGCTTTGATGGCGTTGGTGACGGTAGCGCCCACGCGCCAGTTGCCAAATGCCTGCTGCACACCCAGGTCCAGATTGAAGCCGTTGTCATCAGTTCTGAACTCATCAGCATCAAAGTTGTTGTCGTCGAAGTTGTCAATTCGTGCCTGGTATTCAATCAGGTCTACACGTTGATATTTGACTGTGGCGCCATAGGAAAAATCACCATTGCTGCGCGCGAAACTCAGGCCGCCCTCGGTCAGGCTGGTGCCAGTGGCAAAAACCGAGCTCTCCAGATCTCGAGTATCGAGTGGGATCGACGTTGCCAACACCTGGGCAATGCGTCCAAGGTCATTTTCATTGGTATTGGCAACCACATCGATTGCCAGATCTGTGCGTACAAACGCGCTAATGGTTGCCATGCGGGTGGGCACACTCATATACAGCCCACCACCTGCTTCTACCGTGGCGTGGCTCCCGGATATCGCACGAAAGCGTTCGGCCAGCTCAGCAACGCGTTGCATGTCCGGTACCTGGCCGTCGAATTGTTCCAGTCTTTGTGACAGCGTCTCGGCCCCGTCAATCAGATCATCTTCATCCGAACCGATGGCGCCCAGGGTCAGGTGCAGGCTGAAGTCCTGTGAGTCATCCAGATTCGCCGGGGCGGCGGGATTGAGGATCAGGCCTTGCAGATAATCCGTGGTGGCTATGCCGGCATCTGACATGCCAGTGGCTTTGCCATTAAAGGTGTTGGCTGTTGCCAGCGAGGACGCCAGGGAAAATGCCAGGGTAACGCTAAACGTGGACGCAGGATAAAGCTTCATAGAGTAGTTTCTTCTAATTGTCGTGTGTGTGGGGCAGTCAGAACACCGAACGGTTGTCGCCTCGGAAAATAGTGCTCAAGAAAAAGGTGTCGACACAAAGTGGAGAACCTTTAGGTGTTGATGTTGATTGTACCCAGGGCAGGATTGATTCGTAATCCGCATTGGCGGATTACTCACCCCGTCGGGGCGGCTTGCAGCCGTCCTGATTGCGGTGCAATCAGTCGAACCGGCAGGTTCTCATCTGCCGTCCGGAACACAAACGAAAATGGGTCACCCTTGGCGGGCGACCCATTATTGTTTGGTGCCCCGGGCAGGATTCGAACCTGCGACCTGCCCCTTAGGAGGGGGCCGCGCTATCCAGCTGTGCCACCGGGGCTAAAGGTAAGGCTGAGGTCTGAATCGGATAGCGCCGGCGATTATAGCAGAGGAATAGCACAGTGGGCAGGATGAACTCGGCCCGTCCTGAGCCTCACCCTTCAGGCTTTCACTCCGGCTCTGCCCAGCGTTCCTTGATCTCAAGGATTTGCGGCAGTTCTTCCAGGAACAGCTCAACCAGATGCGGATCAAAATGCTTGCCGGCCTCGCTGCGTATCAGCGCTACCGCTTTCTCCACTGGCCATGCTTCCTTGTAGGGGCGAGCGGTGACCAGTGCATCAAACACGTCAGCAATGGCGACGATTCGCGCTTCGATGGGAATGTCTTCGCCAGCCAGACCGTCCGGGTAGCCGCTTCCGTCCCATTTTTCGTGATGGTGCAGTGCGATGCGGCGGGCGGTGAGCAGCAGGCCGCTGACCTGTTCGCCAATGATATGGGCACCAATCAAGGGGTGTTGTTTCATGGTGTCCCATTCGTCGGCGTCCAGTTTGCCGGGTTTGGCCAGAATGGCATCGGGTATGCCGATTTTGCCGATGTCGTGCATCGGTGAGGCATGCAGGATCTCTTCCTGAGCCGCATCGGAAAAACCGGCCGCGCGCGCCAGAATCTGGGAAAAATGACTCATGCGGATAACATGCAGGCCGGTTTCATTGTCTTTGTATTCCGCCGCCAGCCCGAGTCGCTGCACCACCTGCAAGCGTGTCTCGCGCAACTCATCAACACGGACCAGTGACAGATGGTTGCGTACCCGTGCGCGGACCACGGGCGGACTGACAGGTTTGGTGATGTAATCCACAGCGCCGGCGTCAAAACCGCGCGTTTCGTCCAGAGCATCGTTCAGTGCTGTGACAAAAATGACGGGTATGTGGCGCATTTTATCGCTGAGCTTTAACGTTTCGCATACTTCAAACCCGGTCATGTCCGGCATCATGATGTCCAGCAGGATCAGGTCGGGCAGTTCCTGCTGGCACAATGCCAGTGCCTTGTTTCCGTCGCGGGCAAACAACAGTCGATAGTCGTTTTGCAGGATCTGACGCAGGACATGCAGATTGGCCGGTTCGTCATCAACCAACAGCAAAGTTGGCTGGTTTTTCAACTCATTGGGCATGCGAGGTTGCCTCTTGCAAAACGATGATGGCCTGCTCAAATTCAAACGCGTCCAACAGCTCCAACAGTCGTTCGTGAGCCGGGCTGCTCAAGGAATGGCTGGCAGCATTGAGCAGATCATCGTCAACTTCGCCGCGGCTCAGGCTTTTGATCAGACGCGGTATTGCCGTGTGGTCGACTGGCGCTTGGATGGCAGGTGTTTGGATGATCGATGCTGGAGCGGCGGTCGCGCTGTCATTAGCAACCGTTCCAGCAGGAACCGACTGCTGATCCAGCCACTGGCGGAATGCGGTGACAGCGGCGCGCAAGGCAGACAGATCAGGCATCGCGTCGGCGCCAGCGTCGACTTCAATCTGCGCGGCGTGATCAGCGATTGCTGACAGGCCCAGGTTGGCTGCTGCGCCGCGCAATTTGTGGGCGGTGGCAGCGGTGGTGCCTGGCTTGCCGTCACGCAAGGCGGTGGCCAGTGCGGGCAACATGGTCGCGTCGCATTCCCGGTAGAATGTGCGCAAAGCGCGCATCAACGCCGACTCGTCACCCCAGCGATGGATCGCTGCGGCCCAGTCAATGATCGTACCGGCATCGGCATCGGCAGTAGTTGCCCTGGTGTCCTGCGCGTGTTTCTCCGGGTGCAGGTAACCGGTCGCCAGCCGCGCCACCTCCCGATAGAACTCCTGCCAGTCCAGCGGTTTTGTCGCAAAGCCGTCCATGCCGGCGTCCCGTGCCGCGGCCCGGTCGCGATCCATCACACTCGCGGTCAAGGCGATAACAGGTGTCGCCGGCATATCATTATCGCGTTCATGCCGGCGAATTAACCGGGTTGCCTGCAGTCCGTCCATGCCAGGCATTTGTACGTCCATCAGAACGATATCGTAGGCGTTTGCCCGATACAGTGCCACGGCGTCTTCACCGCTGTCTGCTCCGTCGACATGGTGACCATCGCGTTGCAGCACAATTTTTAACAGTTCGAGATTTTCCACGACATCATCAACGGCAAGAAACCGCAGGGATTTACTGTCATGACGCATGGGTGTTTTGTTGACAGGTGCGTGCGCAGTGCCAGGTGCGAGCGGCAGGCACACGGTAAATGTTGAGCCCTTACCGGGCGTGCTCTCGGCGCGCAGTTCACCCTGCATCAACTGCGTCAGTTGTTGCGCGATGGTGGTCCCCAGCCCTGTGCCGCCGAAGCGTCGACTCATGCTGGCGTCGGCCTGTGAGAAGGGCGAGAAAATATGTGGCAGACGTTCGGCATCAATACCGATACCGGTATCGATAACGTCTATTTTTACCCCATCGCTGCTGTCGTCCACGATCAGCTGCACGCTGCCTTGTTCAGTGAACTTGACCGCGTTACTCAGCAGGTTGAGCAGCACCTGGCGCAGGCGCAACGCATCTCCTTTGTACCAGCGGCGGGACGACCGATAGTCCAGGGTGAGCGCAATATCCTTGTTGCTCGCCTGCAGCGACAGAATGTTGACCAGGTCGGCACATAGTTGTTCCAGGTCAAAATCCAGCAGTTCCAGTTCAATGGCGCCACGATCCAGTTTTGCGGTGTCGAGAATGTCATTGAGCAGTTTTAGCAGGGAACGGGCAGCTTTGTGCACGGTCTGTGTATGACGATATTGCTGCTCCTCCAGTCGGGAATCCAGCAGCAACTCGCTGAAGCCAATGATGGCGTTCATGGGGGTTCTGATTTCGTGACTCATATTGGCGAGGAAGGCGCTTTTTGCTTCCGTGGCCTGTTCGGCGCGCTCTTTTGCGCGGTGCAGCGCCTTGACCATTTCCCGTCGTTCCGTCAGGTCGTTGGCGAGCACAAAAATCTTTAATGGATTGCCGTCGATATCAAAAATAGGATTAAAGAACGCCTGCACCCAGCGTTCGCCGGCCGGTGTATCCAGTCTGTATTCACCACTGTGATAGTGGCCTGCTGTCAGTTGTTGCCAAAAATCTGCCGGGAACTCTTCTGCGACAAAAAGTTGTGTCCAGGGGCGATGCATCAACCGAGTACGCTGCTGCGACCACAGCGCCTCCGCATTGCTGTTGGCCGAGATCAAGTGTCCCTGCAGGTTGAACTCCAGCACGGACTGCGCCCGGCTGATGGCGGCAACAGTGCCTTCGAATTCCGCATTTCTGCGCCTGCTTTCGGTGACATCGATGATGACCCCGTCAATCCAGCGCGGCTGGCCCGCCTCATCAAATGTTGCGCTGGCGCTTTCTGTGACCCAGCGTTCGCTGCCATCGCGATGCAGAACCCGGTAACCCAGGTTGTACTGGCTACCTTGATCCAGTTTTTTCATGATGTCTTCAAACAGCCCGTTGCTGTCATCGGGATGCACGCTTTCATCAAAAGTGCGCTGGCCATTCAGGTAGTCTTCGGCCGGGTAGCCGGTCAAGTTGGAAACAGCATCGCTGATGAACAGCATTTGCCAGTGTCGGTTCGGCAGGCAGCGAAAGGACACACCCGGGATGTTGGCAATCAGCGAGCTGTATTGCTGTTCACTGATCTTGATTTTGTGCAACAGGTCCCGGTAACGCAAGATGCCATTGGTCGCGGCGACCAGCACACCGATGACCAGTACGATCAGACCGATGGCCATCGCCAGGTAGGTATTGTCATTTGCGATTGCCGTGGTCGTTGTTTCATGGCCCACAAAACGTGCGCCCATCATGCCGGTGTAGTGCATGGCGGAAATCGCCAGTCCCATGCAGATACCGGCCAGAGCGGCGCTGACTGTTTCGCTGAGCCCGGTCAGCAGGCGCAGGCCGTAATGAATCCACAGTGCCAGCATGGCCATGATGACGGCCACCACCACGGAAGCGATAAACCAGAGTGGCTCGTATTTCAGGTCGGCGTCCATCTGCATGGCGAACATGCCCAGATAATGCATGGTGCCTATGCCGGCGCCAACAAAGATGCCGCTGACAATAAGTCTGGCCAGACTGACATGAGGCCCCGAGAGAAGACTGAGGGCAAGCCAGGATGCGAGCAGGGCCGGCACCATGGAGACCGTTGTGAGGACAGGGGCGTAGCTGACCGGTAACGGCAGGGTGAAGGACAGCATGCCGATAAAATGCATGGCCCAGATGCCCAGGCCCAGGACAAGCGAGCCGGAAATCAATGCGATGCGACGACTGTTGTCTGTGCTGGCCACACGAACAAGGCTGGCAAGTTGCAATGCAAAACCGGATGCCAGTATCGCGATCATCACCGACAGCAGCATCAACGGCAGACTGTGATGGCCGTTCAGGAGCCGGACTTGATCGTCTGGCGCGATGGTGAAGAGGTTAAGCAGTTCCAACAGCGACAATCTCCGTCCCCTTAAATCAGGTCAAATCCCTTGTCGCGCGGCGTTGCAGGCCATATGCTGAATCACGCCGGGCTTCTGGCAGGCCAGTTTGCAGATGCAATAGTCGTAGGCGCGCGCACTGGGATCCAGTTCGGCGGCCTCATCGATGGCAGCCGTGAGGTCCGCTTGCGCGGCCTGGCGGGTCAGATAAGGCCCCGAGATGTTGACCTGCAGGGTTGGTTCGTCAGGATCAGTGGCGACGATATAGAAATTTTCGAGATTCATTAAATACAACGCGCTGTCTTTCGAGAAGAGAACGGCAAAGTAGCCAGTTTATTACTGCTGATTGTGCTAATAGTTGTGCTAATAGTTTGGCTAGTAGCTTGGCTAATAGTTTTGCTAACAACCAGTAACGATGTAACAGCAATCAGTAACAATAATGGCGGCACATTATCCTCCTTTCTTTAGCATCCGCATAGCCTTTGTTGCATAAAAAGCGTGATAATTGCTCAATATGTGTGTTGTACCCGCTACGCTACCATCAAATACCTTAACAGAGCCTTAAGTGAGCAAACTCAGCATTATTATTCCGGTATTAAACGAGGCAGACGTCCTGCGCCGACAGCTGCCTGCCTTGCAGGCACTGAGCAGGGACGGTCATCAGGTGATTGTGGTTGACGGTGGCAGCACCGACAACAGCGTCGAGGTGGTCCGGGGGCAGGTTGACGATTGCCTGCAATGCGCGCCGGGTCGTGCCAGGCAGATGAATGCTGGTGCTGCGCGGGCCACCGGCGATGTTTTGCTGTTTCTGCATATCGATACCATGTTACCTGACCGGGCTGCAGATCTGGTGCTGGCGGCGCTGGTCGGCGGCGCGCACTGTTGGGGGCGGTTTGATGTCCGTCTTGACGGTCAACACCCGGCTTTTCGGGTGATTGCCGCAGCCATGAATCTGCGCTCGCGGGTGACCGCTGTTGCCACCGGAGACCAGGCTATCTTTGTCCGGCGTGAGGTGTTCGAGCGAATGGGTGGCTACGCGGACGTGCCGTTGATGGAGGATGTGATGATCAGCAAGACCCTGCGCCGTCTGTCCCGTCCGGTCTGCCTGCGCCCGCCCGTGGTCAGCTCCAGTCGTCGTTGGCAGCAGCATGGTATCCTGGCCACGATCTGGTTAATGTGGCGCTTGCGGCTGGCGTTTTTTCTGGGTGCCAGCCCGGCAGCGTTGCACCGCCAGTATTATCGTGACCGATCCCCGGCAGTCCAGGACAGGGAGTCCTGAACATGACCTATCGCTACCCGCAGGCGAGGATACTTTTTTTTGCCAAAACACCTGTTGCCGGGCAGGTAAAGACACGTCTGCAGCCAGTGCTGGGGGAGGCTGGCGCACTGCAATTGCATCAGCAACTGATGCGTTATGGCTGGCAGCAGCTGCAGCGCGCGGCGCAGGCACCGCTGCAGCTTTGGGCGTCGTCCCACGGTGGTGAAGATTTTTTTCGGCAACTTGAGGGCGTTCCGCACATTCATCGGCAGCGCGGCCATGATCTGGGTGAGCGAATGCACAATGCGACCTGTGATGCGTTGGCGGATGCCGAGTTTGTGGTGGTAGTCGGCGCGGACTGCCCGTCGGTTGATGGTGCTTATGTGGCGCAGGCTCTGGCACTTCTGGCGGCCGGCACGCCGGTGGTGCTGGGACCTGCCGAAGACGGTGGTTACGTGCTTATTGGGCTGCGTGAACCCATGCCGGCGGTGTTTGGTGACATCCGTTGGGGTCAGGCCAGTGTGATGCAGCAGACCCGTGAACGCTTGCGGGCGGCCGGTATTGGTTGGCGGGAATTGACCGTCAAATGGGATGTCGACCGACCGGAAGACCTGGTGCGCCTTGATTCCCTGCCGGGCTGGGGATGAGGCCTTTATCGAGTGCTGCTGTCGCGGTCAGGCATGGCCCTGCATTCAGGCAATGCTCTCGCGTTGCAGCTGGGTGACAAAACGGTTGACCGCAATCTGGTCACCCCGGCCCATATTGCCGAAGCGAAAACCCAGCATGGTCTGATTCTGATCCTGTTGGTATTGCACATACACTGCCTCGGCGGGGCAGGCAAATTCATGGTCTATCAAGGGCAGTTTCATCACCAGGTCAAATTCTTCCAGCATGCTGGGCGGTGGGTTTACTTTGCCCTCTACTATCAGACGAAAACCGGTCGCTGACATGTTCTGTACGCGGCCCTGTATGCCCTTCGGGTGATTTTTGTTGGTGCAGGTTGATGCCACCATCAGGGTGCCGGGAACCCAGGCGCGGAACGCATCACGACGCTGCAGGTACAGCAGGCGTTCGGGAAACTTCATCTGGTAATACAGGCCGTCGTCATCTTTCATGACCCGCTCAACGACCAGGTCTTTGGCATGCACACGAATTCCGCTGATCGAGGCGCGCATGCTGAAAGGTGTGCCGGCTTCCGCCTGGCGGTGTGCTTCGCGTGGCGTGAACTCATCAAGCTGGAAAGTACGATTTTTCAGACTGACGTCGAGCACCAGTGAGCTGTACATGGCGCCATTGCCGTTGAACTGAATGCTGATGCTGGAACGATCCGACTGCAGGGTTCTCAGGACACTGAAAATATCCCCGGCCGAGGTATAGTATCGTTCGTTATTGGAAATTGTCGCCATGAGAGTCGGTAACCTGTCTGGATCAACAAGCGGATCAGGCGCTGCCCAGATCCCGTTGTTCACTGCCGCCCAGCGTATTGCCATGACTGGTATACAGGCCTGCCAGGGCCGAAGGCCCGCGCAGGATGCTCAGGGTTCGCTGCGTGTTCAGTCGACTGCGGTGTACGATAATGCTGTTGGTCTCGCTGAGTTCGCGACACTGTTGCAGGCGAGCCTCAATGCTGTCAAGTAATGCGGTGAATTCGTTATCACCGCCCTTGCCCAGCAAACGCTTGAGATGCTGCAAATTGGTCTGGTCAGCAGGCACACCGGCCTGCTGCAAAAGTTTGCGGCGCGTGTGGTCATTGGTTTCGATGCTGGCCAGTACGCTTTGTTTGCGGGCCAGCAGGGTGTTGAGTTTTTCGAGGTCGCGCTGCTCCAGGCAGGTTTTTTCAGCCAGCAGCACTTCGGCCAGTGTATCCAGCTGAGTCCGATCACTTTCCAATAGCTGTTGCAGGCCTTTATTGCTCATCAAATAATCTGTCCATGCCACACATCAGGCTGTTGGCCGGCCCGGTCACAGGCCGCGCTCAAACGCCAGAATCTTGTCGGCAACGCGCTGGCTGTCCACGGCGTACTCACCGGCATTGATCTGGTCGCGAAGCGCATTGACGCGTGAGACATCAGTGTCCGGCAGCTGTTTAATGCTGGCTTCAAGAGACTGCAGGTCGGCTGCGCGGCCACTGATGGACACCGCATCGGGCTGGCTGGTGCCAGTGCTGCCCTGGTTGCCCACGTTGCCACCGCCAACACCGTTACCAGTGTTGTTGTCAGTGCCGGGCTGATTGCCCGTCTGCCGCACTGAGCCGCGATTGTCAGTTGCTGTCGATGTGTTGCTAATAGTAGGAATACTCATGGTCTGCTACCTTGACTTGTAGACTTGATTAGCCTTCTGTCCGATGTAACGGCACATTTTGCGGTAACTTTAGTGCCTGGGTGACAAAAAACAACTAAAAACCACAAAAAAATCGAAAAGCAGACGCTGAACCTGCGTGTTGGCGACAAATTACTGTCGTTATCCCTTGTGCCTGTCGTGCGTCGGTCGTGTGCCGGTCTTGTACTGGCACAGTCAAAATATGACTTTCGCTTCGCCGACGCCTGTTACCACGGCCTGAACAACACGCTCGGAGCTGTTATTGCGTACCGGGATCTGTTTGCCTGCCTCGCCTGCCTGCAGCGCTGTACCGGTGCCACGAATGGCAATGCTACCACGCTCTGCGACAAGTACAATGGTGTCGCCCCGACTCACCAGTATGGGTGCTTCCAGCAGGTCGATGCCCAGTACCGTGTCGGCCGAGACGGCCCGGCGTACTGCCTGGCCGACAGCCACGGTCGGGTCTTTGATGACCTGGCCGCGAAGGGTGCTGATATCGTGCTCCTGCAGACTCAGGTCGCCCGGGCCAAGGACGCTGCCCCGGGGCAATGCGCGGCTGCTGACCACAACGTCCTGAAAAATGCGCACGCTGGCAGCAATGTGCCGGGTCCAGGGGCCCTGGTCGCGGCACTCAATGCGAACGGTGACGCGCCCACCATTGGGGCTGTGCCGGTTCAGGCTGGCCTGCAAGGGCTCCTGGCAAACGGGCACCTGCAGTCTGGGGTCCAGTGCGGCGACCTCTATCTCTACCCGGCCGGGCTCTGAGGCGTATATATATTGCAATTCACTGAGCGCGGCCTGACGCAGGCGCTGCTGGCCACTGAGCCCCTCCGCTGAGCCGCTATCAACGGCTGACAGCTGGCTCGCGGCCATGCTGGTGATTGTTGCAGCAATAATAGCCACGGTGGTGATAGCGGCCGCTTTCAGGCTCGATAAAGATTTTTGTCGATTTCTGGCAGTCATTCGTCAAATACCCGGCGTCCAAGGTGTTTTTTCAGCCTTTTTGCTGATCTGTGACTGGGTAAAGCAATAATTGTGCCGCGCTGTGACAATTATTTACCCGGACAGACCTTATGAAACTGCGTGCGCGGACGACATATGTAGCCAATGTGAGAATTTTTTACACCGTGATGTCAAATTTTGTACTTGAGAATGGGAGTCTGCGATGGCCGGCGTGCTGGACAGCGTTAATCAACGAACACAATTGGTAGGCCAGAACCGGCTTGAGCTGCTGATGTTCAGGCTTAACGGCAATCAGTTGTATGGTATCAATGTGTTCAAGGTGAAAGAGGTTCTGCCGTGTCCGCCGTTGAGCGTGCTGCCACACAGCAGCCGCGTGGTGCGCGGCGTCGCTTATATCCGGGGACGTACCATTACTGTTCTGGACCTGAGCATAGCCATGGGCAGCCGGGCGCTGCAGGACGAAGGCAAGGGCTTTATCATTATCGCTGAGTACAATAATTCGGTGCAGGGCTTTCTGGTCCGGGCTGTCGAGCGAATCGTCAACCTGAACTGGGAAACCATACATTCGCCACCCAAAGGCTCCGGCCGGGGGCATTACCTGACTGCGGTTACTGAGGTGGACAGCAAACTGGTAGAAATACTGGATGTCGAGCGTATTCTGGCGGAGGTTGCACCAGCGCCGCGTTTGTTGAGCGAGGCCCTGATCAGCAAAACCGAGCGCTCCGATGCCATCAACACCATATTGATTGTGGATGACTCCAGTGTGGCGCGCACACAGATAAAACGCTGTTGTGAGGCCATTGGCCTGAAAACGGTGGTGCTCAATGACGGCAAACAGGCCTTCGCACATTTGCTGGGGATGCTCGAAAAAGGCGAGAATCCGTCTGACAAATATATCCTGGTGATTTCCGATATCGAGATGCCGGAAATGGACGGTTATACGTTGACGGCATCCATCAAGAATGACCCCCGGCTCAGCGATCTGCACGTGATGTTGCATACGTCACTGAGCGGTGTGTTCAATCAGGCCATGGTGGAAAAAGTGGGTGCTGACGATTTCCTGGCAAAATTCCACCCGGATGAGTTGGCCCAGCGTGTGCTGAAACAACTGGAACGGCGTCAGATCCCGGCGTAAGCGCCTGATTCGAGTGTTATATGGTAGACGAACAACAACAGTTTGCACTGGAAGACTATCAGGCCTTCCGGACTTTCCTGAATCAGGCCTGTGGCATCGTATTAGGCGATAACAAGCAGTATCTGGTGGCAAACCGTATCCGCCGTATCCTGGAAGAACACCAGCTGACGACACTGAGTGCGCTGGTGACCCGCATCAATCAACATTCGGTGCCGGGGCTGCGGGAAAAGGTGATTGATGCCATGACCACCAACGAAACCTTCTGGTTTCGTGACAGTGCCCCGTTCGACGCCTTGCGGGACGTCATTCTGCCGCGCCTGGTGCTGGAAGAAAAGCGCAGCAGCCTGCGCATCTGGTCGGCGGCCTGCTCGTCGGGGCAGGAGCCGTACTCCATCAGCATGATCTTTGAAGAATTCAAAGCCAGGCATCCGGGCGTGCTGATGCGCGATCCGGAAATTATCGGTACGGATATCTCAAATTCCATGCTGAGCAATGCCAGGCTTGCCGAGTACGATGGCCTGAGTGTGAGCCGGGGGCTTAGTGACTCTCGTCGGCGCATGTTTTTTGATGAATTGCCTCAGGGCCGTTTTCGCCTGAAACCGGGTATTACCCGGCGGGTCAATTTCAAACCCCTCAACCTCCAGGACACCTATGCCAGCCTGGGGCGTTTTGATGTGATCTTTTGTCGCAACGTGCTGATTTATTTTGCCGCCGATTTCAAGGCCGATATTCTGCGCCGCATGCGCAGCAGCCTGAACCCGGGATCCTATCTGTTGTTGGGAGCGTCTGAATCGTTGCCGGCGACGATCAGTGATCTGTATCAGATGGAAAGGCTGAGCGCCCACACCAGTGTCTACCGAAACCAGTTGCCGCCAGGCGGCAAACTGTAGACTGCAGTCCAGGCAATCCATTGCCGCTGTCATCTTTAAATATCCCTAACTATTTGAAAAATAGTCATTTTAATTAGTGGCACGGGTCTTGCTATTTTCTTGCTGAATCGAATCGGCAACGTAAACAGCAGGAATCAACCGATGGCCATAAACTTTACCAACGCACTGGGCGTCCACGAACATGCCCTGACGCTGCGAACCCAGCGCACCACCATGCTGGCAAGCAATATCGCAAACGCTGACACCCCCGGCTATAAAGCCCGTGATATGGACTTTGGCAGTGTGCTGGCGCAGGCCACGTCCGGCCGCGGTGATGTTGCCATGCAGCAGACCCATAGCCGCCACATCACCGGCATGCCCGGCCTGAACGATGCATCGGCGCTGTATCGGGTACCCTCACAACCATCACTCGACGGCAATACCGTCGATGAGCAGGTCGAAAATGCGGCCTTTGCCCGCAACGCGCTGGAGCATCAGGCCAGCTTCCAGTTTCTCAATGGCAAGTTCACGGGCATGATCAAAGCCCTGAAAGGAGAGTAAGCATGAGCCTGATGGGAGTCTTTGACATCGCCGGTTCCGGCATGAGCGCGCAATCGCTGCGACTGAATACGACCGCCAGTAACATGGCCAATGCCAACAGCGCGGCCAGCAGCGCTGAGCAGACCTACCGTGCGCGCCACCCGGTGTTTATGCCGGTGATGAATTCTGCCATGCAGGATGCTTTCGCCGAGCCGGCGCACAACGCCGCGTCTACCAGCGTCCGGGTCGCCGGCATCGTGGAAGATGCACGGCCGTTGCAGCCACGTTATGAACCGGGCAACCCGATGGCAAACGAGGAGGGCTATGTGTTCTACCCGAATGTCGACATCGTGGAAGAGATGACCAACATGATTTCATCGTCACGGGCCTTCCAGCTCAATGTGGATGTTATGTCAGCCGCCCGAACCATGATGCAGCGTGTCTTGACGCTGGGTCAGGGTTAACTGGGCACAGGAGAATAGAACATGGAAATTGGCAATAACAACAACGCATTAAACCGGGTTCTGACCGAGTACGCCCCGGCCGAGGAAAAGACTGCCCCTGCTAACAAAGAACTGGGCCGCGACGCCTTCCTGAAATTGCTGATCGCCCAGCTGGAAAACCAGGATCCGACCAAGCCTGAAGAGAACGGTGAATTTATCGCGCAGCTGGCGCAGTTCTCCCAGCTTGAAGAGACACAAAAATTGGGTGGTAACTTCGAGGAATTCGCCTCGGCATTCCAATCAACAAAACACCTGCAGGCGACGTCACTGGTAGGACGTCCGGTGCATGTCGAGTCTGAATTCAGTCCCCTGGGAGAAAGCGGTGCCATCAGTGTGCTGGCGGAGTTCGATGAAGCTGTTCAGTCTGCGTCACTGACCGTCTACAACAAAGGTGGCGAAATCGTTGACAGTTTTGAGCTCGGACAGCAGCCCGCAGGCAGGCAGGAGTTCATCTGGACCGGCACCGATGCCAATGATGAGCGCTTCCCCCCGGGTGACTACTACTTTGAAGTGTCCTCCTCCGGTGGTGAAGAAGCCAGTAGCGTGCCAGTTTATCTGAGCGCCAATGTTAACAGTGTCACCATCGAGTCCGGTGGCGCCCTGACTCTGAACCTGGCGGGTATCGGCAAGGTTTCCATGGATGACATCATCCAGATTAATTAACAACAGTACATTCCAATTAAATAAAGATTAAATCAACGAGGTGTCACCATGAGTTTTAATATTGGTTTGAGTGCGCTCAATGCGGCGCAACAGGAAATCAGCGTTACCGGTAACAATATCGCCAACTCCAGTACCACGGGTTTCAAGTCCTCACGCACGGTGTTTGGTGATGTTTACGCCGCATCCGTGCTGGGCGGCGGCGGCAAGCAGGCCGGTAGCGGTGTGACGCTGCAGGAAATCAAACAGAACTTCAACCAGGGCAATATCAGCTTCACCAACAGCACCCTGGACATGGCCATCAACGGCGAAGGTTTTTTTGTGCTCAGCGGTGAATCGGGCACCAGTTACACGCGAGCCGGTGCCTTTGGTACCGACAGAAACGGTTTTATTGTCACCGGCGCTGGCGAACGGCTGCAGGGCTTTTTGCCATCGCCCACGGGTCAACCTACTGGCGGCGGTCCGCTGGAGGATCTGCGCGTAACCACCGGTGAGATTCCACCGCGTGCCACCACCTCAGTCGCCTCGGTGATCAACCTGGATGCCAGCGCGCAGCCATCAGCGCTGGTTGGCAATACCATCACCAGCAATAATGGTCGCTCCAGTGCGCCGGTGGCAATAACCTCAGGTGATGATCTGGAAAACGGTTATGAGGCAAACAGCATCAGTGTGCTGGGCAGTGACAATGTGACGCGCTTGATAGACGTGGCGGAAAATTCGTCAGCCAACGCCGTTGCGCAGCAATTCTCGGCAGTCAATGGCGTCACGGCTCGGGGAACCAGTGTTGCGTATTTGACTGACTTCGTTAACGATGGCACTACCGGCGATGTAAATTTTAATATCGGTAATCTCAATTTCTCTCAAGTTATTGATACGGCAACTCCAGCCACAATTGAAACCAGCTTGCAGTCTATTGCTGACAAAATCAACGCAACGGTCACTAATATCAGTGCGCGTGTTGTTGACGGCACTGATATTGAAGTAACACACAACACCGGTGCCGATCTTCGCTTCCATGGCGGCTCAACCGGTGCCGGTAGCTTTAACGTTTACGGTTCTGAATATGACAGCACTGACGAGGAATACTCAAAATCAACAGACGGACCGGTTGCGGTAAACACGACTGACGGAAGCTCCGTGCTGGTGGGCGGTATTGTTAATTTTACGCTGGACGAGAATGTTACCTTCACTGCTGCTGAAGAAAACGGTGATGGTGATACCATCGATCAGACCACCGCGACTGGCAGCATTTTTGGTGATATCAGCGGCGAAGACGCGCTCGATGGTATACCGTTTTCAACCAATCAGTTTGATCCCAAGAACCCGGACACGTATTACCGTTCCACCGCCGTGACCATCTACGACTCACTGGGTAATCAACACTCGCTGACCAAATTTTTTGTTAAAGAGCGACCTGACGAAACCGGCAGCAATAATCTGTGGAGTGTTTACCTGCAGGTCGATGGCCGTAATATTGGTTATGACCCTAATTCGACGGATGGTGAACCGGTATTGGCGCGTTTTGATCTGCGCTTTGATGACAACGGCATCTACGATCCCAATCAGACGCCGATCCAGATCACCAACTGGACGCCGGTTGATGAGTTGGGTCGTCAACAGGGTGCCGGTCCTATCCCGGGTGATCCGAACGTGGCTGAACAGCTGACCAACTCCAACTTCACCATTGATCTGAGCGAGCTGACCCAGTTTGGCGGCGACTTCTCGGTACAGTCCAACAATCAGGACGGTTTCGCCAAAGGTCAGTTGACCGGTCTGGAAATTAACCCCCGCGGCCTGGTCTCGGCACGATTCTCCAACGGCCAGTCGCGGGCGCTGGGCGAGGTGGCATTGGCCAACTTCTCCAACCCGGCGGGATTGTCCAACCTGGGTGGTACCAAATTTGGTGAAACCAGTGAATCCGGTGCGGCATCAGTCTCGGGTGCGGGTACGGCAGGACTGGGTGCCATCCAGTCGGGTGCGCTGGAAGACTCCAACGTCGATCTGCCCGCGCAACTGGTGCAGTTGATCATCTCGCAGCGTAACTACCAGGCCGCGGCTCAGGTGATCGGTGCGCAGGATACCGCGACACAAACCATTATCAACCTGTAAGTAAACTGAAGCGACCCTGCGGCAGACTGTCTGGTCTGCCAGCGGAGCGGAGTTCACCATGGACAAGGCAATCTACATCAGCATGACCGGCGCATCACAGATCATGCGCGCGCAGACCATCCATGCGCACAACATGGCCAATGCCGGCACCACCGGTTTTCGTGCCGATCTGGAGCAGGCGCGCTCCATGCAGGCGTTCGGGCCGGGCATGCCGTCGCGTGTCTTCAGCATGGCGGAAAATCCCGCCAGCGACTTTTCGCCCGGCGCCCTGCAGGAAACCGGCAACCCGCTGGATATGGCGGTGCGGGGAGAAGGCTGGATTGCGGTGCAGGCACCTGATGGCTCCGAAGCTTACACGCGCGCCGGCGATATGTCGGTCAGTCCGTTCGGCGAACTGTTGACCGGCAGCGGCTTGCCGGTACTCGGCAACAATGGTCCCGTGGCGTTGCCACCGTACGAGTCGGTCGCCGTGGGCAGTGACGGTACGGTGTCAATCCGCGAGCTGGGGCAGGGCGCTGAAGTGCTGGCCGCCATTGACCGTGTAAAGCTCGTAAATCCGGGCAATGAGCAGCTGATCAAGGGCGCGGATGGTTTGTTCCGCCGCGCCGACGGCACGGATTCCGTGGCTGACGGCGCGGTAACCCTGGTCTCCGGTTACCTGGAGACCAGCAACGTCAATGTGGTGAATGCCATGGTGGAAATGATCAGCCTGACCCGCAGTTATGAAATGAATGTGAAACTTATGCAAACCGTGCAGCAGAATTCCGAAGCATCGGCACGGCTTTTGCAAATCCAGTAAATAGATAACGCACCCTCAGGGGAGTAAACAACATGCACTCAGCACTTTACGTATCACAGACCGGCCTGGCTGCTCAGGACAATCGCCTGACCGCGATCTCCAACAACCTGGCGAACGTGGCGACCAATGGTTTTAAACGCGACCGCGTGGTGTTTGAAGATCTGCTGTATCAGATCCAGCGTCAGCCCGGGGCCAACTCCACCCAGAACACTGAATTACCTTCAGGTCTTCAGCTGGGTACCGGTGTCCGCGTGGTGGGCACACAAAAAATTCATGCCCAGGGCGCGCTGCAGAACACCGGCGAGCCGTTGGATGCGGCAATCAATGGCCGTGGTTTTTTCGAAGTGCAGATGCCCGATGGCAGCACCTCGTATACCCGTGATGGCCAGTTCCACCTGAGCGCAGACGGTGAACTGGTCACTGCATCGGGCATGCTGATCAATCCGGGCCTGACCGTGCCGCAGGGCGCGCAGTCACTGACCATCGGTACCGACGGTGTGGTGACGGCCAAGCTGCCCGGCCAGGCGCAACCAGTCAACATCGGTAACCTGACCCTGGTGGACTTTGTTAACCCCGCCGGTTTGCAGTCATTGGGCGGCAACCTGTACGCAGAAACCGTTTCCAGTGGTAACCCGCAACAATCAGCAGCGGGCACCAATGGCCTCGGACTGATCGTGCAGGGATCGCTGGAAAATTCCAATGTCGAAGTGGTGGAAGAGCTGGTGGACATGATTACCACCCAGCGTGCCTATGAAATGAATTCGCGGGTTATTTCCAGCGCGGACCAGATGCTGCAGTTTGTGACGCAGAATCTGTAAACCTGATTAGCCGAGGATAAACGAGATGGTTAAGCGACAACTGATTCAGATCCTGATCCTGCTGCCCATACTGGCGCTGGCTGCCTGTGCCTCGCGTTACCCGGCACCGCCGAGTCCGGATGATCCCCGTTATGCACCGGTGATGGCGTCCTATATGCCGCAGGAGCGGGTCGCCAACGGGGCCATCTATCATCAGACCACGGCCGTTAATCTGTATCAGCGTCGCGCGCACCGGCTGGGTGATGTGTTGACCATCAATCTCAATGAGGCGACAAGTGCCACCAAATCTTCGGGCACTTCCTTCAGCCAGGAAAGCTCGGCCAATGTGGGGGACACAACATTACTGGGCAATCTGTTTGACACCACCACGGGTGTGAATGGCGGTTCGGACTTTGGCGGCTCAGCGAACAGTGATCAAAGTAACCAGTTGCTGGGCAACATCACCGTCACCGTCACCGACGTGCTGCCCAACGGGCTGCTGGAAGTACGCGGTGAAAAGTGGCTGCAGATCAACTACGGCAGCGAATTCATTCGAATCAGTGGCCTGGTGCGCACGGCGGATATCGCACCGGACAATTCCATCGATTCAACCCGGGTGGCCGATGTGCGCATTGCCTACAGTGGCACTGGTACGCTGGCTGACAGCAACGAACCCGGCGTGCTTAGCAGGTTTTTTGTCAGTCGCTGGTGGCCGCTGTAAAGCGCCGGTGCTTTTGTTAATCGGAATTTGCATTAAACAGTTAATACCTGAGGCGTCACATGTTTACACAACAGCACAGTCAGTCTAAAAAGTCGTTGCTAGCGGGTATCCTGATTGCCATGCAATTGTTGTTGTTGGCAACACCGGCACACGCCGATCGTATCAAGGATATCGCCACGCTCAATGGCGTGCAGTCGAACCAATTGACAGGTGTCGGCCTCGTGACCGGCCTCGACGGGTCAGGCGATCAGACAACACAGGCTCCGTTCACGGCGGAATCATTTGCCGCCTACCTGGATCAGTTCGGCATTCCGATGCCGTCGGGACAGAACTTCCAGCTGCGTAACGTGGCCATCGTGTCGGTTCAGGCAGAACTGCCGGCTTTCACCAAACCCGGCCAGAACATTGACATCACGGTATCGTCGCTGGCAAATGCTGCCAGTCTGCGCGGTGGTACCCTGGAGCGCACACTGTTGACTGGTATTGACGGTGAAGTGTACGCCATTGCCCAGGGCAATCTTATTGTCGGCGGTCTGGGGGTGGAAGGCGCCGATGGCTCCAGCATCACTATTAATGTTCCCAGCGTTGGCCGCATACCCGGCGGCGCCCAGACGGTGCGGGAAGTGCTGACCGCATTCAACATCGGCGAACATATTACCTTCAACCTCAAGCGTGCTGACTTCACGACAGCCCGACGCCTGTCCAAAGCCGTCAACGATTTTATGGGCGCTGGTACAGCCGAAGCCGTCGATGCTGTCTCTGTCCGGGTACGGGCACCGGCTGACCCGCAGGCCCGCGTCGCCTATGTCTCCGAGCTGGAGAACATTCAGGTAGAGCAGGGTGAGGCCTCGGCGCGGGTGATTGTCAATTCGCGCACCGGTACCATCGTGATCGGTGAGCATGTGCGCGTATCACCGGCAGCGATCACTCACGGCAGCATGAGTGTCACCATTGCGGAAAGTTTTGGTGTCAGCCAGCCCAATCCGTTTGCGGACGGCGAAACCGTGGTGGTGCCTCAAACAGCCATCAATGTCACCGAAGAAGACAGTCGTATGTTCCTGTTCGATCCCGGCACCACCTTGTCTGACATTGTCCAGGCCATCAATGCGGTCGGTGCGGCGCCGGGAGACCTGGCAGCGATTCTTGAAGCCCTTAAGCAGTCCGGCGCCCTGCGCGCCGACCTGATTGTGATCTGAGGACTGCTCATGACCATCAGCATGCAAGATGCATCTGTTTACACCAACGTCGGTGGTCTTAACTCGATCACGCAACTGGGCCGTGAGAATTCGCCTGAAGCCTTGCGTGAGGTGGCCAAGCAGTTTGAGTCCATGTTCATCAACATCATGCTCAAGGGTATGCGCGCCGGTGAAGAGGCGCTGTTCTCGGAGAACTATCTGCGCAGCAATGAAACCAAGTTTCATCAGGAAAGTTTTGATAACCAGATCAGTCTGGATATTGCCAATGCGGGTGGCATCGGCCTGGCTGATACGCTGCATCGTCAGTTGATGCACCGCTATGAGCCTGCTGCCAATACGCGGGAGTTCGATCGTGCACTGAATGATGTGCGCCGTTATCCGGGTTCTGCGCTGGCCAGTGAACCAGCGGCGGTGGCGTCACCTCGAGCCGATGCCGGGATCACCGGCGTTGATGCTGTTAGTGAATTTAAGACACCTGATGCTTTTGTTCAGACATTGTTACCCATTGCTGAAACCCTTGCTCACGAACTGGGTGTTGATCCGCGTGTGATGATTGCGCAATCGGCGCTGGAAACCGGCTGGGGACAAAAGATGATTACCGGCGCCGATGGCAAGCCCAGCTACAACCTGTTTGGCATCAAGGCTGGCGACAGCTGGCAGGGTGATCGCGTCAGTGTCAGCACCCTGGAATTCCGCGACGGCGCCATGCAGCGCGAGCAGGCCAGTTTCCGCGCCTACGGTTCCTTTGAAGAAAGTTTCCGTGACTATGTTGACCTGCTGCGTTCACAGCCGCGTTATGCGCCGGCACTGCAGCATGCCGCCAATGCTGATGCCTTTGGGCAGCATTTGCAGGACGCGGGTTATGCCACCGATCCTCAGTACGCGGACAAGATCAGTCGCGTGTTGCGCAGCCCGGCGCTGGATTCTTTATCAACCCCTGTCCAGGGAGTGAACTGACATGAGCAGCCTGATCAACACCGCGATCAGCGGCATTCGGCTCAACCAGACTGCGCTGTCGGTAACCGGCCACAATATTGTCAACGCGAACACTGAAGGCTACAGCCGGCAGTCGGTATCACAGTCAACCACTATCGCTCTGAGGACATCTGCCGGGTATCTGGGCACCGGTGTGCAGGTCGATGACATCACCCGACATACCGAAAAATTTCTGGTTGATCAGGTCGTCCAGGATATCGGTACGCTCAGTGACTACGACACGTATCTGTTTAATATCTCGCAAACCAATAACCTGCTGGCGTCCGAGCAGACCAGCCTGTCCAGGGCAATGAATGACTATTTTGATGCCCTGAATGAAGCCGTTAACGACCCTGGTTCACTGTTGGGTCGACAATTGCTGTTGTCCCAGACCCAGCAAATGGTGGCCAGTTTCGATTCGGTTGAGTCGCGCATGCTGGAACAGAATTCATCGGTTAATAAACAGATGCAGGCAGCGGCCGGCGCGGTCAGCTCGCTGGGACAACAGATTGCCGAGCTTAATCAGGTCATCGCCGATTCACAGGGCGGTGGCAGTTCACAGAATCCCAATGACCTGCTTGATGAGCGCGACACCCTGATTCGCGAGCTGTCAAAGTATGTCAACGTCAACACCATCAGCCGTGAAGACGGCGGTCTGGATGTGTTTATCGGCCAGAACCAGCCTCTGGTCGTCGGCGCTGATACGCAAACGCTGGTGGCAGCACCCGGAACGCTGGATTCCAGCCGGTTTGAACTGTACTTCCGCAAAGGCGGTGAATTACAGAACATTACCCGTCAGATGGCAGGCGGCGAGCTTGGCGCACTGGTGCGTTTCCGCAATGAGGCCCTTGATCCGGCGCTTAACTCGCTGGGACAAATCGGCCTGGCGATCACCGACGGCATCAACCAGCAGAATCAACTGGGCATGGACCTTGAAGGCAGCCTGGGTAATCCGATTTTTAAAGATATCAATGACGCTGTAGTGGCCCGGGACCGGGTCAAGGCTGACAGCAGAAACGCGCCGCCCAACAATAAAGACATGAGCATCACTATCGATGACATTTCGGCGTTGACCACCAGTGACTATGAACTGACCTTTCCGGGCCCGGGCGGCCAGCAATACAGCATCGTGCGCAAGTCCGATGGCGAGGTCATGGAAAAGGGCATGCTGAGCAACGCACGGCCGCAAGAGATCAGCATCGACGGTTTTACCCTGAGTATTGATCAGGGCACGTTTTCGGCCGGTGATCGCTTTTTGTTGCAGCCCACCCGTACCGGTGTCGGCCAGATGCAGGTGCAGATCACCCGGCCGGAAGAGTTTGCCTTTGCCTCGCCCATACGTATCGATAGTGCCAGTGGTAATCAGGGTGGCGCTGAGGTTCTGAGCTCGCAAGTGATCAGTACCGACACATCGCTGTTTGACAATAACGGCAGTTTTAATCCGCCACTGGCCATCAGATTTACATCCGCCTCCACCTATGACGTGCTGGACTATTCCAATCCGGCCAACCCGGTGCAGATGGACCCGCCGCTGACTAACCTGCGTTTTGTGCCTGGCGCGCAGAATGCCCTGTTGCCCTCGGATCCTGGCGGCACCACAGTCCGCAGTGACAGTGCCGTCACCGGGGTGTTGCAAATCGGAGCTACAGACAATGCGTATCCGGGTGAAACCATCACGGTGGAGACGACCGACCCCGCGACCGGTTTTATTACCCAGCAAAGTGTGACCACCGATGCTGCGGAAGAGGCGTCAGTGACTGCCCGCCGCCTGTCCGCACTTGATGGCGTCAGTACCACCGCCTACACCCAGACCAGCTTGCAGGATTTCACCACCGGTGCTCCGGGTGAGCCTTTGCAATTGTCCCTGAACGGTGAAGACCTGACCGACCCGAATTTTGTGCTGCCGGGCGAGGCAGTGGCGCAGGATGTGCCGGTGCCGCTGACCGCCGATTTTCTGCGTGACCGGATCAATGGCAATGCTGACCTGGCTGCACTGGGTATTACCGCCAAGAGTGACGGCGTCAAACTCAGCGTTTTCGCCAGCACGGGCATCGATCTCAAGTTCAGCGTGGACGGTGGCGGGTCGTTGACGGTGGGTGACGACGCCGATCTGGTTACGGCCCCATTGCCCGCAGACCCGGCGACGGATCTGACCATCGGCGGCAAAATAGATGTGCAACTGGCCGCCAACACCGTGCTGAGCTCTGACCAGCCTGCAGGTCTGTTTGGTGCCTCGCCCACGGCGCAAAGCAATTTCCTGGGTGTGCAGATCAACATGACCAGTGGCAGCGGTGCCGATGGGCAGCCCAGTGCGGGTGACACCTTTACCATCAACTACAATACCAATGGCTCGGCCGATAACCGTAATGGCGCCGCCATGCTGGCGCTGGGCAGTGCGCCGATGTTGTCTGGCGGCAATCTTACCGTTCAGGACGCCTACGGTCAGTTGGCGGAAAAGCTGGGCATTCTGACCAGTCAGGCGCGGGTTAACCAGAGTGCCAGTGAATCCATGTTGCGTCAGTCCATGGATGCCATGCAATCGGTGTCCGGTGTCAACCTGGAAGAGGAGGCCGCCCGCCTCATTCAACTGGAACAGCACTACAATGCGTCCGCGAGGCTGATCGGGCTGGCGCGGGAACTGTTTGATACCCTGCTTAATATGTAATTGCCGAGGTAATCCTTAAATGACAGTCAGACTATCAACCAGTCAGATTTACAACCGCGGCCTCAATGCCATGCTGGATGTGCAGAAGGCTGCCAATCGCACCCAGGAGCAGATCTCCACCAATAAACGGGTGTTGTCGCCTGCCGATGATCCGATTGCTGCGGCGCGTATCCTGCAACTGAGACAGGAAAAAGCCAATACCAATCAATTCAACAACAGTCTGTCCACACTGAATAACCGTTTGCAGCGCGAAGAGACCGCGATCGCCGGTATCAGCGATCAGATCCAGAAGGCCCAGGAACTCATCATCCAGTCAGGCAACGCGGCGTTGAACAAGGATCAGCGTGGTTTCATTGCCGTGGAATTGCAGTCGCTGGTCGACGGCATGGCGCAGTTGATGAACAGCCGCGATGCCAGTGGCGAGTATCTGTTTGCCGGTTTCCAGGGCAAAACCCAGCCCTTTCAGAAAGGCGCCGACGGTCGCTTTGCCTATCAGGGTGACGAGGGTCAGCGCTTTATCCAGGTCGGGCCGGTGACGTCGATTGCCGCCAATGACTCGGGTTACGAGGTGTTCATGGACATCCCCGGCGTGCAATCAGGGTTCAGGGCGCGCGCCAGTGAAGGCAACACGGCGGTGCCGCCGGCGCAGATTGATGGTGCGGTGGTTCGCAACCGGGATCAGTTCGAAAGTTTTTTCCCGGAAAGCGCCGTGATTGAATTTAATCCGGAAACGGCCGTCACGCCACCGGGCATCAACTACACCATTAAACAGGTCTCCGACGGGCGCGTGATCAGCGAGAATGCGCGTTACGTGTCGGGCAACGACATTGAATTTAATGGCATGTCCGTGCGTATTCAGGGGCAGCCGGCGCCAGGAGACACCTTCATGGTGGAATCTGACAGCAGCAAGGGTCTGCTCGCGGGCATTGAAGACTATATTGCGGTGCTGCAAAAGACCGGCAACTCAACGGCCGATCGGGAGATCAGGGATCAGGCCCTGAGCCGGACCATCACCAATCTGGACAGTGCCCAGGGCAAGCTGCTGGATACGCGCGCGGCGGTGGGTGCGCGGCTGAATCAGGTGGAATCGGCAAAAGCCAATAATGACGATTTCGATCTGGTGGTTGATACCGCCTTGTCGGAGCTGGAAGACCTGGACTATGCCAAAGCCATCAGCCAGCTGACGCAGGAGACGTTTGTGCTGGAGGCGGCGCAGGCCAGTTTCAGCAAGGTCAGTAAATTGTCCCTGTTCAATTATTTCTAAAAGCTCAACTATTTCCAAGAGTTCAACTATTTTTAGAAGCTTGACAGTTTTTCAAGGTTCAACTATTGCTGGAGGTTTGACTGCTTCCAGAAAATGTTATTTTCCCCTAAAGAAATTATTTATCTGCCGATAAATACCCCTTGACGCGAGTTTTCATCAACTGCAGGCGCTTTGATTCAGCGCCCAGCTGGTCACGGTTGTTTTTAACCATCTGAACAATATCGCTGTCCTGTTCGCGGATATTTTTGATACCCTGCTGAACAGTGGGGATCATATCCTGTACCAGCGTTTCACGGAAAAACTGATCAAGCAGGTGCTCGCGCCTGGCATGCAGCAGGTCGATGTTTTCCCAGTCCTGGCGTTTGGCACTGTGCAGCAATTGCTCAGACACTGCCATGATGTCCTGCCATGCGGCCTGCTGTCGGGCGCGCGCTGTTGTGTAGTCGGGGTGTTGATCGGGCGGTGCCATAAATGATGATCCCGGTGTCACTGGAATTGATGCTACCTTTATATAAAGTATATTAAATATACCTGTAGTAGAAACCACTATAACTGCTGTGCAAAAAAAATTCTAAAGAAAATTAATTTCTGCCGAGTTGCAAAAAAATTCCACCCCACGCCTAAAGCTTTGTTTTTCTGTGTCGTTAAACGTGATAACGCATAAGGTTGAGCACATTCAAGACTCTCCGGATGCGGCTAGTTTAATACGTAAACTCAGGAGTAACTAAGCATGGCTCAAGTCATAAACACCAACATTGCTTCACTGAACGCGCAGCGTAATCTGAACAGTTCACAGGCTGGTACCAACCAGGCACTGGAAAGACTGTCTTCAGGTCTGCGAATCAATAGCGCGAAGGACGATGCGGCCGGTTTGGCGATCTCCACGCGTTTTGAATCTCAAATCAAAGGTCTGAACGTTGCGATCCGTAACGCAGGTGACGGTGTGTCTCTGGCACAAACTGCGGAAGGCTCGCTGGGTTCCATGACCGAATCACTGCAGCGTATCCGCGAACTGGCTCTGCAGGCATCAAACGGCACCAACAGCACTGCTGACCGTGAAGCACTGAACGCAGAAGCACAGTTGCTGATCGAAGAAGTCAGCCGTGTATCTGAAGGCGCAAACTTTAACGGTGTTAACCTGCTGGACGGCTCGCTGAGCACATCCTTCCAGGTCGGTGCCAACGCCGGTGAGTCTATCGGTGTTTCCATCGGTAAACTGACTGCCGATACACTGGGTGTGTCAGCCAAGTCAGGTGTCAGCGCAACATCTACTGACTCTGCGCTGTCTGGTGGTGATCTGGTACTCAACGGTGTCACCGTCGGTGCTTCACGCGCCTCTGATGATTCTTCCTCAACTGCCAACGCAAGCGCCAGTGCGATTGCCAAAGCTGAAGCCATTAACCGTGTATCTGCCGAGTCAGGTGTGACTGCGCTGGTTGACGAAAACGTGGCTGCGGGCACTGAAATGACAGCCTCAGCCCTGGCTGGCAGCATCACCATCAATGGCACTGAAATCGCCATTGAAACCACAGCTGACGCGGCGTCTTCGCGTTCTGCGGTAGTGACTGCAATCAACGCACAGTCATCACTGACGGGTGTAACCGCGATTGATACCGGCGATGACGCCCTGGGTGTCAGCCTGGTGGCAGAAGATGGCCGCAACATTGAACTGGATCTGTCTACCAGCGGTGCCTTGACAGCAGCGGCAACTGGTCTTGCTGCGTCCGACACCTACACCGGTGGCGTGACCCTGGTTGCCAACAGCGGCACCAACAGCATTGAGGTGGCGGGTTCCAACGTTGCCAATGCGGGCCTGACTGCAGGCACATTCACAGCTGGCGTTGCGACTGTCAGCAGCACCAGTCAGGTGGCGGCGCAGGCTACGCCGGCAACAGCGGGCGAAGTGGCCGGTAGCACGGATATTTCCACGTTTGCTTTTGATTTCAGCAGCACTGATCAAGTAGCAGAAGTGGCTGGTACAACTGATATTTCCGGTGCATTCCCGTTGGATCTGACTAACGCTAGCAGCCAAGATATTCAATTTACAATAGACTTGGATGGCCAACAAGATACTATTACGTTGGATGGTACGTTCAATACGGACACTGATCTGCTGACCGCGATTAATGGTCAAATCGCTAACACTGATGTGACAGCAAGTGTTGTTGGTGGGGTTTTGACTTTTACACAAGGAACAGCAACTACCGGTACACTTGAGATTAATGACACTGGCGTTGCTAGCGACAGCATTGATACAGCTTTTGGCGCACTGAATGGAGCGACCGACACCGGTACAGTCGACACCAGCGCCAGCTTTGACGTGGAAGTGGACGACAACGGCACCATCCAGACTGTTAACCTGACCACCAACATTGCCAACTCCGCTGATCTGCTGACCGCCATTAATGGCCAGCTGACTGGTGCAGAAGCCACTATCGACGGCACCACCGGCTTCCTGACCATCACCTCTGACACCACGGGCGAGACCAGTATCATCGAGACGTCCAACGCAGCGGGTGAATCAGCCCAGATCGGTTTTGTTGCTGCCACGGGTACCGGTACCAACATCGGCGCTGACAACTTCAGCAACCTGGAAGCCGGCGACATGACCATCAATGATGTCAACATCGGCGCCGCGCGGGCCAGTGATGATACCGCGTCTTACGACGGTGCTGCTTCCAGCAGCAAGGAAGCGTCAGGTATTTCGATTGCCGCTGCCATCAACCGTTCTACTGACTCTACCGGTGTTACTGCAACCGTTAATGCCACCACCACGGTTGGTGCTACAGCCACTGCCGGTACGGAAGGTCAGACTGGTACACTGTACATCAACGGTGTTGATATCGGCCTGACCACTCAGGAAAACGCTGACTCCAACCGTGCTTTCGCGGTCAGCCAGATCAATGCCGCATCGGGTCAGACTGGCGTGATTGCGGAAGATAATGGTACCAGCGTCACTCTGACAGCAGCTGATGGTCGTAATATCTCCCTGGCAATGGATACGCAAGGCGGCTCCACGTCCGCGAACTTCGGCCTGGGTGGCGTTGCTGACGCTGACTTCTCCGATGGCGGAGCTACCGGTCTCACTCGGGCCAACACTGAAGCAACCACAACCTACTCAACTGTGACATTGAGTTCAGCAGGCACCATCGATCTGTCTGGTGGCACCAACGGTAACGACGACCTGGCTGATCTGGGCTTCCAGAAAGGCGAATTTGGCGGCGGTGTATCCGGTCAGTTCCTGAATGAAGTGGACATCTCTACTCAGAAAGGCGCGACCGAAGCACTGGCGGCGATCGACAACGCACTGAACTCAGTGAACAGTGCACGAGCTGACCTCGGTGCGGTGCAGAACCGTTTCGAAGCCACGATCTCCAACCTGGCGATCAACTCTGAAAACCTGTCAGCTGCCAACTCACGAATCCGTGATGCGGACTTCGCGGCAGAAGCAGCCAACCTGGCACGTTCACAGGTTCTGCAGCAGGCTGGTATCTCCATCCTGTCGCAGGCTAACGCCTCTGGCCAGCAGGTACTGTCTCTGCTCCAGTAAGCAGTCAGTAGCAAGAGAAAAAGCTAAAGTCCGCCCGGTGTCTACCGATAAGATAGTAGACGCCGGGCGGATTTCCGCTTTTCTGGAGCCCCTGAATAAGATCAGGTATACGAACGTGATCTTATTCAGGGGCTTCGTCGAATTGTTTGTGCGTCAATGTAGTTCGGGCATCCGTCCGGGCCGTGGGTTCAAGGTGCTTGTGTGGGAGGCGTGCTGTGAGTGAAATCAGTATCACCCGATTCCAGCCTGCGGTCGTCGCCAGGGAGAAGGTCAATTCTGTTCAGGGCGTCGAGAACGAGGTAGGTGCGGAGCATACTGATAATACGCCGGACGAGCAGGGCTCAAACAAAAAGGACCCGAAACAGCAAAATTCAGACAAACAGGATTCCGGGAAAAACGCGGATAAAGCCCCGGCTATTGACGACAAAGCAGATGAGTCTGACGAAGAAATTCTCGAGCAGGCTGTCACCAAACTCAATCGTTATGTGCAGACCGTGAAACGTGACATCGTTTTCGACATTGACCCCTTGAGTCAGGAGCCGTCAGTGACCGTTGTCGATCGCGAGTCGCGCAAGATATTGAGACAGTTTGACAGCAAAGAAGCGCTTGAGCTGGCCAGACAGATTGATTCGGATGAGCATATTTCCCTGTTCAAAACCCAGGTCTAGCAGACCGGTTGATAACATTCCCAAAGTAAAAAAGGCGACCTCATGCAAGGTCGCCTTTTTTGTGTCGTACGAATGGCCTGAGATCAGTCCTGCGCAGCCGCCTGGCGTGCTTCTTCTTCGGCTATGCGAGCGCCGGCCAGAGTCCCCGGCAACGCGTAGTTGCCCTCGTGGCAGGCATACTCGTACAACGGGTCATCGTAAGCGGTCAGCGCCAGTTCACCGGTAAAGCTGGACTCGAACACGGTCGGGTCGTTCACAGTGAAGGTGTAGATGATCTTGCTGTCGGACTCCTTGCGGAAGCGTTCAGTCACGGTCAGATTTTCCGAAGCGCCCCGGAAATTCTGCCAGGGATTGAAGTGTTGCGTTTCCACTACCAGCGTATCGCCGTCCCAGCGGCCGATGGAGTCGCCCATCCAGCGATTCATCACCTCGGCATGGGCATCACGCTCGTCCTGAATCTTGATGATGCGGGCATCATTGATCATCTCGGCGACAATCACCACGTAACCGGGTGACTGTACGATCTGGTAATGGCTGTTGTACATCACTGGCAGCATGGGCGGCCCGGAGTTGGAGCCAAAGGAGAGCAGGCAGCGCTCACCCACGCCGCGACCTTCAGGACCATCAAAGGGGTCAGGACCGGTTTCACGTTCGCGCGCCCGCTGTGCCAGGAACTCGTCGGTATAACCGGGCATCTGACCATCGGGCGGATCAATGATGATGGAGGTGCGGAATTCACCGTCAATGGTGGGCATGAACATGCCGCGATCGGTCCAGAACAGATCGTAGTTGCCCACGGGGGGCAGGTCCTGGGCGGGCGGCGGCGGGCGGTTGGGATCCAATGGCTCATTATCCTGCTCAACGGCCATTTGCGCTGCGCGTTCGAGCTGGAAGGCTTCCTCCCGGGTATAGGCCTGACGCTCGCCCAGTTCGCGCGGACGCGTCAGCGGGGTGACAGTGGCGTTGCGCCAGACACCCTGAAAATCGGGGTCACCGTAAGCGGTGCGGGGCACGGTATAGTCGTCATCTGGCTGGGCCATGACACTGACGGAGAGTAAACCCGTCGATACAATGCCGAGCCCCAGCAAGGCCACCGTGCTGGCAAGCGATTGTCTACTGGGCCTGTGTCTATTGAACATAGCTTCTTCTCCTTATCAGATTGCTCTGATTCTAGCGAGGCTGGGGCTGACACTCAATCCTTTTGCGCTCAGGCAAGCGGCAAAGATTTGCCGCTTGCCGGGTCAAGAATATCTGCTGTTGACCGATATCCTGATGTAAGTAGCTGATATTGCAAAGCTGGCGTGGCTGGCTTGGAACTTGCTTTATCAAAAATCCAAGGCAACAAATAGATGACAATCACTGTATGGCAACTATTCAATCATTGGGTATCGGCTCGGGTCTGTTGACCAGCGAGCTACTCGAATCGCTGCTGGAAGCTGAGCGGGCGCCGGTCGAATTGCGTCTGGACCGTGAGCAGGCGATCGCAGAGGCCAAACTGTCTGCCTTTGGCGAAATCAACAGTGTCGTGAGCGAGCTGCAGGATGCCATGCAGGCACTCAATAGCACCTCAGCGTTCAACGCCAGCCAGGTGGTTTCCAGTAACGAATCTGCCTTGACCGCCACCGCTGCCAGTACTGCAGATGCGGGCAACTATTCAATCCAGATACAGCAGCTGGCGCAACAACAAACCATCGCTACGCAAGCCTATACCTCGGTCAACGAAGCGATTGGCACAGGGGAAATCAGCTTTCGTTTTGGTACCACAGATATTGATGGTGATGGTCTCTACCAGGGTTTTACCGCGAACGACGAGATCGCCGAGCGCAGCCTGGTGATCGATGAGAGCAACAATACCCTCGCGGGTATTCGCGACGCGGTCAATGCGGCGAACTTCGGGGTTGAGGCTACCATCGTTGATGATGGCAGTGGCTTCCGCCTGTTGTTTACCAGTGCCGAGTCTGGCGCTGACCAGAGTATAGAATTGACCGGCACCGGCACCGCGGGGCTTGATGCTTTCAACTTCAATGCCGGAGCGCAGACCGCAAGCCAGACTCAGGCCGCGCAGGATGCCCTGTTTACGGTGAACGGCCTGGCCATCAGTCGCAGTGACAATCTCGTTACCGGGGTGATTCCGGGTGTGACCCTTAATCTCAAATCGACCACCACTGGCCCTGTCAGTCTCGGTATCGACAAGGATCCCAGTGCGCTGATGGACAAGGTGCAGGACTTTGTAGGCGCCTACAATGGCCTTAAAAGCATGAGTGATCAGTTATCGGCATTTGATCCGGATTCCGGATCATCCGGTCAGGGCAGCCTGCTGACCGGGGATACTGCCCTGCGCCGGATGATGACCGACATCAACAATACCTTGCGCCAGGTGACATCGGGCGCAACGTTCAGCTCGTTGGCTGAAGTGGGTGTTACCTCTGACCAGTTCAACGATTACCAGTTGACGTTTGATCGCAGCGAGTTTGAAACCGCGTTTGCAACCGATCCGCAGGCGGTGACCGGTCTGTTTGCTGCCACCGGCACCACATCAGACAGTCAGGTTGATTTTCTGCAGGCGGGCAGGGACACCCAGGCGGGCAGCTATGATGTTGAAATCACCCGCATGGCCGAGGTGGGACGTTATCAAGGTGTCAGCGTGGCAGCATTGGGCGCGGGCAATATCGTGATTGATGCCGACAACAAGGATTTTACCGTGTTGTTCAACGGCAATGAAATTGATATCAGCCTGACCGAAGGGACGTACGCTACCGCTGAGGAGCTGGCCACCGAGTTGCAGGCACAGATTAACAGCAATGCCGATGTGATTGATTCAGAAGACAGCATGACGGTGGTGTACAACGCCGCTGAATCGCGTTTTGATATGAGCTCGAATCGATACGGTGAAGAGTCGGTGATCCGCTTTACCGATATTTCCGCTGAAGCCTCATCTACTCTGGGTCTGGTGCTGGACAACCGTGGGCCGTTTCAGGGTAATCAGTTGAATAGTCTGGCCACCACCGGTGGTTTAAGCAGTGATCCATTTATTGATCCATTGGTGATAGATGAAGATACCGCCTTCAGTCTCAGCATCAATGGTATCAGTACCGGGTCGTTGTCCTTGCCAGGAGATGCAGCGACACCGGTTACTTACACTACCCCCGATGAGTTGACGGCGGCGTTGCAAACGCAAATTAACGACGCTTTGGCGGCAGACGGCATCACCGTCAATGTGAATTACCAATACAATGCCGACAATACGCAAGGACGTCTGGTATTTTCCACCGCTGATGCCGGCGATGAGATTGCGTTTACGGACGTTAATTTTGCCGCTGCCAGCAAGCTGGGCCTGTTTCTGGGTACCGGTGCTGCCGAAACGTCCATTAGGGGCGTCGATGTTGAAGGCACCATCAACGGCATTGAAGCGGTAGGCAGCGGGCAGTTACTGACCGCATCCAGCGGTGTGGAAGCGGCCCGGCCCGGGTTTTACCTGAATGCTGCACACGGTGATCTTTCAGGCAGCACGGCGACTGACAGCTTCCGGGTCGAGGTTGATGGCGTATTGTCCGGATCCATCTCGCTGGGTACGCTGGGTAACAGCTCTCCGGAAACGGTGGCCGCAGCCATGCAGACAGCGATTAACAATAATCCGGCAATGATTGCTGCCGGTGTGGGTGTTATTGTTGATTACGACACACCCTCAGGTTCGTTTGGCATTATTTCCAATTCAACCGGGGCATCATCGAGTGTGAAGATTGCCGAACTGCAAGGCAATGCCGGTAATCTGTTGGGCTTCAATATTGGACGAGGTGCACGCGGGGAAGCCGGGCAGGACGCCAGCGGTGAGCCCGACCCCTCGTCCGGATTGCGTCTGCGTATCAATGGCGGCGACGTCGGTGATCGTGGCACGGTGGATTACACCAGGGGTGTGGCCGATCGCATGAAAAGCCTGATCGACACATTTCTGTCGCCAGGCGGTGTGCTCAGCGGCCGCCAGGAGTCGCTTAACGGTGAGCTTGAAAAAATAGCAGAGCGCCGTGTCGAGTTGGACGAACGCATGGCACGCTCCGAGCGTCGTCTGCAATCGTCATTCACGGCCAATGACCTGATTATCTCGCGTTTCAACACCACGGCAGACTTTCTGACCTCGCAGCTCGATATGCTTGAGGCCCTGGTCACGCCAAAGCGTGAGTAACAACCGTATTTGAACGTCCACATATCACTCAGAACGCAAACCATCAAATTCAGCCAAGGGGAACAAAATGTATTCAATGACGCAGGCCGCCGCTCAGTACAAGCGCATCAACAATGAAAGCGGTATCGAACATGCCAGTCCGCATCGCCTGATCCAGATGCTGATGACCGGCGCCATGGATCGCCTGGTACAGGCAAAATCCGCCATGGAACGGGGTGAAACAGAATCCAAAGGTGTTTTGCTGGGCAAGGCCACGGGCATTATTGCGGGTCTGCAGGGCAGTCTGGAGCGTGATCAGGCACCGGAGCTGGTGGATAATCTGGAGCGACTGTATGACTATATGCAGCGTCGTCTGTTTGAGGCCAATGTCAGCAACGATCCGGCATTGGTGCAGGAAGTGACAGACCTGATGCGTACCGTCAAGGCCGGGTGGGACGAAATTGACCCGGCAGCACAAGCGGCATCATGATGCCAGTCAAGTTTTTGACGGCTAACGTTTGACTCTGCTGGTCCGGGCAGTGTCTAATTGAAAACAAAGATGGCTGAAAAGAATCGATAACAATCGATCACAAAGTCGCAACAGGGGCAGGTCGGAAGATGCAGCGCACGTCAGTGCTGCGGCGGCCTGCCGGTACCGGGCATGACAGAGATACTACTGATAGAAGACAGCAAAAAGCTGGGGCATGATTTAAGTATTGTGCTCGAGTTCCTGGGCGAGCACCCGTTAATCGTGGCGCGCGCACATTGGCATGATGATGCAACTGCCCAGGGCGTTGATCCGGACAAGCTCAAGCTTATTCTGGTGGGGCATTACAAACCTTCCCTGATGACCGGTTTGCTGGACGACCTGACCGATTGGCACGAAGGAGTGCCCCTGGTGCTGCTGGGTGATCAGGAATTGCCCGATTTCCCTGCCAAGATCTCAACCCGCATCGTCGCCACCATTCCCCTGCCGCTAAGCTACCAGCCTATGCTGGATGCCTTGCACAAGGCGCAGGTATATGGCGATCACTACGCCCGTCTGCGCGATGTGGGCAGTGTGCGCGACTACAACATGTTCCGTAGCCTGGTGGGTAACAGCGCCTCGGTTGAGCGTATCCGCCAGGTGATGTCTCAGGTGGCGGACACCGAGGTTACAGTGCTGATCACCGGCGAATCCGGCACCGGCAAGGAAGTGGTGGCGCGTAATCTGCATGCCAATTCGACACGGGCGGGGAAACCGTTTGTGCCTATCAATTGTGGCGCTATCCCACCTGATCTGCTGGAAAGTGAGCTGTTTGGTCACGAAAAAGGTGCGTTTACCGGGGCCATTTCCACCCGGGTCGGTCGTTTTGAACTGGCGCAGGGCGGCACCCTGTTTCTGGACGAAATAGGCGATATGCCCTTGCCCATGCAGGTGAAATTGCTGCGGGTGATACAGGAGCAGTGTTACGAACGAGTGGGTGGCACCAAAACCATGCAGACGGATGTGAGAATCCTGGTGGCCACGCATCGCAATCTGGAGGATATGATTGCAGCCGGCACATTCAGGCAGGATTTGTATTACCGGATCAATGTATTTCCCATTGAAATGCCGTCCTTGCGCGACCGCGCTTCCGATATACCGTTTTTGCTCAACGAACTGATTTCCCGTCTGGAAAACAGCAAGCGTGGCTCCGTGCGTTTTAATTCGGCCGCAATACGCGCACTGGGCAAGTACAAGTGGCCGGGCAACGTCAGGGAACTGGCCAATCTGGTGGAGCGTATGGCAATCATGCATCCACATGGCGTGGTGGGCGTGCACGATCTGCCGCGCCAGTACCAGCCGGAGGAAACCGTGTTGCCTCAGGTAATTGACGATGCGGCGGAAATGATTGACGCTGAACCAGCGCCAGTCAGTGGCTCGCAGGGCGAACCTGAGCATGCAGTGAACGGTTCGCTGAAGAGCAGTGTTGTTGATGCGCTTAGCCAGGGTGCCGGCAATCTGCTGCCACTGAACGGTCTGGATCTGAAGGAGTATCTGGCCAACCTGGAGCGTAATCTGATAGAACAGGCGCTGGATGACAGCGGTGGTGTGGTGGCGCGGGCGGCAGACCGGCTGAATATCAGGCGCACGACACTGGTGGAGAAGATGCGCAAGTATGAGATGCAGCGCTGACCTGTATTATTCCCGGGTTCCGAGACTGATGTCGCCCATGGTGAGTGTTTCCAGCAGCAATTCCGTGCGGTCGCCTTCTTCTATCTGCACCAGCTTTGCCAGCACAAATTCATGCGCCAAAGCCAGCCAGATAATGGTGCTGCGGTCGGCTTCGGGTTCGCGCACGCGCTCTATCATCACGGTATCCAGCGGTCCGGCCAGTGTGTCCACCGTTTCCCGGGCGCTAATCTGGTAGGTCTGCATCTCCGGTTCGGTGCCATCAAGAATCTCGTATTCCAGTGTTGTGCCTGGTACCAGCAGTTCGGGCCGGGCGTTAAGCTGGGCGCTCATCTGAGCGGTAAAGCTCAGGTTGTCCAGCAAACCTGCGCTGATCGCGGTCTCCGATTGCCGATCATCCCGGCTCACACTGGCGCTGCCGCTCTCCCAGTCAAAGCTGATAGTTTCCTCGCGTTTGCGCAGGCCGCTTTGTCTGAAGGCATAAGACACAGGCACGGCGCCACTGTCCAGCCAGTAGAAATGACTGGTTTCGGCGACGGTAATCAGGTTGGCACCCAGGACTTTCAGGGACAGGCCGTGGCTAAGTTGGTAGACATTGTCACCGGTCTGCAGAAGGTGACGGTAGGCATCCGTGCTCAAACCGCGCGCGCGGGCTTCATAGCCTGCCTCGTACGGCGTGGGCGCAATCAGTGCAGGGGCTGCCGGGGCATCCTGATCTGCATGCGCGCGGCTGTCGGCGCCGACAGTGACGACAGCAACAGCTATTGCAGCAAGGCCTATCGTATTGCGAAACAGCGTCATATACCTGCCCTTTAGTGAGTGTCTGGTGATTATCGCAAGACATCAGTGTGCACCCGGTTAGCTTAACGCTGGCCAAACGCTGGTCAATTGGCGTGGGTCTGGCTGTTTTCCTGACTCTGAACACCACAAGTCGGTAAACGTTGCTGGTCCAGCGTGACGCCATCGACATCGAAAACCAGACGCCCGGCGGCAAACCATGCCAGTACTTCAGGGTATATTTTGTGCTCTTCGATAGCAACTCGCTGAGCCAGCGTGTCTTTTGTGTCGTTGGCGGCAATTTTGATGACCGCTTGCCGCACGACTGGGCCGCCATCAAGTTCCGGAGTGACAAAATGCACACTGGCACCGTGCAGCGCCTCGCCAGCGTCCAGAACCCGCTGGTGGGTATTGGTGCCTTTGTAGGCAGGCAGCAGTGACGGGTGGATATTCAACAGGCGTCCGGCGTAATGCTGGACGAATGCGCTGCTGAGGATGCGCATGAAGCCGGCCAGCACCACCAGGTCGGGTGCAAAGGTGTCTATTTCCTGTCTCAGGCGGGCGTCAAAAGCTTCGCGTGACGCGAACGCTTTGTGGTCGAGTACACATGTTGCGATACCCGCCTGCGCTGCCCGCTGCAGACCAAACGCGTCCGCCCGGTTGCTGATTACCGCACTGAGCTGGTAACCACCGGTGTGGCTTTGGTCGATGATGGCCTGCAGATTACTGCCATTGCCGGAGATCAGAACCACAACCCTGCAGGCAGGGCTCTTATTGTCCTGCTTCACGCATGGTCACCGGTCAGTTTGACCACCGGCTTTTGCTGCTCGCTTTTGCTGATCTGCCCCAGCACGACGGCGCCGCGGGTTTGCTCGCGCAGGATGGCCAGCGCCTCATCGGCCTTGTCGGCAGCAACACAGACGATCATGCCGATGCCGCAGTTGAACGTGCGCAACATTTCGCGATTGTTGATATTGCCGCTCATCTGCAGCCATTCAAAGATGGCCGGTCGTTGCCAGGCATTGGTGTCAATTTCTGCTTCGGTGAAATCGGGCATCACGCGCGGCAGATTCTCTATAATGCCGCCGCCGGTAATATGCGCCATGGCGTGCACCGGCACTGTTGCCTGCAGACTCTGCAGGGCTTTGACGTAGATTTCGGTCGGGGCCAGCAGCACGTCACCCAGGGTGCTGTCACCAAAGGGGTCATCCAGTTTGGCGTTGGAGATCTCCAGCACTTTGCGTATCAGTGAGTAACCATTGGAGTGCGGGCCGGAGGACTCCAGGCCAATCAGGCAGTCACCGACCTGCACCTGGCTGTTGTCGATGATGTTGTCCTTTTCGACCACGCCGACGGCGAATCCGGCCAGGTCGTAGTCGCCTTTCTGGTACATACCGGGCATCTCAGCGGTTTCGCCGCCAATCAATGAGCAGCCGGCCTGGCGACAGCCCTCGCCGATACCACTGACAACTTCAGTGGCGACATCCACATTGAGCCCGCCGGTGGCGTAATAATCCAGAAAAAACAGGGGCTCGCCGCCACAAACGATGAGATCGTTGACGCACATGGCAACCAGGTCGATGCCAATGGTGTCGTGTTTGCCCATGTCGATGGCCAGTTTCAGTTTGGTGCCGACACCGTCTGTGGCCGACACCAGCACTGGCTTGCGATAGCCTTCGGGGATTTCACACAGTGCGCCGAACCCGCCCAGGCCGGACAACACCTCGGGGCGTCGGGTGGACTGGGTCACCGATTTGATTTTTTCCACCAGGGCATCGCCGGCATCTATGTCCACGCCCGCGTCTTTGTAGCTGAGGCTGGTCTGGGCAGGTTTACCGTTGGCGGAAGAGGGCGCTTTAGTCGTCATGAAGAGGTGAAATCCCTGAATTGAAAAATATTACTGCGTATTTTAACAGTTGCCAGCGCCTTCGTCAGGCGATTATGTAAAACAGTCAGGTGATCGGTTATGATGACGCGCATGACAAAACGACTTTTATGTTTATGGGCAGGTTTACGGGCAGGTTTACGGGCAACTCTACGGGCAGGTTCATCGGCACCGGCCAGGCGTATGCCGGGCATGCTTTTGCTCCGGGCTGCGCAGATACTGCTGCTGCCGGTACTGGCCATGGTAAGCGGTTCGCCGGTGCTGGCGTTACCGGTTGACGGCCTGTACCGGCAGGAAATTGTTGTCGAGAACCAGAGTCAGGCAGAGCGCGAACGCGCCTACCGCGCCGCTTTTGCGCAGGTGATCGTCAAGGTTACCGGTGAGCGTCGCTGGCTGGAGCATCCCCAGGTTCGTGAGGCAACCCAGCGTGCATCGACCTATGTTGCCGAGGTCAGCTATCGCTCGGTCATGCTGGAGCCTCGCCTGGATGTGCGTTTCGACCAGGATCTTGTTGATGACTTGTTGAACCGCGCAGACATACCGGTGTGGGATCGTAACCGGGCCAGTGTTTTACTCTGGGTGACAGTGCAGACGCCGGATGGCCGGCGCGCCATGCTGGGTTCCAGCACGGAACATGTCCTGCTGTCGCAGGCCCGTGAGTTTGCCGGCGCGCGCGGTGTGCCGATTCTGATACCCCTGCTGGATTTGACTGACCGGCGCATGGTTACCGTTGATCAGGGCTGGCAGCTTGATACGGATGCACTGCGCCAGGCCGGTGAACGCTATGGCGCCGACAGTGTCCTGGCTGGTCGTCTGTTGATAACGCCGGACAATGAAGTGGTGGGGCTGTGGCAGTTTGTGTTTCGTGATCAGGTGCACGTTTTTGACCATGTAGACAACAGCGCAGAAACCTATATGGATTTTCCGCTGGATGCGGTGACCACGCGTCTGGCCGAACATTTTGGTCTGGTGCTCAGTGAGTTTGAGCAGGAAGACGAGGTCATACTGCGTATTGAAGGCATCACGGATCTGGCCAGCCATACCGACCTGATGAACTACCTGGGATCACTGTCGGTGATCCGGGATGTGAACGTGTCAGCCCTTCGTGCCGATACCATTGAGTTGCGCGTGAACCTGGCCGGAACGCGTCAGCATCTGACCGAGTTCATCAGTCTGGGGCGCGACCTGCAACCGGTCAACTTTGAGCTGGGCGCAGTGACTGCTGACCTGCTGCATTATCGCTGGACCGGGCAGTGACACCGGCATGATCGACCCGCCCGCCAACAATCCCCGGCAGTTAACCTTGCGGCTAAGCCTCGATGACGAGGCAACCTTTGCCAACTTCTATTGTCCTGCGGCGGCAGAGCAATCAGCCAATGCTGCGGTGGTTGCGTATTTGCAACAGTGTGCCGGCCATTGGGCGCAGCGCCAGTCAGGTGATGAAGGTGGCACCTTGTTAAAGGCGTTTGTCTGGCTCTGGGGGGGCGCAGGTGCCGGTTGTTCGCATTTGCTGCAGGCCGTGTGTCACGAACTGGATGCACGTGGACAGGCGGTGTTTTACCTGAGTCTGTCGGGCTGGCGGGAGATGACGCCCGATGTTCTGTCCGGGCTGGAACAGGTGGCAGTGCTGTGTCTTGACGACATTGACGAGGTGGCAGGTCACCCGGAATGGGAAGAGGCACTGTTCCATCTTTACAACCGAATGGCAGCCCTGCAAACGCCATTGTTGCTGGCGGCGCGCAGCAGTCCGCAATACACCGGTTTTACATTAAAGGATCTGCATTCGCGTCTGCAGTCGGCGGCTGTATTTCAGCTGGCCGTGCTGGATGATGAAAACAAAATGGCGGCCCTGCAGATGCGTGCCTCGCACCTGGGCTTTGAGCTGAGCGAGGAGGTTGCCGGTTATCTGGTGCGGCGCTGCGAGCGCAGCATGAGCGCACTGATGGCCATGTTGCATGAGCTGGACAGACATTCACTGGAGCTGCAGCGCAAAATCACGGTGCCCCTGATCAAGTCATTGATGAATTGGTAGGCTCTGGCTGGCTACAGGTTTACGCCCAGATGCTTTTTGGCCATTCGGATGTACACCAGCAGCGCACAGAACAGCCCCACACACAGGAAGCTGTAAATCAGCCCATAGAACAGCTCACCGGGCACAAAGGCAGTGACTACCGCGTGGGTAAAGTACATCAACACCACGAAGCTGAGCCAGGCGTAGGTGCGCAGGGTATTACGCCGCAAACCGGGCAGGAAGATAAGCAGGGGCAGCAGGCGGAACAGCCACAGAAAAACGGCTACGCCGATGGGTGCCCCTCTGAACAGGGTCAGTATTGCGTCCGCCGTAAACAGGCCCAGCATACCAAAATAGAATGCCAGCACGGCTTTGCGTGACTGGGTGACGATGGCAGGTGAGGCCGCTGTTGATGGCTTGGCTGACGTCTCGGGGTCCCATATTTTGGTCATGTCATAGGCTCTTTTTGGTTGAGTTTAAGTGCCAGGTCGCCCAGGCGTCGACCCAGGGCCAGGCACAAGGCCTGCTCATCTTCGCTGAGCGGCAGATCGCTGTCCGGGCCGGCCACGTGACTGGCCCCGTAAGGTGTGCCGCCGGTCTGTGTGCGCATCAGCGCCGGTTCGCTGTAAGGTAAACCACAAATCAGCATGCCATGGTGAAGCAGGGGCAGGCTCATACTCAACAATGTCGATTCCTGGCCACCGTGCTGACTGGAGCTTGATGTGAACACAGCCGCAGGTTTATTGACGAGCGCACCGCTGGCCCACAGCGCTCCGGTGTTATCCAGAAAATATTTCATCGCCGCTGCCATATTGCCGAAGCGTGTCGGGCTGCCCATGGCCAGGGCTGAACAATGACGCAAGTCGTCTTCGCTGCAATACACCGCGCCATTTTCTGGTATGGCCGGGATGCTGGCAGTGTGATCGGGAGAGACCGACGGCACCGTTCTTAGCCGCGCCTCAATTTTGCCGGCCTGTTCAGCGCCGCGCGCTATCAAGGCCGCCATGTCCGCGGTGGCGCCATGGCGGCTGTAATACAGTACCAGTACATAAGGTTCAGGCCGGCTCACGGGATCAACTCCAGTACTTTTTCCGGCGGACGACCGATAACGGCTTTGTCGCCGTAGACCACAATCGGGCGTTCAATCAGGCGCGGATGTTCGCTCATGGCTTCAATCAGGCTGTTTTCCCCCAGGGTATCGTCCATCAGCTTCAGCTCTTTGAACTCGGCTTCGCCTTTGCGCAGCAATTGCCTGGCCGGTATGTTGAGCAGTTTCAGCAGGCGTCGCAATTCCGCCGGTTGGGGCGGCGTTTCCAGGTACAGCACCTGCTCCGGTTCGATACCGCGTGCCTGCAAAAGTGCCAGGGTCTGTCGCGACTTTGAGCAGCGGGGATTGTGGTAAATAACAACATTACTCATGACTTGGACTCGGTATCTGAGCTGGCGATAAGATCTGGCAGCGTGATGTCGCCGCAGGTCTCAGCCCAGCTTGCTTCGGCTTCATCCAGCACCTTGCGGATCTGCATCTGTTCTTCACAACAGGAACGAATATCCAGTCGATCCTTGGCATAGAAGCGCAATTTCCGTCTGAGCTCATGCAATTTGCAGTTATTTACCGTGGACACCGGCAGATAGCAGGGCGGACTCTCATCGGTGGCGCGAATGAATTCTATTGCCATCAGAATCTGCAGGGCGGATTCTATCATGGCCGGACTCATTCGGGTGTAGGCTTGCAGTTCATTCGCAGACCATGGCTCGACGCCTTGCTGGAAGCGTTTGACAATCAGATAGGCAATGGTGAGGTCGAGCTCCTCTTTCATTCTCAGGCTGAGTTTTGGTGGCTCGCGTCCGGAGTAGGTCTTGTACGGGTGCTGATGATAAAACGCCACCGATGAACCGATCAGCAGCATCAGCCAGCCCAGATAAATCACCAGCATCAACAGAATAACGGCAAAGAATGCGGCATAGATCACGGCATTCGCCGAATATTCCGTAATGAAGTTCTGGAAAACCCAACCCATCAGTTTCCATGCAATGGTGGTGACGATGCCGCCAATGAACGCTGATTGAAAGCGCACCTTGGTGTTGGGGATAAAAATGAAGGCCAGCGCAAATGCCAGCGACATGAACAGAAAGGGTGTGACGAGCCCGATAAACTGCAGGATGATGCCGCCCGTGGGCAGGCTTTCCAGCAACCTGACAAAAAAGACTGTGTTGACATAAGAGGCAATGCCGACGGACATCAGGATAAGCAGTGGCGCCACAATAATGGCAAACAGATACTCACTGATGCGGCTGCCGATGTTGCGCGCGTGGCTTACCGACCAGATGTAATTGAATGACAATTCGATGCGCTGCATCATGGTCAATACCGTATACAGCAGCACCCCGAGGCTGACAATGCTGAGGACGTCGACGCGGACATTGTCGACAAAACCGACAACGTTTTTTGCAATATCAACACTGTATTCACCCATGAACGGCTGCAGCAGGCCCAGCAAGGTGGGTTCCAGTTCGTTGTGCACGCCCAGGCCCTTGAGGACGGCAAAGGCCAGTGCCAGCAGCGGCACAAACGCAATAACCGTGTAGTAGACCAGGCTCATGGCGCGTAGGCTGAGGGCGCCCTGTGCCAAATCTCTGGCCACCGCATAGGCGATTTGCAAGGCCCGGAAGCCGGCGCGCTGCCAGCGGTTTCCTGCCGGGCGGTCAGCCCACAGGAAACTGTCAGCCTTGTCTTTCAGTTCGTACAATGACCTTAACTGCATATCACTCCTGTCGAGATGCCTGGTACAGCGCCGCCTGTGACCATGGTTCAGCCGGGCAGGCGACTCTGCAGAAATGGCAGTATAGCGTCAAGTGCCACCATTTCGGGCTCGGCGGCGCGGCGGGATTTGTATTCCAGTTGATTGTTTTCCAGTCCCCGGTCAGATACCACCAGCCGGTGTGGAATACCCATCAGCTCCATGTCGGCAAACTTTACCCCGGGACTGGTTTTTTTGTCCCGGTCATCCAGCAGCACGTCATAACCGGCAGCTTCCAGTGTCTTCAGTAACTGGTCACTGACCTCCACTACGCGTTCGGATTTGTGTGCATTAAGTGGCACGATGGCGATCTGGAAGGGCGCGATGGCGTCAGGCCAGATGATGCCGTTGTTGTCATGATTCTGTTCGATGGCCGCTGCCACAATACGGCTGACCCCGATGCCATAACAACCCATGGTCATCAGCACTGATTTGCCGTTTTCGTCCAGCACTGCCGCGTTCATCGCCTTGCTGTATTTGGTGCCCAGCTGGAAGATATGGCCCACTTCGATGCCGCGTTTTATCGATAGCGTGCCTTTGCCATCAGGGCTCAGGTCGCCTTCTTTTACCCGGCGGAAATCGGCGACAGTATCAAAATGACAATCCTTGCCCCAATTGGCATTGGTCAAATGAAAACCATCCTGGTTGGCACCGCAAACGAACTCCGTCATGTGCTCAACGCTGCGGTCAGCGATGGCAGGGAAGGGCAGTTGCACCGGACCCAGGCAACCGGGTCTGCAACCGACAGCGTTCTGTATCTGCTCGTCGCTGGCGAACTCGACCGGTGCGGCAACACCATCCAGTTTCTCCAGCTTGACTTCATTGACCTCCTGGTCGCCACGAATCAGCAGGGCAATCAGGCCATGTTTATTGTTGTCATCGTCAGACTTGACGATCAGGGTCTTGATCAGTTGTGAGGCAGACACTTGCAGTTGTTCTGCGACGGCCTCAATTGTATGCGCATCGCCGGTATTGACCTTGCTGGCAGCTGTGTCGCTGACAGGTGCAGGGCCGGCAGCCAGATCCGGAATGATGCCGTCGGCCAGTTCGATATTGGCGGCATAGTCGCCCGTAGAGCTGAAAACGATATCATCTTCGCCCGAATCAGCCAGCACATGAAATTCATGCGATACGCTGCCGCCGATATTGCCGGTGTCCGCCAGTACCGGGCGGTAGTCCAGCCCCAGCCGCTCGAATATGTTGCAGTAGGTCCGGAACATGACGTCGTAGGTCTGCTGCAGCGAGTCCTCATTGATGTGAAAAGAATAGGCGTCCTTCATCAGAAACTCACGTGCGCGCATGATGCCAAAGCGCGGGCGACGCTCGTCACGGAACTTCATCTGAATCTGATAGAAATTGGCCGGCAATTGCTTGTAGCTGTTGAACTCGTTACGAATCAGATCGGTAATGACCTCTTCGTGGGTCGGGCCCAGGCAAAAATCACGGTTATGGCGATCAACGAAACGGAGCAGTTCGGGGCCCATCTGATCCCAGCGTCCGGATTCCTGCCACAGCTCTGCCGATTGCACCACCGGCATTGACACTTCCATGGCGCCTGACCTGTTCATCTCTTCGCGCACGATGGCAGTGGTTTTGTGCAATACGCGCAGACCGGCCGGCAGCCAGGTATACATACCGCTGGCAAGCTTGCGGATCAGGCCCGCACGCAACATCAACTGGTGACTGATGACTTCCGCATCGGCCGGGGTTTCTCTGAGTGTGGCAATAAGATATTGACTGGTGCGCATGCGGGTCCTGCTGTGGGTTCTGGGTGCGTGATGGGAGTGGTTCGGGCCGTACTGTTCAGGCCGTTCTGGTCTGGCAACCGGCTGGCGGGGGATGCCCGCCAGCGGTGTCTGCTACTGATATCGCGTGTTACTGGGCGAATTCTTTCAGTTTTTTCAACGGCAGTATCTTGACGCGAGTGCTGGCCGGCTTCTTGGGTATGTCCATGGTTTCGCCTGGTTTGAAGGGATTGGGTACACCCTTTCGCGCAGGCTGGGCGGGGCGTTTAACGGCCTTGATTTTGAGCAGACCGGGCAAAGTGAATTCGCCAACGCCGCGCTTTTTGATGTGACGTTCGATCAGCGCGCCCAGCTCGTTGAGCACTGCGTCGACCTGCTTTTTGCTCAATTCGGTGTTCTGTGCGATCTCGGCCAGGATTGCCGTTTTGGTGTATTTGTCAGTAATTGCTGTGGTCTTTTTGGCTATCGGTTTTGCAGCGGGTTTCGCTGTCGTTTTTGCTGTCGGTTTGGTAGCTGCCATGCTGATTCTCGTGTGTAGTGAGGTGAATTAAAAATCTTACGTAACATTTTGCGAAACGTCGTAGGCGGAAATGACCGCACAAGCCGTTATTTATAAAGGATTGCAGGGTCTGCCGCAAGTGCTGAAAGGCCGTAGTATGAGCGGTTTTGCAAAATGTTTTCCATCCCTCTGCCCTGACTGCCAATATTGATGCATCATTTGCAGCAACTCAGGTGATGAACCCTGGAAAATTAAGGTATAATCGGCGGCTTTTGAATTAAATTGCTTTCTTTGTAATTGAAGTGAGACTTATTTTATGCCGATTTATGAGTATCAATGCAAGGAGTGCGGCCACCGTCTGGAAGCCATCCAGAAGTTCAGTGATGCGCCGCTGACCGAATGTCCGGCATGTCACCATCTGGACGGTCTTAGCAAGCAGGTGTCAGCGCCCAGTTTCCGCCTCAAGGGTGGTGGCTGGTACGAGACCGACTTCAAAACCGGCAATAAGCGGCACGGCACCCAGGATAGCAGTGCGGGCGACAGCCCGGCAGCAGGCGCCACCAAATCGGGCACAGGTAATGCACCTGCCTCGGGCACTGCCGCCTGATTTTTTTTACCAGAACCCATCGTTAGAACAACCTTGCAGGAAATCAGTATGCGCAGCCATTATTGCGGAGAATTAAACGAAGCCATAATTGACGAAACTGTCAGTCTTTGTGGCTGGGTCCATCGTCGACGTGATCATGGCGGCGTCATTTTTGTGGATCTGCGCGATCGCGATGGTTTGTGCCAGGTCGTGTTCGACCCGGATCGCGCGGAGACTTTTGCGCTGGCCGAGAGCCTGCGCAATGAATTTGTCGTACGCGTCACCGGGCGGGTTCGTGCCCGTCCCGAAGGCACCATCAACAAGGATCTGCCCAGCGGTGGTATTGAGGTGCTGGCGCACGAGCTGGAAATTCTGAGCGTGGCCAAAACGCCGCCGTTCCAGCTCGATGAGCATGCTTCAGTCAGTGAAGATGTGCGCCTGCGTCACCGCTACATTGATCTGCGTCGCCCCGAGATGATCGATCGTCTGCGCTTTCGCTCCAAGGTGACCAATACCATCCGTAACTACCTGGATGAAAACGGGTTCCTGGATATTGAAACACCGATTCTGACCCGGGCCACGCCTGAGGGCGCGCGCGACTATCTGGTCCCCAGCCGCACCCACCCTGGCGAGTTTTTTGCGCTGCCACAGTCGCCGCAGTTGTTCAAACAGATTCTGATGGTGGCCGGCATGGACCGGTATTACCAGATCGCCAAGTGTTTCCGTGATGAAGACCTGCGCGCTGACCGACAGCCTGAATTTACCCAGATCGACATTGAGACTTCGTTCATGAACGAGGAGCAGATCATGTCGACCACGGAAGAGATGATTCGCCAGACCTTTAAACGACACCTTGATGTGGATCTGGGTGTGTTCCCGCGCATGACCTGGGGCGAAGCGATGCGTCGTTTTGGTTCGGACAAGCCGGACCTGCGTATTGATCTGGAATTTACCGATATTGCTGATTTGATGGCGAGCGTGGATTTCAAGGTGTTTGCTGGTCCGGCAAAAGACCCGGACAGTCGTGTGGTGGCCTTGCGGGTACCGGACGGTGCATCACTGAGCCGCAAGGAAATCGATGACTACACCAAATTTGTTGGTATTTACGGTGCCAAGGGCCTGGCCTGGATCAAGGTCAATGATATCAATGCCGGCCTGGAAGGGCTGCAGTCACCCATCATCAAGTTCATGCCGGAAGATGTCGTCAGGCAGGTGCTGGATCGGTTACAGGCGGCCACTGGCGACATCATTTTCTTTGGTGCGGACAAGGCCGGTATCGTCAATGAAGCCATTGGCGCGCTGCGCCTGAAAGTGGCGGCAGACCTTGGCAAGGTACGTGCAGGCTGGGCGCCCTTGTGGGTAGTGGACTTCCCGATGTTCGAGCGTGACAAGGAAGGTAATCTAAATTCCCTGCACCATCCGTTCACCGCGCCTTCATGCAGCCCCGATGAATTGCGTGACAAGCCCGATCAGGCATTGTCGCGTGCCTACGACATGGTATTGAATGGCACCGAGCTGGGCGGTGGTTCCATCCGTATCAACCAGCCACAAATGCAGAGCGCCGTGTTTGACCTGCTGGGTATTGGCGAAGCCGAGGCGCAGGAGAAATTCGGTTTCCTGCTGACCGCACTGGCATCCGGCTGTCCTCCGCATGGCGGCCTGGCCTTTGGTCTGGATCGTCTGATCATGCTGATGACCGGCGCCACGTCGATTCGTGAGGTGATTGCCTTCCCGAAAACCCAGTCTGCGGCCTGTCCGTTGACCGATGCGCCGGGCCCGGTGTCGGCCAAGCAGTTGCGCGAGTTGAATATCCGTTTGCGTGAGCAGCCGGCTGCGCCGTCTGCCTGAGGCAGAACATGACGCTCATCCTGGGCATTGATCCCGGCTCGCGCGCCACCGGTTTTGGCATAATCGAGTCCGTTGGTAATCGCCTGAAATATGTCGGCAGCGGGTGCATCAGGCCAGCCCTGGGGGAGCACCCGCAGCGGCTGAAAGAAATCTTCCGTGGCATCAGTGATGTCATCGAACAATACTCGCCGCAAGAATGCGCCATTGAAGAAGTATTCCTGGGCAAAAGCGTGTCGTCGGCCCTGAAACTTGGGCAGGCGCGTGGCAGCGCCATGGTTGCCTGCCTGCACCTGGACCTGCCGGTGTCGGAATACACCCCGCGTACCGTCAAACAATCTGTCACCGGTTCCGGTGCTGCCGATAAAGTGCAGGTTCAGCACATGGTGAAGGTGCTGCTGGGCTTGCAGGGCAAGTTGCAGGCTGATGCCGCAGATGCGCTGGCCATCGCGGTGTGTCATGCTAATACCCGACAAAGTATGATCAAACTTGCGTCAGCGCGGAATTTCAGCCGCGGACGTTTCCGTTAGTCATGTCGGTATCTGATAGCGGGTCGTTTTTAATGCTGTGGCTGAATACTGCGTTTGGGAGAGTGTGAGTGATAGGACGCCTGAAAGGAATTGTGCTGGAGAAAAAAGCACCGGAGCTGTTGCTGGACGTCAACGGTGTGGGTTACGAATTGCAGGCGCCAATGAGCACTTTCTATCAATTGCCCGCCATCGGGCAGGGCGTGTTGCTGCACACGCATCTGGTCGTGCGCGAGGATGCGCATTTGTTGTATGGCTTTTTTGATCAGCAGGAGCGGGCCTTGTTTCGTGCGCTGATCAAGGTCAGTGGTGTCGGCCCGAAAGTGGCGCTGGCCATTCTGTCCGGTGTCACGGCTGATGAATTTGTGCGCCTGGTGCGCCAGGATGACGACACCGCACTGACCAGGATCCCTGGCATCGGCAAAAAGACTGCCGAGCGGCTGCTGCTGGAAATGCGCGATCGCCTGAAGGACTGGCAGTCACCGGCATCGCCGGATGAACTGGCTGGCGCGAGCAGAACTGTGTCCGGCAGTAATGCTGTCAGTGAGGATGCCGAAACTGCGTTGATCGCATTGGGCTACAAACCCCAGGAAGCTGCGCGCATGATTGTCAGAACGCTCAAAGACAACCCGGAGCTGACGCGCAGCGAAGAGATCATCCGTCTGGCGCTGAAAGGCATGGTCTGAATTTGATCACTGAATTTGATCAGGGCATAAATGGATAAACGAACAGCAACACGGTACTGCGTACATGACAAGTGACAATGATCGTCTGATTTCGCCCTCGCTGGCGCCGCAGGAGCAATCCGTTGATCGCGCCATTCGTCCGCTGGTGCTGGCCGACTATATAGGTCAGGACGACGTCAAAACCCAGATGCAGATTTTTATCAGTGCCGCGCGTAATCGTGGTGAACCGCTGGACCATACCCTGATTTTTGGTCCGCCGGGCCTGGGCAAAACCACACTGGCCAATATCATTGCCAACGAGCTGGATGTGGCCATCAAGACCACCTCCGGTCCAGTGCTGGAAAAGGCCGGTGATCTGGCGGCGTTGCTGACCAATCTTGAAGAGGGAGATGTCCTCTTTATTGACGAAATTCACCGCCTGAGCCCGGCAATTGAAGAAATTCTTTATCCGGCAATGGAGGATTATCAGCTTGATATCATGATTGGTGAAGGGCCTGCCGCCCGTTCCATCAAGCTGGAGTTGCCGCCTTTTACCCTGGTCGGCGCCACCACCCGGGCAGGTCTGCTGACATCGCCGCTGCGCGATCGTTTTGGCATCATCCAGCGCCTTGAGTTCTACACGCATCCGCAGCTCACCGAAATTGTTACCCGGTCTGCCCGCATCCTGGGCTGTCAGATTGATGAATCCGGCGCCTTTGAAATTGCCCGTCGTTCGCGTGGTACCCCCCGGATTGCCAACCGCCTGCTGCGCCGCGTGCGGGACTTCAGTGAAGTCAAGCATGCCGGGCAGATCAGCAGTGAGATTGCCGGGCTGGCGCTGGATATGCTCAGCATTGACAACAATGGTTTTGATCACATGGACCGGCGTCTGCTGCTGACCATGATCGAGAAATTTGGCGGTGGGCCGGTGGGCGTTGACAGCCTGGCGGCGGCGATCAGTGAGGAGCGTGATACCATCGAAGATGTGCTGGAGCCCTACCTGATCCAGCAGGGTTACATGATGCGCACCGCGCGCGGGCGCATGGTGACCTCGCATGCCTATCTGCAGCTGGGTTTGCCTGCCCCTGTCCAGCCCTGAGGCAGGCGTCTGTGGCCGATCGGTTCACAAACCCTGTATCAGGTCACAATATAGCCATATTTAATCAGTCTTTGGTCATTCGTCCCTGTATTATAAGTTGTTAATTTGACTTATAATGCGGCCTGTTTTTATATCCGCAAACCGGCTTCTCGAGCACGGTGGTATAGCAGATAAGGGAGTACCTGGTGCAAAACTCGATGAGTGTCTGGACGCTGATACTGGATGCAACCATAATTGTGCAGCTTGTCATGCTGACGCTGCTGGCTGCTTCTATTGTCTCCTGGGTCATGATTATTCAGCGCTGGCTGGTGCTTAGCAGCGCCGAGCAAGGCATGTACGGGTTTGAAAAGCGCTTCTGGTCGGGCATGGATCTGAGCCAGCTCTACCGCGAAGGCAGCAGCCAGCAGAAAGAGAACCAGCCCACCGGGGGTATGGAAAACATATTCCGCGCCGGTTTCAAGGAATTCATGCGCCTGCGCCAGCAGGGCGGTGTCAGTTCCGAGGGTGTCATGGCCGGCGCCCAGCGCGCCATGCGTGTTGCCTACTCGCGTGAAGAAGAGAAGCTGGAAAAGAATCTGCCGTTCCTGGCAACAGTCGGTTCCGTCACCCCATACATCGGCCTGTTTGGCACCGTCATTGGTATCATGAACTCCTTTATCGGGCTTGCCGAGCAGAATCAGGCAACACTGCAGGTGGTGGCGCCGGGTATCGCCGAAGCGCTGATTGCAACCGCCATGGGCCTGTTTGCAGCCATCCCGGCCGTGGTAGCGTATAACCGTTACTCACACCGTGTCGATGTGATTGCCCAGAACTACATTACCTTTACCGAAGAATTTGCCGGCATCCTGCATCGTCAGGTCGCCAGTGTGCAGAAATAAGCGGTTGATGCCAGCCCACTCACGGTAGCGAAAAGCAATGGAAATTGTCAGAAAACGACGCAAGCCGATGTCAGAAATCAATGTGGTGCCCTACATTGATGTGATGCTGGTACTGCTTATCGTGTTTATGGTGACGGCGCCCCTGCTGACGCAGGGCTTGCGTGTTGATCTGCCGCAGGTAGACTCTGAGCCCATGGACATGGACGAAAATGCCGAGACGCTGGTGATTGAGCTGACCGCGGATAATGAATTCTATATCAGTCTGGGTGTGACCGAACAGGACGAGCAGACGCCTGTGGAGTTGGCAACAATTGGCCAGCAGGTCGCCTCGATCGTGAGCGCCAACCCGACCATTCAGATATTCGTTGAGGGTGATGCCAGCGCCAGTTATGGTCCCTTTATCAGTTTGATGGAAGCATTGCGCGTCGCTGGTGTTGAAAGCCCTAACCTGGTAACCAAGCCACTGGAATAAGTGTTGTGACAGCGTTTAACGGTTATCCGATCTCTGTTTTTCTGGCTGTGCTTTTGCATGGTGTGGTACTGGGCACACTGCTGTTGTTCCAGCAGGCGGAGTCCGAATCGCTGGACCTGGTGCGCCCGCAGGCGGTCAAGGCCTTGCTGGTGTCGGAGAATCCACAGGCGCGTAACGAGCGCGTGCAGCAACAGCAGGTGCAGCAGCAGCGCGAACGTGAACAGCAGGAACAGGCCGCCCGCCAGCAGCGCGAACAGGCGCAGCAGGAACGGGAAAGACAGGAGCAGCTCAGACAGGAGCAGCAGGCGCAGGAACAGGCCCGCCAGACTCAGCTGAGACAGGAGCGCGAGCGCGAGGAACAGGCGCGCGCCGAACGTCAGCGCGAAGAGCAGCGCCGCGAAGAAGAGGCGCGACGCCTGGAGCAGGAGAGGCTGGAGCAACAACGCCAGCAGGAGGCTGAACGTCAGCGCCAGGAAGAACAGGCCCGGGCTGATGCCGCTGCAGGTGAAGCCGCAGAAACCGAAGCGGAAATTACGATGGCCTATACGTCGGTGATTCACGACCTGGTGCAACGCAACTGGTCACGACCACCGAGTGCAAGAAACGATATGACAGCCGTGTTGAGGATCCGACTGGTTCCCACGGGCGATGTGGTGGATGTGGAAATAGTCAGGTCGAGCGGTGATGCTGCTTTCGACCGCGCAGCGGAAAATGCCGTGCGGGCCGTGGGCCGGTTTACCGAACTTCAGGGCATGCCGCCGCGAATGTTCGAACGTAGTTTTCGTTCGCTGTTGTTAACATTCAGACCGGAGGATTTATTAAATTGAACTTACGCAGCCTGCTGGTACTGGTATTGACATGTGTTTTTTCTGCGAGCGTTCAGGCCGCTGAACTGAACATCGAGATCACCCGCGGTGTCGACAATCCCATTCCCGTCGCCGTGGTGCCGTTTGCCTGGGAAGGCGATGGCGCCCTGGACGAAGATGTGGCGCAGATTATCGGCCGCAACCTGGAACAGGTGGGTGAATTCAGAGCTCTGTCGCGAGCCAATATGCTCAGTCTGCCCAGCGAAGAGCGCGAAGTGCACTATCGGGACTGGCGGATTCTGGCGCAGCAGTATCTTGTCATTGGTAAAGTAAGCCGCGTGCCTGGTGGTCAGATGGTGCAGGTGCAGTGGGAATTTTTTGATATCAACCGCGAGCAGAAAGTGCTGGGCGAGGTGCTGACCGGCACTGTCAGCCAGCTGCGTGATATTGCGCATGAAATCAGTGATGTGGTGTACCAGGAAATCACCGGCAGTCGTGGCGCATTTGCCACCAAGATCATGTACATTTCGGCCGAAGGCGCGATCGGCGACATGACCTACAGGCTGCACTACGCGGATTATGATGGTCGTCGTGCTCAGGTACTGCTGGAGTCGCGTGAACCCATCATGTCGCCGGCCTGGTCGCCCGACGGCAGCCAGATTGCCTATGTGTCGTTCGAAACCAATCTGCCGCGCATCTATATCCAGGATCTGGCATCGGGCCAGCGGCGTCAGGTGACCAATTTCCCCGGTATCAACAGCTCGCCGGTGTGGTCGCCCGATGGTCAAAAACTGGCCATGGTTTTGTCCAAGGATGGCAGCCCGGACGTTTATGTGCTGGACCTGGCCACAGATCAACTGACACAGATTACCGATCACCCGCGTGCGGAAACCGAACCAGCGTGGACCCTGGACAGTCAGAATGTCCTGTTTACATCTGACAGAACCGGTCAACCACAGATATACCAGGCTGATCTGACCGGAGGTTTCCCGGAGCGGTTGACCTTCGACTGTTTTTATTGTGCCAAGGCCCAGTTTTTGCCCGATGGGGTGAATATGGTCCATGTCCGTCGTGCGACCCGTCAGGATAACAGTTATAGTATTGCCATTCTGAATATGGAAACCGGCCGGGTCATGACTCTGACAGACACCGCACTTGATGAATCTCCCAGCGTGGCACCAAACGGCAGTATGATCATGTACGGCACAACCTATAATGGCAGGGGCGTCCTTGACGCTGTTTCCATTGACGGGCGTGTAAAGTTCCGTTTACCATCCCCGCAGGGCGATGTACGCGAGCCATCATGGTCTCCGTACCTGAATTAAGGTATTGTTGTACAAGAAGTTGTGATATCGGGCATTGTGGAATTTAATGTAAATAGCTTGTCTATTGGAGGACGCTAATAGTGGGTATGCAGATTAGTAATATTTTTAAAACAGCGGCACTGGCACTGACGATTGCCGGCCTGGCGGCGTGTAGCTCAACCAGCGACACAGAGGAAATGCCGACGGAGACCAACAATACAGCTGCTGCGGATGCCGCTGCTGCCGCGGCCCGCGCCGAGCAACAGCGTCTGGAGCGTGAGCGCATGGAGCGCGAACGTGAAGAGCAGGCTGCGTTGAACACAACCGTGTTCTATTTCGATTTTGATGTTGCTGAGTTCCAGCCTTCGGATCGCGAAACTCTGATTGTGCACGCACGCAATCTGGCGTCCAATCCGAGCCGCAGTGTGCGACTGGAAGGTCACGCAGACGAGCGCGGCACCCGTGAGTACAACCTTGCCCTGGGCGAGCGTCGTGCCAACAGCATCCGCGATTTCCTGATTGTAAACGGTGCTTCGCGCAGCCAGCTGGAAACAGTGAGCTACGGTGAAGAGCAGCCAGCCGTTCGTGGTCAGACCGAAGATTCTTATCGTCAAAATCGTCGCGTCGAAATTCGACCGGCGGGCTGATAAGGCATGAAGCGATTTCTTGCGGTATTTGCAGGTGGCGTGACGGCAGTTGTGTTCAACACGACCGCTTTCGCGCAGGCCGGATCTTCCAATAATGAAGCATTGATGCTGCTGCTGGATCAGTTCCAGGATTTACGCAGTGAGATGCAGACCATGCGGGGTATGGTGGAAGAGCACGGCTATGAAATAAGACGCCTGCAGCAGGATTCGCTTGACCGTTATACTGACCTTGATGCGCGCATCAGCGCGCTGTATGAGGACCTGGGCGCGGTACGTGCTGGCAACAATGCCGGCACGACCCCACCAGCAGCAACGACCGGTGTCTCCGCAGCAGGTTCTGCGGTGACACCGGCCCCGTTGCCATCCACATCACCCGGTAATTCGATGCCTGTTGCCGCCGCAGCGTCGACGCCCCAGGCTGCTCAAGCCATTGGTAGCAGCGCGACTCTGTCGGCAAACACAGGGTCGTCAACCACGGGATCGGCAGCCACGGGCATGCTCACTGAACAGCAGCTATACGAACTTGCACTTGATTCGCTGCTGCAGCAGGAAGAGTATCAGCGTTCCGTGCAGGAGTTTGATCAGTACCTGGCGCAGTATCCTGATGGCCGGTTTGTAACCAACGCCTACTATTGGCAGGGGCAGGCTTACGTTAATCTGTCCATGTTTAATGAGGCACGGAATGCCTTCGAAACCATTCTGCAAGACTATCCTGATGGCCGCAAAATTGAAGACGCCATGTATTCACTGGGCACAGTTTATCATCGCCTGGGTGACAACGCGCGAGCCCGGCAGTTGCTGCAGGATGTCCGTGCGCGATTCCCCAATACCTCTGCGGCCAATCTGGCTGATATCTACATGAGATCGCTGAACTAGCAGGTTGTTGAACCCCAAGTCTAACCCTGCGTCCGGCGCTTTGCTTTCCTCACGAATTTGAGCTCATGAACACATCCGTCAGTTTGCGTATCAACGAAATCTTTTTTTCCCTGCAAGGTGAAAGTAGCACGGTTGGTTTGCCTACCACCTTTGTGCGCCTGACCGGCTGCCCGCTGCGCTGTGGCTATTGTGATACAGAGTACGCCTTCCACAACGGTAAAATGATGCCCATGGACGATATCGTCGCACAGGTGGTCGCAACCGGCGCGCGGTATGTCACCGTGACCGGTGGTGAACCTCTGGCGCAGCCTGCCTGCAGGGATTTGCTGGTTGAGCTTTGTGACAGAGGGCTACGGGTGTCGCTGGAAACCAGTGGCGCCATGGACATCGCGGACCTTGATTCCCGTGTGACCGTGGTCATGGATCTTAAAACACCGGGATCGGGTGAATGCGATCGTAACCTGGAAAGTAATATCGGTCGCCTGAAGCCCCGGGACGAAGTCAAATTTGTCATTTGTGATCGCCGTGACTACGACTGGGCTCGGGCCAAAATTGATCAATACGCCCTGACTGACCGGGTGCGGGAAATCCTGTTGTCACCCGCATTTGGGCAGGTGGCGTATCGGGATCTGGCTGAATGGGTGCTGGCGGATCGTCTGCCTGTGCGTATGCAGGTTCAGCTGCATAAAATTATCTGGGGTGATGCGCCGGGCCACTGACGCGAGCCGTCTCCCGTTGTATGCTATCCCTTTTCCGTTTTCCCAATAAAGACAAGACAAGGCAGAGCAGTGACAGAATCAAATCAGGGCAGCCTCAACAACAATATGAAAAAAGCCGTTATCCTGGTATCGGGCGGGCTCGATTCCGCCACCTGTCTGGCAATCGCGCGCGCTGAGGGTTACGACTGCTACGCCCTGAGTTTTAATTATGGACAGCGTGCCAGCAGCGAGCTGGACGCAGCCATGCGCCTGGCATCAGCATTTTCCGTGCATCAGCATCAGGTTATCCCCCTGGGTATCGGGCAACTGGGCGGCTCTGCGCTGACTGATTCGTCAATGCTCATGCCTGAGTCGGGCGTGGTTGCTGATCAGATTCCTGTCACCTATGTACCGGCGCGAAACACCGTGTTTCTGTCGTATGCGCTGGCGTGGGCAGAAGTGCTGGAAGCAGAGGCCATCTTTATCGGCGTTAATGCGCTGGACTATTCCGGGTACCCGGATTGTCGCCCCGAATTCATTGCTGCCTTCGAACAAATGGCCAATCTGGCGACCCGGATAGGCGTCGAAGGGCGGCCCATCAAAATCAAGACACCTCTGATCGATTTGAGCAAGGCTGACATTATCACCCTGGGGCACCGCCTGGGGGTGAACTACGGTCTGACCGTATCGTGTTACCAGGCGGACGTGCGGGGTCGTGCCTGTGGCCGCTGCGACAGTTGCCGGTTACGGCGTAAAGGCTTTATTGACGCAGGTGTTGATGACCCAACGCCCTACCTTGATGCGCCTCAGGACAGTTGAATTCCGGGTTTTTTGACAAAAATACTTGAGTTTTTTCTCTTGCGTAGTATGATGCGCACTCTCTTTTGCAGGGCGATGGTCCCGGAAAGATTTCCCTTCGGGGGGCGTTAGCTCAGCGGTAGAGCAGTTGGCTTTTAACCAATTGGTCGATGGTTCGAATCCATCACGCCCCACCACTATTTACCTGGTTACTTTTTATTCCTGTTCAGATCATTCTGCAGCTGACCAAAACCTTCCTGAAGAAAACGTCTCGCAGCGCGGTCAACTCCATAGCTATGGTATCATCCGCACTCTTCTTGACAGTATTAAGACCGAATTATGAATCAATCATCTGCACAGGATAACCGACTGGCCGCCGACACCCTGCTGGTGCGCGAGTATCTGGCAGCCGTGCCGCACAAAGCAGCGCCCGATCAGGCCGAAAATCAGCGTTATCGTGATGCCATCAAGGCTTTGCTGAAAGAGCGCAATGCAACGTTGGTCGCCCATTATTATACGGATCCGGAGATCCAGGCGCTGGCCGAAGAAACCCATGGTATTGTGTCGGATTCACTGGAAATGGCGCGCTTTGGCCGTGACTGTGATGCCCGGGTGCTGATGGTTGCCGGTGTGCGGTTCATGGGCGAAACCGCCTCTATCCTCAGTCCTGAAAAAACCGTACTGATGCCGACCACGGAAGCCACCTGCTCACTGGATATTGCCTGCCCCATCGACCGTTTTTCAGCGTTTTGTGATCAGCACCCCGATCGTGTCGTGGTGGTTTATGCCAATACCTCGGCAGCCGTGAAAGCGCGCGCCGACTGGGTCGTGACCTCAAGTATTGCATTGGAAGTGGTAGAACACCTGAAAGATCAGGGTAAAAAAATCCTGTGGGCGCCCGATCGTCACCTGGGCCATTACATACAGCACAAAACCGGTGCCGATATGTTGCTGTGGGACGCTGCCTGCATTGTGCATGAAGAGTTCAAGGCCAAAGGCCTGATGGACATGAAAACACTGTATCCGGAGGCAAAAATACTGGCGCATCCGGAGTCGCCATCATCGGTGCTGGCCATGGCTGATGTCATCGGTTCCACCAGCCAGTTGATCAGGGCCGCGACGGAATTGCCGGATCAGACTTTTATTGTGGCCACCGACCAGGGCATTTTCTACAAAATGCAGCAACAGGCGCCGAACAAGACGCTGATCGTCGCCCCGACAGCCGGCAACGATGCCAGTTGCCGAAGTTGCGGCAGTTGTCCTTGGATGGGCATGAATTCCCTGCAGGCCATGTACGAGTCATTGCGTGACGGTAGTAATCGTATTCAGGTCGACAGGGAGCTGGCCACCAAGGCCATGGTGCCACTGCAGCGCATGCTGGATTTCTCGCAGCAGCGTCAGTTAACCGTCAAGGGTAAAGCCTGATACCTGATTAAGAGCCTGATCAGCTTCTGCCTTCGTTCCGCTCGCGCTGCAGGGTCTCGACATCGCTGATGCGTTGGCGCAGGCGCGCGATCAACGGGATGTTCTCCTCGCGGCCATTTTCGATGCGCAGGGCATAACTCAGCTGTTCACGCGCGCTGCGGAAATCACCCACCAGAATGAAGTACTCGGCCCGGGCCTGGTGCACCTTGCTGATGTCACCGGCCTGACCCTGAGTCTCGGCAATCATATACCACAGGTTGTGATCATCGGGCCGCCGCTGGACGTGCGCTTCCAGAACCCGGACGGCCGCATTGTAATCGCGGGTCTCGATCAGCGCGTCAGCTTTGGCCATGGTGAGCGGATGGTTGGCCGGATTTATACGCAGGTGATGCTCTATGTATTCCAGCGCCTGGTGCGCCTCACCGCTGCCGATCAGGATATCGGCTTTGCTGACCACATAGGTGATGCGGTTGGCCTCTTTGGCCAGCAGTTGTTCCATCAGATCCAGCGCCCGGTCGTACTGCTCGTCCTCGAAGTAGGCCATGGCCAGGCCATAACGCGCTGCATCAGCAGGGCGGCTGTCCATGTCGTCCTGCAAAAGCTGATTAAAGTCGATGATGGCATTGGCCTTGTTGGCCTCATAATGAACCTGCACACGGGCGCGCATCAGCTGATATTCGAGATCGTCCGGCGCGGCGCGTGCCGGATACTGGTTGGCGCGGCTGCGGGCATCCGATACGCGTGATTCGGTTACCGGGTGGCTGAGCAGAAATTCGGGTGGCCGCGATGAAAACCGTGACATGGCCACCAGGCGCTCAAACAGGCTGGCCATGTCATCGGGATCATAGCCCGCGTTGTAGAGCGTGCGCAGGCCCAGACGGTCAGCTTCTGCTTCGTTCTGGCGGGAGAAGCGCAGCTGGTTCTCTATCGAGCGGCCCTGCGCTGCCATGACGGCTGCCGGGCCCGCGCTGCTGCCGGTGCCCATCAGCACCACGCTGGCGAGCAGGGTGGCCAGTTCCGGGATTCGCCGACGCTGAGCATCTTCAACGCCGCGGGCAAAATGTCGCTGGCTGACATGGGCCAGCTCGTGGGCGATGACGGAAGCAAATTCACCTTCCGTGTGTGCGTTCAGAAACAGACCGCCGTTGACGCCGATAACGCCGCCGGGTGCGGCAAATGCATTGAGCGCAGGACTGTCGATGATGACAAAGGCCAGACGGTAATCCTGCAGGTCGCTGTGTACCGCCAGGTTATGAGTGAAATTGACCAGGTAATCATTCAGCAGGGGGTCGCTGATGGTCGGCGCACTGCGGCGCACCGAGCGCAAGAAGTCACGGCCCATTTTGTATTCGTCGTCCAGCGAGTAAATGCCGGATATGCGATCGCCCAGCGTCGGCAATTGCGTCTGGCCAATACCCGGTGCCGAGGCGCCTAACAGCGCAACACTGACTGCAATGGTGGTAATGTGACGAAATCTGCGCATAAAAAAGACCGACTGCTGATGGTATCTGCTGGCTCGCTTAAGTAGACCGATAATAGCACAAATAATTCCATGGTCTGCAAAGTCGGACCCTGGCGGTAAAGGCCTCAACACAGCGCTATGCAGGGCTTCCCATTGCTTGATAAAATGCGGGCCTATGGGAACTCATGCTGATCAAGAACTGGATGTCACCGGGCTGCAATGCCCGATGCCACTGCTGAAAGCCAAACTGGCGCTGAATGCTCTGGCACCCGCGCAGATACTGAAGGTTATTGCCACAGATCCTGGCTCCGAGCGGGATTTTCACGCCTTCGTACAACAGAGCCGACATCAAATCCTTGCATTTGAAAAGCACGCTGAAACCTACAGTTACTGGATACAGAAAGGCTGAGTTGACCATGCGCAATTTTTTCAAGGGATTTGTTGACCGTTATTTTCATGACGAAGAGGCGGTGATCTTTACCCTGATACTGCTGACGGCCCTGGTGGTTCTGCTGACAATTGGCTCCATCATCGCGCCGCTTATTGCTGCGCTGATTCTGGCCTATCTGCTGCAGGGTCTGGTTGGCACGCTGCAACGCCTGGGACTGTCTTATCTGCTGGCGGTTGTCATCGTGTACACGCTGTTCATCAGTGCCTTCACCGCCGTGTTGCTGCTGCTGCTGCCGCAGGCCTGGCGCCAGGCAGCGTTGCTGGTCAATGAGTTGCCCAGATTGATCAGCGAAGGACAATCCTTGTTGTTGTTGTTGCCTGAAAGTTATCCGAATTTGTTAACGGAATTGCAGATTCAGGAGTTTATCCGGGGTTTGCGCGGCGAACTGGCGTTGTTCGGCCAGTATGTGGTGTCGTATTCCATCGCCAGCATCCCGAATATTTTCTCCTGGCTTATTTTTATCATTCTGGTGCCGGTGCTGGTGTTTTTCATGATGAAAGACAAGACCGTGCTGGTGAACTGGGTTGCCGGTCTGCTGCCACGGCATCGTCCCCTGATGCGGCAGATCTGGCAGGAAATGGATCTGCAGGTTGCCAACTATGTGCGCGGCAAGGCGCTGGAAATTGCCATCCTGGGTTTTGTCAGTTACATCGCATTCATGCTGATGGGAATGAATTACTCGTTGTTGTTGTCTATTCTGGTAGGCCTGTCAGTGATCATTCCCTTTATCGGGGTTGCAGTGGTGGCCGTCCCGGTTGCTGCGGTATCCTATGTGCAATGGGGCATGGGCAGCGAATTTGTCACTATCATGGCGATTTACACGGTGATTCAGCTGCTGGATGCCAATGTCCTGGTGCCGATCATTTTCTCCGAGACGGTGAATCTGCACCCGGTTGCGATTATCGCTGCGGTATTGGTATTTGGTGGTCTGTGGGGGCTGGCAGGGGTGTTTTTTGCCATCCCGCTGGCCACCCTGATCAAGGCCATCATCAACGCCTGGCCCACCCATCAGGACGTTGGTGGCCCCTAGCGATTTTTCGCCGGCCGCGCGCTGTGGTAGAGTCTGCAGCCTGAGGCGGTGCGCGCAGGTTTTTTTTAGACGTTTCAAGTCGAGGTTTGCATGATTCAGGGCAGTATTGTTGCCATCGTTACACCGATGTTAGCCAATGGTGATATTGATTATCCGGCGTTTGACAGATTGCTGGAATGGCATGTTGAAAGCGGCACCAATGCTGTGGTGGTGATGGGCACGACCGGCGAATCACCGACCATGAGTATGGACGAGCACACGGCTGTTGTTGCCCGTTGCGTCAAAACCATCAATGGTCGTATTCCGGTCATCGCCGGCACGGGCTCCAATTCCACCAGCGAGGCCATTTACTACACCCAGGCTGCCAGGGACCACGGCGCAGATGCCTGTCTGCTGGTCACGCCCTATTACAACAAGCCCAGCCAGGAAGGCCTGTATCAGCATTTCAAGACCATAGCTGAAAGTGTGGATATACCACAGATTCTGTACAACGTACCGTCTCGCACCGGCTGTGACCTGCTGCCCGAAACAGTCGACCGGCTGGCCGATCTGAAGAATATAGTCGGTATCAAGGAAGCGACCGGCGATCTTGATCGCGGCAGGCATGTCATCAGCCTGTGCGCTGAACGCATCGCTATCTACAGCGGCGATGATGCCACCGCGATGGATCTGATTCTGATGGGGGCCAAAGGCAATATTTCCGTCACTGCCAATGTCGCACCGGCGCAGATGCATGAAATGTGTCGCCTGGCGCTGGCAGGAGACAGTGAAAAAGCCAGTTTGCTGAATGCGCGCCTGGCCGGTCTGCATAATGCACTTTTCCTCGAGTCCAATCCGGTGCCGGTAAAATGGGCATTGTTCGAACTGGGTTACATCCAGAACAGTGTCCGCTTGCCTCTGGTGCCATTGAATGACGCGTATCGAATTCCGGTCCGTGAAGCCATCCGGCATGCCGGGCTAGATTAATTCGTCACAGGTTGAACAGTCATGTTGTTAGCAAGCACCCGAATAGATAAGTTCCGATTGTTGCGCACGTTGCCCGTGATATGGATGGCTGCCAGTTTCAGCGCCTGTTCATGGCTGGGTGTGGGCGGGGAGGATGGCTGGTTGCGTGATCGCCAGGGCGAGTACCTGCGCGCAGAGATCACCGCCCCGATGGAGATACCGCCGACTCTGGACAGCTACACCATTGACGAGCTGTACTACATCCCTGAAGAGGCGCCGGGCGATCGTGCTCTGTATATCGTGCCGCCAGCACCCAAGCCCATCGACTCACGCGTTCGTGAAGGTGTTGTAGTGCAGCGCTTTGGCGAGCGCGCCTGGATCGTGATAGGCGCCACCAGCGGACAGGTATGGCCAAGGCTGCGCGATTACTGGTCAACCGAAGACGTCGATTTACATGTTGAAAGCCCGGAAACAGGGGTGCTGGAGACAGTCTGGTTGCCGCAGGCCGATACGGATGTGCGGCACAAATATCAGGTCCGGGTGGAGCCCGGTCTGCATGCGGGCAACTCGGAAATCTATGTTCGCCATGTCAGTGATAACGGTGAGCGTGCGGCCAGTGAACCGACACAGTTTCCGGACGAATCAGACAGTCAGGAGCGTGAGAATGTGATTCTGGCGTCAATTTCCCTGTATCTGGCAGATCGTACCGACCTGTATCGCGCCTCATCGGTATCGATGCTGGCCGGCAGTATTGAAGTTCAGGGCAAGGCCCGCGTTGTGGCCGCGGATGCCGGTGACACCCGGCTGGAGCTCAGAATAGATCTCGATCGCGCCTGGAGTCAGCTCAATCAGGCCATCAACAATGCCGAGATCGAGATACTGAACACTGATCGTGACGAACTGGTATTTCAGGTGGCGTTCTCGGGTGATGAAAATGAAGAAGAGCCCGGTTTCTTCGGTCGTCTGTTTGGTGGTGGTGACGACAATGAAACCATCAATTTTGATATCAGCGTGACTGAAACCGAACAAGGCGTCAGCGTGCGTGCGGTACCGACATCAGGGCAGCCAGCGCCTTACGAGCAGGATCTGTTGATCCGAACGATCAACGACAATCTGATCTGACGGTGATCATGACAGAATCAGTGTCGCTGGTTCTCGCCCTTGGTATGGCAGGTGCAGCCCTGATACTGGGGGTGCTGGTGGCAGTTCTCATCCTGCGTATGCGCTATCGCGATCGCATCGTGGAATTGCAGACCCTGCTGCAGCAGGAACAAATCCAGACCCAGGAAAAGCTGGCGGTGCTGGCGCAGGCGCGTGAGGAGATGCGGGCGCAGTTTCGTGTGCTCGCCAGTGATGTGCTTGATGAAAAAACGCGCCGTTTCAGCGAAACCAGCCGTCAGGGCCTGGGCGATATTCTGTCGCCCCTGCAGGAAAAAATCAGCCGCTTTGAAAAGAAAGTGGAGGAGACCTACAACCGCGAAGCCAGGGAACGGTTTTCGCTGGAAAAGGAAATCAAAAACCTGCAGGTGCTCAATGCCCGCATCAGCGAAGATGCGCTGAACCTGACCCGGGCGTTAAAAGGGGAAAGTAAAACTCAGGGTGCCTGGGGCGAGTTTATTCTCAGTTCGATTCTGGAAGCATCCGGGCTGGTAGAAGGTCAGCAGTATGAGACCCAGCGCAGTCTGGAGATTGCACCGGGTGATCATCCGGAGGCGGGTAGTGCGCGGCGCAGCCAACCTGATGTGCTGGTCTACCTGCCCGACAATCGCCAGGTTATTGTTGATGCCAAGGTCTCCCTGACTGCCTACGAGCGTTACTGTTCAGCGGAAAGTGTGGAAGATCAGGCTGAGTTTCTGCGTCAGCATGTGCTGTCGCTGAAGACACACATCCGCCAGCTTAGTGACAAGCAGTATCAGAACCTGCCGCAGGTAAATTCGCTGGATTTTGTGTTGCTGTTTGTGCCCATCGAACCGGCATTTTCCCAGGCCCTGCAGCACGAGCCGGAATTGTTCAATATTGCTTTTGATCGCAATATTGTACTGGTGGGTCCATCAACCTTGCTGGCTACCTTGCGGACCATTCACAATATCTGGCGTTATGAACAGCAAAGCCGCAACGCTCAGGATATTGCCCGTCGCGCGGGCGCGCTGTATGACAAGTTTGTCAGTTTTGTTGCCGATATGGATGACCTGGGGCGGAAACTGGACGCAGGCAGGCGCAGCTATGACGCAGCCATGAACAAACTGCAAAGCGGCAAAGGCAATCTGGTGAGCCGGACTGAGCGCCTGAAAGTGCTGGGCGCGCGTGCGAGCAAACAACAGGATGCCGAGCGCCTGCAGCGGGCGCTGGAAAATGACATTGAGGATGAAGGTGATGAACAGCCTTGAGCCAATGAGCACCCCCGAATTGACCCTGGAACTGGAAGCGTTCCTGCACTGCCCCACGCCCGCCCCCTGGCTCGACTGGGCCTTGCAGAATCAGACCCTGATGTTGATTGATCACGCCAACTGCGAAAAAAAAGCCGCCTCCAATGCCATGGGTCTGATGTATCGCCATGTCGCACACACCGACCTGTTAACCAAAATGTCGCAACTGGCGCGCGAAGAGTTGCTGCATTTTGAACAGGTGGTGACGCTGATGGCCGAGCGTGGCATTACCTACGAGCGGATCGGGCCATCACGTTATGCAGCGGGTTTGCGCGACCACATGCGCACCGACAAGCGCGAACAGGCACTGACTGACAGCCTGATTGTGGGCGCCATTGTTGAAGCCCGTTCGTGCGAACGCTTTGCCAGACTGGCCCCCTTGCTGGATGCAAAACTGGGCAAATTCTATCTCAGTCTGTTGCGTTCGGAGGCACGGCATTACCGGGATTATCTGACCCTGGCAGCGCAGTATACCGGGGAGGATATCAATCCGCGGGTGCAACATTTTCTGGCAGTGGAAAAGTGGTTGATTGAATCGGAGGATGAGGAGTTCCGATTCCACAGCGGTGTGCCCCGCAAAATCTGAACAGCCTGAGCAGATTGGCGTAAACGCAGGTCAACGCCAGGCGAACTATTCTGCGCAGCGCTGGGGCCTGATCAGGTTCGACCCCAGACGCTGCTCCAGCGCGTCCAGCTGATCGCAGGGGATGGCATTGTTGCCCGAGAGCACGACGCTGGTCAGGGACGTAACCGATAACAACCCAGAGATGTCGTTCAGCGCGTTGTCGGGTGCATTGACCGAACTCAGACGAGTCATGTTACGAAGCTCGTCCAGATGTTCCAGCCAGTTGTCGGCGAGATCCAGGTAGCGCAGATTGTCCAGTTGCTCGATGCCAGCCAGGGTCTCTATCTGCAGTGTCGGGCAGGCGATAATTTGCACATCACTGCCGCTGCTCATGTCACGTTCCCGCATGGCAACGTTGATACAGCTTTGCAGGCCAGCGTCCGCCACCGCAACTACGTGCGTCGGGCGTGGATCGTAGAGCACGTTCTGGTTGACACTGACCGAGAACTTGCGGGCGCAACCGGCCAGCAGTACGCAGCTCACGGCCAGGGTTACAAGTACCAGGGTTCGGTATTTGGCTGTCATCGGCCTGGGTGTCAAAGGTCTGGGTGTCAAAGCGTTGCGGGCGTCCATAGCAGCAGTCAGTCCGTGCCGGGGTTGGAGGTTCAGGAGTGAAAGCATACGGGCTGGCGGCCAATCTGTACACTGGAAATCGCGCTTCAGTCGGTTTAGTATGCTGGCCGTTAACTGAATTCTTTACCAAGACAGGATAAAACTATGAAAAGTATTCGCGCCTCGGGCCTGGGCCTGGCGGTTTCGCTGGCTGTACTGGGTGGCTCTGTGCAGGCACAGGACCTTGATCTGACCGACGAACGTGCCCGGATCGGCTACAGTGTCGGGGTTAATATCGGGCAAAATCTTGTCATGCAGGGTTTGACCAATGATATTGACATGGATGCGTTCATGGCCGGTTTGAGCGATGTCGTCGCAGGCGAGCCGCAGCTGACCGAGGAGGAAGTGGTGCAGGCGCTGACCAGCTTTCAGCAACAACTGATAGCGCGCGAAGAGGCAGCACAGGCTGCGGCACAGGCGGAAAGTGAGGCCTATCTGGCCGACAATGCCCAGGCCGAAGGCGTCACCGTGACGGATTCGGGTCTGCAGTATCTGGTGCTGGAGTCCGGCGATGCGGGTGGCACGTCACCGCAGGCTACCGATTCAGTGTTGGCGCATTACGAAGGCCGTTTTGTGAATGGTGATGTGTTTGACAGCTCCATCGAGCGCGGCGAACCGGCGCAGTTTGTGCTGAACCAGGTCATTCCTGGCTGGACAGAAGGTCTGCAGATGATGAAGCCGGGCGACAAATGGCGCTTGTTCATCCCGTCCGATCTGGCCTACGGCCCGGGTGGCTCAGGGCCGATTCCACCACATGCAACGCTGATTTTTGACGTCGAGCTGCTGGAGGTTAACCCGGCGCAGTAAGTCGATACGGCTGTTACAGAAACGGGTTCTGCAACAGCCTGCTACGCAGTCACAGTGATACAGGAATTCCGTGGATAAACTTTCGTTTAATGAAGGCTTGTTGCAGTTCTTGCGGCAGTCACCAACACCGTTTCATGCCGTGCAAACCATGCAGTCAAACTTGCAGGCTGCCGGTTTTGAATTGCTCAATGAAGAAGATACCTGGCACCTTGAGTCGGGTAAGCGCTACATTGTGCAGCGCAATGGCTCATCCATTATTGCTTTTACGCTGGGGCAGGGCGATCCCGCCGAGTCCGGGTTCCGGATGACCGGGGCGCATACCGACAGTCCCTGCCTCAAGCTTAAACCCAATGCAGTCATGCCCGTCAATCCACAAACCGGCAGTGCCCTGCAGTTTGCGGTGGAAGTTTACGGTGGTGCTTTGCTCGCGCCCTGGTTTGACCGCGATCTGTCGCTGGCCGGTCGGGTGGAATATCGTCTGGCTGATGGCAGCCTGGGTTCGGCCCTGCTGGACTGGCAGCGCCCGCTGGCCACGGTGCCCAGCCTGGCGATACATCTGGACCGTGAAGCCAACTCCAACCGCACCATCAATGCGCAGAAGGATATGCCGCCGGTGCTGGCACTGGAAAGTTCTGCGGCAGATTTTGATTTCAATGGCTGGCTTGTTGAAGCCTTGCAGACGCAGCAGGGCATCACCCATGTGGCTGGCGTGCTGGCGCATGAGCTGTATTTTTACGATACCCAGGCGCCTGCGATGGTGGGGCTGCACAACGATTTTATTGCCTCGGCACGGCTGGATAATCTGCTCAGCTGCTATGTCGGGCAGCAGTCTTTGCTGGCTGATCAGCAGGCAAACGCTGACGGTTTTAATCTGTTGGTGTGCAATGATCATGAAGAAGTGGGCAGCAATTCCGCGTGCGGCGCGCAGGGGCCTTTCCTGCGCTCGGTGCTGGCGCGCATCAGTGCCCGGCTAAGCTCGGGCGATGCCGCCGAGTGTGTCGAGCGTATGATACGGCGGTCCCTGTTTCTGTCCATAGACAACGCCCATGGTCTGCATCCCAATTTTGCCGACAAACATGACGGCAATCACGGTCCCTTGCTCAATCAGGGGCCGGTTATCAAGGTTAATGCCAACCAGCGTTACGCCACTAACAGTCGCACCACGGCCCTGTTCAGATCCCTGTGTGAACAGGCTGAGGTGCCGGTGCAGACCTTTGTCGTCCGCAGCGATATGGGCTGCGGCAGCACCATCGGCCCGATTACTGCTTCCGGCCTTGGTGTGGAAACCATTGATATTGGGGTGCCGACTTACGGCATGCATTCCATTCGCGAGTTGGCGGGCAGTGATGATGCCTGGTACCTGGCGCGCGTCGTGCAGCGTTTCTACCAATCCTGATCTGCTTTTTCAGTTATTGCTTGCCAGCGTGCTAGCTGCGTGTCCGGTTTTGCTGTCGGCGTCGCTGGCGCCGTATGAATCGCATGGGCGCGACCGAGTCGGCGACCGGTGCGGGCAGGGGACTGGCTTCACCAAGCGCCAGACAGGCGATGTGTTCGGCCAATAACGGGCAACTTGCAGTGCCATGTGACCCGTGTCCGGTGCTGATAAACAGTCCGGGCAGCACCACATCCGGCAGCGCCAGGTCGGGCACGGGGCCGGCAATGGGCATGTAGTCACCGGAGCTGCCACGGATACTGGCCCGGCCACGCAAGGTGGTGGGAGCCTGCAGCTTCAGCTGGGCCCGCACAACGGCCGACTTTTCCAGATTCTCGTCCTGCTCTTTTTCAGTCAATACCGTGTCTATCGCGCCCTTCACGTAACTGGCACCGATGCAGTGCTGGCCTTGTTTATCCTGTGGCGCCAGGTATCTTTCGCTGCACACGACCATGTTGAGAGCGGCGCTGTTGTTGTTGGCAGGCACCTCGGTGATCTGGCCCCGCAACGGCGATACCGGATACATCGAGGTCTGACTGAACTCTCGTGCGGCATAGCTGTTGGCGATAACAAGGATATCGCTGTTGCCAAGCGCGTGCCCGTTGCTGTCGTATGTGAGCCATTGCGCCCTGGTTTGTCCGGGAACAGTAGCCGCCTGCCCAATGGCAGCGACGCGGGTCTCCCGGCGCACTGTGATCAGGGGATGCTCCAGGCACAGCCGACAGGTTGCTGCCGGGTTCAGCCAGCCACCGCGGGGCTGCAGGAAACCACCTTCAGGCAGACTGATGCCGCTGATGTGCCGGGTCTGCTCAGCGCTGACTCTGTGCAGCAGTTGTGAAGGGTAGTGTGCATACGCCGTGTCGGCGGCTGTCTTTTTTTCGGGCTGATGGCGGGTATTGGTGTAAGCACTGTCCAGTGTCAGTACGCCGCAACTGTGCCAGTCAATGGCGTTGTCACCGATACGGGCAAGATCGTCGTAGAAGCGCAGTGCGTACAGATAACTGTGCAGATGGAACTGCCAATGGGTGTCTGCCTGTTTGTTAAGTCGCATTTGCAGCACCGCCTGTGCATTGCCGGATGCGCCCTGTGCAATATCAGACAGATGTTCCAGTACGGTGACCTGAATACCACGCTCGGCCAGTGCGCGGGCGGCGGTTGCGCCGGCCAGACCGGCGCCGATGACAACGGCGGTTGGTTTTGCTGGCTGAGGCTCTTCACCCAGCTGAGGCTCTGAACCAGTGTCGGTTGACTTGCACGCGAACAACATTTGCCGTTTGTTGCCGTAGCCTTTGCGTTTTTCGACGTCAAACTTCAGTTCACGCAGCGCTCTGACAACACGGCCGGTCACACTGTAACTGCTCAAGGTGGTGCCCGGCCTGCTCATCCGCGCAATGGTGGCGAGGATGTCCTGGCTCCATAGATCCGGGTTATGGGCGGGGGTGAAGCCGTCCAGGAACCAGGCGTCGATGTGCGCGTGCGGGCTGGCCTGTTGTTGCAACAGGGTCAGGGCGTCACCATAGTACAGATCAAGTACAACAGCAGGGTGGCTGCCATGATCGCCCGGTGCGCGCAGGATCAGTCGATGATAACCGCTGCTGTGATCCGGGTATTGGGCCAGCAGCTGGCGGCTGAGCTCTGTCAGTTCCGGCCACTGTAGCAGCGCCTGTTGCAATGCCGCCCGGCTAAGCGGGTGTTTTTCGCAACTGATAAAGTGCAGCCGCAGGCGCTCACAGCCGGTTTGTTGCCACAAACGCCAGCAACTCAGAAAATTCAGTCCGGTGCCAAAACCCAGCTCGGCGATGGTGAAGACGCGGTTATCTTCCCGCTGATCTGCTGCCAGCCAGCGTTGACTTAATGCGTTGGCATTGAGAAAAACGTGATCAGTTTCGGCCATGCCGCCCTGTCGGGAAAAATACACGTCGTCGTAGTCCGGAGAGTACGGTGCGCCGTCTTCCTGCCAGTGGATAGTGGCGTTTTGGATGTCAGTGGGATGGGTCATGCCGGTGATTGTACCGTATTTGTGGGGCTTGCAATCGCCGTGTGAAATACAGGGCTGAGTGGTGTAAAATGCGTTGCTTGAGAATTTTGCCCACGCTCTGAACCGCATTCTGACAGGATATTTCATGGAAATTAGCCCCTTACTCCATAAAATCAAAGACTTTACCGAGCGTACCGATACGCTCAGGGGGTATCTTTGACTACGATACCAAACAGGAAAGGCTGACCGAGGTCGAGCTGGAGCTGGGCGAATCCACCGTCTGGGACAAGCCTGAGCTTGCGCAGGCGCTGGGGCGTGAACGTTCGAGTCTGGAGCAGGTGGTCGGCACCATTGACCGGCTTTACACCGGACTGGCTGACAGCCGGGAACTGCTGCAGCTGGTCAAGGAAGAGGACGATGCCGATCTGCTGGAAGAAGTGGTGTCAGAACTCGACAAACTGGAGACGGAACTAAACGCACTGGAGTTCCGCCGCATGTTTTCCGGCAAGATGGACGCCAACAGCGCGTTTCTGGAAATTCAGTCTGGTTCCGGCGGTACCGAAGCCCAGGACTGGGCCGAGATGTTGATGCGCATGTACATGCGCTGGGGCGAAGACAAAGGTTTTGCTGTTGAAGTCATGGACGTGTCTGCCGGCGAAGTCGCCGGCATCAAGGGCGCCACCCTGCATTTTGGTGGTGAATACGCTTTTGGCTGGTTGCGCACCGAAACCGGCGTTCATCGTCTGGTCAGAAAATCACCCTACGATTCAGGTAATCGCCGCCATACCTCCTTCAGTTCGGTTTTTGTGTCACCGGAAATCGACGACGATATCGAAATTGATCTGGACATGTCGCAGGTCCGCGTAGACACCTTCCGCTCCAGCGGTGCCGGTGGTCAGCACGTCAATACCACCGACTCTGCCATCCGTCTGACGCACGAGCCCAGTGGTATTGTGGTGCAATGTCAGAATCAGCGCTCCCAGCACAAGAACAAGGATCAGGCAATCAAGCAACTGAAGGCGAAGCTTTACGAGATGGAAGAGCTCAAGCGCAAGGAAGAGGCGCAGGCCGTGGAAGCCGACAAGGCCGATATTGGCTGGGGCAGCCAGATTCGATCCTATGTGCTGGATCAGTCGCGCATCAAGGATCTGCGCACCAACGTGGAAAATACCAATACCGGGGCCGTGCTTAACGGTGACCTGGACCGTTTTATCGAAGCCAGTCTAAAAATGGGATTGTGATCAGATGAGTTCTAGCAACAGTAACAGCAACGACCCGACCCGAACGCAAGCCGGCGCGGAACCCGCGCTCAGTGCCCAGGAAGAGAACAAACTGATCGCCCAGCGTCGTGACAAACTGCATGCCATTCAGGCCACTCGCAATGCGTTTCCCAATGATTTCCGGCGCGACACGCTGGCCAGTGACCTGCATGCCGAATTTGCCGACACCAGCCGCGAAGACCTGGAGAAACTCGCACGCAAGGTCAGGGTGGCAGGCAGGCTGATACGTCAGCGTGGCCCGTTTTCGGTTATTCAGGATGGCAGCAGTGAGCCATTGCAACTTTACGTAAACCACAAGGCCCTGTCTCCCGAACAGATGGAAGAAATCAAAGGCCTGGACCTGGGGGACATCGTCGGCGTACACGGTGAAGTTTTCCGTACCGGTAAAGGTGAACTCACCGTCAACGTGGCGAGTCTGCAGCTGCTGACCAAGGCACTGCGCCCCTTGCCTGACAAATGGAAAGGCCTGTCCGACACTGAAGTGCGTTATCGTCAGCGCTATGTTGACCTGATAGCCAATGAAGAGTCGCGTCGGACATTCAGGCTGCGCTCCAGGCTGGTCAACAGTATGCGCAACTACTTTCAGAAACATGATTTCATGGAAGTGGAAACGCCGATGATGCAAGTCATTCCCGGTGGTGCTACTGCAAAGCCCTTTGTGACCCATCACAATGCGCTGGACCAGACCATGTACCTTCGTATTGCGCCGGAGCTCTATCTCAAGCGCCTGGTGGTGGGTGGTTTTGAACGGGTGTTTGAAATCAATCGCAACTTCCGTAATGAAGGCCTGTCAACGCGGCACAATCCCGAGTTCACCATGGTCGAATTCTATCAGGCCTATGCCGATTACAACGATATGATGGATTTTACCGAAGACATGTTCCGCAGCATTGCCATGGAAGTGCTGGGTACTACCGAGTTGACCTATCAGGGATTGACCATCGATTTTGCGCAGCCTTTTACCCGCCTGCCGGTCAAGCAGTCCATCCTCAAGTACTGTCCGGAAGTCAAGCCGGAGCAACTGGAAACGCGCGAAGCAGCGGAGGCCCTGGCCGTGACCTACGGCATCAAACCAGAAGCGAGCTGGGGCGTTGGCAGACTCGTGATGGAGATTTTTGACGAAAAAGTTGAACATCACTTACTGCAGCCAACGTTCATCACTGAGTACCCGACGGAAGTATCACCGCTGGCCCGACGCAACGATGACAACCCTGAGGTGACCGACCGCTTTGAGCTGATGATTGGCGGGCGTGAACTGGCCAACGGTTTCTCCGAGCTCAATGATGCAGAAGACCAGGCTGCGCGCTTCAGGGAGCAGGTAGATCAGAAAGACGCCGGCGACGATGAGGCCATGCACTACGACGCCGATTACATTACGGCGCTTGAATACGGCATGCCGCCAACAGCCGGCGAAGGTATTGGCATTGATCGTCTGGTCATGTTGTTTACCGATGCGCCATCGATCAAGGACGTGCTGTTGTTCCCGCATATGCGTCCGGTCAAGGATCCGCTGTGAGGCATGACTGACAACCGCGACATAAAGCTTGATGCATCCTGGAAGGCCCTGCTGGCCGACCAGTTCGGGCTGGATTATATGAAAGCCCTGCGTCGCTTTCTGCAGTCTGAAAAGCAGCAGGGCAAACAGATTTATCCTGCTGGTGCCGATATTTTTAATGCCCTGAATACGACACCTTTTGATCAGGTGAAAGTCGTGATACTGGGGCAGGATCCCTATCATGGTCCGGGCCAGGCGCATGGTCTGTGCTTCTCGGTGCGTCCCGGTATTGCCTTGCCGCCGTCCTTGCAGAATATCTACAAAGAAATTCATGCCGACCTGGGTCTGCCGGTGTCGCGCAGTGGCTGTCTCAACGCCTGGGCGGAGCAGGGGGTGTTGTTGCTTAATTCAGTGTTGACCGTAGAGGCGGGCAAAGCTGCGTCACATCAAGGCAAAGGCTGGGAGATCTTCACCGACCGAGTCATCAGTGTATTGAACGAGCGCGCGCAGCATCTGGTATTCCTGCTGTGGGGCAGTTACGCTCAGCGCAAAGGTGCGATGATTGATCGCGACCGGCACCTGGTGCTGCAGTCGCCACATCCGTCGCCGCTATCAGCCCATCGCGGCTTTTTTGGCAATCAGCATTTTTCCAGGGCCAATGCTTACCTTGGCGAACACAATAAAACGCCGATTGACTGGCGAGTGGAGTAGAAGATGAGCGATGCCATTGCAGTTAAAGACAGCAACAGCGACGCCCGCTGTATCATTATCGGCGCCAGTCATGCCGGTTCACAGTTGGCGGTAAATCTGCGCAAGAATGGCTGGCCTGGTGAAATCGTGCTCGTGGGCGCGGAAGCGCAATTGCCCTATCACCGGCCGCCGCTGTCGAAAACCGTCATGGCCGGCACAAAAACTCTGGACAATATTCTGCTGCGTCCCGAGGCGATGTATACCAGCAACAACATTTCCCTGCGTCTGGCGACGCAGGTGCAGCAAATAGTACCCACCCAAAAACGTATTGTGCTTGCCACTGGCGAGGATATCTCCTACGACAAACTGGCTTTGTGCACCGGAGCCAGGCCCATCAAACTGCCGCTGGGTGACGGGCTTGATGGCGTGTGTTATCTGCGCAGCTATGAGGATGTCAAAACTATTCAGCAACAACTGGCCGACAAGCGTCGTGCGGTTGTTATCGGTGCCGGTTATATAGGTCTGGAAGCGGCGGCCGTGATGTCCCGGCTTGGCCTGCAGGTCACCGTGCTGGAGCGCGCCGACCGGGTACTGCAGCGGGTCACCGGTGGCCAGGTGTCGCAATACTTCACCGATCTGCATCGATCCCATGGCGTGGAGATTGTGTGTGATGCAGAGGTTATTGCCATCAATGGTCAGCATGCAGTGGATTCAGTGAGCTGCGCCGATGGTAGCCGTTATCCGGCCGATATCGTGATTGTGGGCATTGGCGTTACACCGGAAACAACGCTGGCACAGGACGCCGGTCTGAGAATTGAAAACGGTCTCTATATTGATGAATATTGCCGCACCAGCGATGAGCATATCTATGCGGCTGGTGATTGCACCTCCTACCCTGATGCGCGTTATCAGCGCCGGATCAGGCTTGAGTCCGTGCAGAATGCCAACGACCAGGCGCGAATCGCGGCCATCAATATCTGTGGCGGCCGCGACCGGTATCAGGTCATTCCCTGGTTCTGGTCTGATCAGTTTGATATCAAGTTGCAATCGGCGGGTCTTTCTGATGGTTTTGATGACACTGTGCTGGATGGCAGTCTGGACCCGGCGGACCCCGAAGGTTTTGTGATTCAGTATCTGCGGGAAGGGAAATTGATTGCGGCTGACTGCGTAAAACGACCCAAAGAATTCATGGCATTAAAAGCCAGGATTTAAGCCGCGCCCCGGTCGCCGGTTTACCTGGTTGCCGGTGCACTCAGTCGCTGGTGCACTCAGTCGCCGGTATAAATGCAGCCACTGGTGCAGGTTTCGCGAATCTCTATCCGGCACAGCGCCGGCAGCAGCGGTTTGAGTTGTTGCCAGATCCAGCGCGCAATATTTTCGCTGGTCGGATTGGCAAGCCCTTCGATGTCATTCAGGTAATGATGATCCAGCTGCTCCCAGATGGGTTTAAACGTTTTCTTGATGTCACCAAAATCCATCACCCAGCCGCTGTGTTCGCCCACCGGTCCACTGACAACAAGTGTCACCTGAAACGAGTGTCCATGCAGGCGCGCGCACTTGTGTCCTGCCGGAACATTGGGCAGACGATGAGCCGCTTCGAAGGTAAATTCTTTGTAGATTTCCATAAGGCGGCAAGTCTAACGCCAGCCTCTCAGCTTGTACAGACCTGCACCGGCGGTTGACGTCACTAAATCTTAAAATTTGTTTGACATGCCAGCTCAAGTCGGTAAAATGCGCGTCACTCAACACAGCGGGTTGTTAGCTCAGTTGGTAGAGCGTCGCCCTTACAAGGCGAATGTCGGGGGTTCAAATCCCTCACAACCCACCAACAAATGACTCGTTGTTTAGGTCATTAGATGCTAAAGTGTTGCGCTACCGTGGACCGGTAGTTCAGTTGGTTAGAATGCCGGCCTGTCACGCCGGAGGTCGCGAGTTCGAGTCTCGTCCGGTCCGCCATTATTTGTGACAAAAAGCCCTTGTTAAGCAAGGGCTTTTTTATTTCCGGTGACAAAACTTCCTCATGCTCACCAGCAAGCAGATCTGCGTACAGTCCGTCCACGACGATGTGCTGCAAGCGCACGATGTCAGCCTGCGTGTCATCCGTTTTGATCTGGCGCACCCCACCGTGGGGGGCAACAAATGGTACAAATTACAGCGTAATCTCGCGCTTGCCCGTGAGCAGGGTGCAACCCGACTGCTCAGCTTTGGTGGTGCCTATTCCAATCACCTTTATGCGTTGGCTGCCGCCGGCGCCGCCGCCGGATTTGAAACGGTGGGTGTTGTGCGTGGAGAACTGGTGCAACCCTTGAACAGCACGCTGGCATTCGCGCATGCCCACGGCATGCAATTGATTCCGGTCAGCCGCGCGACCTATCGACGTCGCAGCGACGCTGACTACATTGCCGGGCTGCATCATCAATACGGTCCGTTTTACCTGATACCCGAAGGCGGCGCCAATGTGGCCGGTGTGCGTGGTTGCGAAGACATGGCCACGGTACTGGCCACCCTGATTCCCGATCTGGCTGATTGCGAAATTGCACTGGCCTGCGGCACCGGTACCACGCTGGCAGGCCTGCTCAGTGGCCTGCGCCTGCTATATAAACATCAGACCAATGAATCCCGACCGTTTGTCCGGGGTGTGGCGGTGCTCAAAGGTGCTGATTTTCTGCGGCACGACATACGACACTGGCTGACCTGTGTGAACTCCCCGGCCAAGGACGAGGACTGGTGTCTGGAGACGGATTATCACGGTGGGGGGTATGCCCGCGTGAATCAGGACCTGTCAGACTTTGTCGTCAGGTTTGCCCGCATGCACAATATTGCGCTGGAGCCGGTGTACACCGGAAAGCTGATGCAGGCTCTGTATCAACGTATCGGCTCTGGGCTTTATCCGCCTGGCAGCCGCATCCTGGCTTTACATACCGGCGGTCTGCGGCCTCTACAGAGTAACCCCTGATAGCTGATACTCGGTCATTTTGATGCCGCAAATTGACAATGACTGTCAGCCGTCTGTGTTCGGTGTCTCGTGCAGATACACACTAAATCTGCAAAGTCTAAATTGTTGTTAAAGCTTTGCCTGGTCTCGCCGCTACGTGGTCAGACACTGCTGACAGCAGTCCTGATCGGGGATTTATATGATAAGAAAAATTACAATTGGCTTGCGTCTGAGCCTGGTTTTGGGGTTTGCCGTGGTAGCACTTTTAAGTATCGGTATAACAGGTATCAATCGGCTCGCGAATCTGAACGAAGAAACCAACACCATCGTTACCCATCGCGTGCCCAGCCTCGAGGCGGTTAATGGCGTGTATGCCAATTTTCTGCTCATGCGGGTTAATTCTGCCAATCTGATGTCCGCAGAGAACCTTGAAGAGCAGGAGGGCTATAATGCTGCGTATTTTGTCGCAGAAGAAGCCATGGAAGCCGCTTCCTCTGACTACGATAACCTGATTGAATCTCCCGTGGCGCGCGATTTGTTCAATCAGACAACAACAAGGATTGACGACTACAGGGCGTTGGCACAGACGCTTCGCTCGCTGGCTGCCGACAATCGGATGCCCGAAGCCATCGATATGCTGGATACTGTCATAGCCCCTGCAGCTCGCGCTGTCACAGACTTAATAGAACAACTTGTGGCGTTTCAGGTTAATCGAATCGACGAGGCGGCTTATGAAACGGATGCATATTATGCGCAATCCAGGAATACATCCATTGTCGCGATGCTGGCAATTGTGCTGGTTGTGACACTGGCGGCCTGGCAATTGACGATCAGCATCGTGCGGCCAATCCGGTCAGCGGTGCAAGCAGCCAAACAAATTGCCGACAATGACCTTACCGCAAAAATTACCGTAGACGGTGACGATGAAGCGACTGTTCTGCTGCGCGCGATTGAACAGATGCAAACCAATTTGAAACAGGCAATGGACCGGATTTCGACCTCAACCGATCAGTTGGCATCGTCGTCTGAGGAGCTCAGTGCTGTTACGGATGAAACCAATAACAATCTGCAGCAACAGAGCGAACAACTGACGCTCGCGGCCTCCGCTGTCACTGAGCTGACCTATGCCATTGAAGAGGTAGCTTCCAATGCTTCTGAAACGGCGCGAGTATCAGCAGATACCGAGGAACAAACCAGCATCGGTCTGGATCAAGTGAAAAAAACCGTGTCCGCGATTGAGAGCTTGATGACCGACATACAGGAAAATGCTGGAAATACAGATACGCTGGCAGCACGGGTTGAAGATGTCGGCGCGGTGCTTGATGTGATTCGCAGCATCGCCGAACAAACCAACCTGCTGGCTTTGAATGCCGCCATTGAGGCAGCCAGAGCCGGTGAACATGGTCGGGGTTTTGCGGTTGTGGCAGACGAAGTGCGAGGCCTTGCCGGGCGCACTGCCGAATCAACCAAGGAAATTGAAGAGATAATCAAAGCCATCCGCGATGGCAGCAAGGAGGCTGTGCTGTCCATGAAGGAAAGCCAGCAAAGCGCCAGCGATACACTGGCGGTAGGGCTTAGGGCTGGCGAGGCGCTCGAGAAAATTGCGGGTTATATATCCACCATCAGCGACCGTAACACCTCCTCAGCCAGTTCTTCCGAGCAGCAGGCACAGGTTGCAAGGGAAGTGGACCGCAACCTGCTGGCACTGAAGGAGCTTGGAGAACAGACAGCCACCGGTTCGAGGCACACCAGCCAGGCGAGTCAGGAGCTGGCCAGACTGGCGGAGAATCTGAGCGGATTGGTTACTCAATTTAAAATTTGATTAACGTTAGTTACGATCAAGCGGGGTTGGGGGGATTGTTAATCACCCAATGCCGCTCTGACCTTCATCGCCAGATCCCCGCGGCTGTAAGGTTTGCCGAGCAACTGAACACCGGGATCCAGCCGGCCGTGGTGCACGATGGCGTTTTCCGTGTATCCGGAGGTGTACAACACCCTGACCTCCGGGTATTGGGCAACGACAATCTCCGCCAGCTGCCTGCCGGTCATGCCGCCCGGCATCACTACATCGGTCAACAGCAGGTCAACTGGTGCAATGCGGGTCAGTGTTTCAAGCGCCTGCGGACCGTTGTCGGCCTCACTGACCCGATAGCCCAAGGCGGCAAGTTGCCCCGTAACGTAATCGCGTACCAGTTCGTCATCTTCGACCACCAGTATATGTTCAGTGCCGCCTCTGATTGGCGTCTCGCTAAACTGCGCTTCGTCTGTATTGGCAGCCAGTCGGGTTCTGGGGAAATACAGCTTCACTGCCGTGCCCACTCCCTGCTCTGAATAAATCTTCAGGTGGCCATTGGACTGTTTGGTAAAACCATACACCATGCTCAGGCCCAGGCCGCTGCCTTTGCCAAATTCCTTGGTGGTGAAAAAGGGCTCGATGGCCCGGTTCTGAATGTCAGCAGCCATCCCTGCGCCTGTGTCAGAGACAGATACCAGCAGGTATTCTCCCGGCTCTATGCCACCGTTAAGCTCTGCATAATCCTCATCCAGGACGGCGTTTGCGCTCTCGATGGTCAATTTGCCGCCGTCGGGCATCGCATCGCGGGCATTCAGCACAAGGTTCAGCAGGGCGACTTCAAGCTGCCCGGGGTCAATTTGGATGGTCCAACTGTTTGCGGCACTCACCACATTTATATCAATATGTTCTGGCAGGGTTCGCTTGAACAGGGTCTCCATCGTTTTCAGCGAGCGCGTTATGTCCAACACTTTCGGGTTGAGCGCCTGGCGCCGGGAGAACGCCAGCAACCCATTGGTCAGCTCGGCGCCGCGTTCTGCGGCGCTGATGGCCACCTCTGCCAGTCTGATCAGCTCCGGTTCGCCATGCAGTCGGTCCTGCAACTCTTCCATGTTGCCCAGGATGACCGTGAGCAGGTTGTTGAAGTCATGCGCGACGCCTCCCGTAAGCTGGCCGACCGCTTCCAGCTTCTGTGCCTCTCTGAGCTGAATTTCTAGATTTCGCTGTTCGCTCAAATCGACCATGCTGCCCAGCATCCGGATCGCGGTACCTGTCTCGTCCCGAATAATGAAACCTCTGTCCAACACCATCGCAACGCTGCCGTCTGCCTTGATAAAACGATACTCGTCAGACCAGCTTTGTTCATCACCCTCAATGGCTTTGTGAATATTGAACATTACCCGCTGAAGATCGTCGGGATAAATCCGACTGGTCCAGGATTCCGGGCCAGACTCCAGGTGACCGCGATCGTGACCGAATACTGACTCCATGCTGTTATTCCACCACACCAGATTGCTGCGGAAGTCCCAGTCCCAGATCACATCATTGGTGGCCCTGGACAACAGCTGAAAGCGTTCGTCACTCAGCCTGAGTGCATTGTCTGTGACCTTGCGCTCGGAGATATCGCGTTGCACGGCGACCCAGTGGGTGTGTGTGCCATCAGCGGCAAATATGGGTGCTATGTCCACCTCGAGCCAGTATTTATCGCCGGTGCGGCTGTAATTCAACAATTCAACGCGTACTGTCCGTTTGTTCTCCAGTGCCTGGCGTATTTTAGTCAGAGCGGCTTTGTCGGTGTCTGGCCCCTGCAAGATGCGGGGCGTTTGACCGATGATCTCTTCCTTTGCATACCCGCTCAGCTTGACGAAGGCGTCATTTACGTACACGATTCTGGGCCCCTCGGGGGCGTCAATCGATTGAGCATCGGTAATCACCACGAGGTCATTAAGCCGTTCAATGGATGACTCCAGCAGCCGCATACGTTCCTCGGCAGCCCTGTTGTCCGATATATCGCGGAAATGGACAGCCAGTCCCTCCGGCACCGGATAGATGTTGAAGTCAAACCAGGTATTCAGCGGTGGGTAATATTCAATCCTCTGCCTGGTTTTGCCGGATTCTGATGCGCGGGTAAAATCATTGGCGAAGTCAGTGTTTTTTGCTTCAGGGAACTCTTCCCAGATATTTTTCCCGAGCAGCGTGTCTCTGCCCCGATGCAGCAAAAGCTCAGCCTGGTTATTAACAAAGCTGAAGTTCAACGCTTTATCCAAAATATAAAAGGCGTCGGAGATGTTTTCCAGTGTCTCGTTAAGATTCAGCCGGGCTTTTTCCGCCTGTGACTTGATGCCCATCTGTTCACTGATGTCCTGCACAAACCCAACCACAACCTGACGGCCAAATTTTTCGTGACGCTCACCAACGCCCCTGACATGAATCACGCTGCCGTTGTGGCGCTCGATTCGGTGCTGGAACAGAATTTGCGGTTCGTCTCTGTCGATAAATTTCTGAAAGACCGTCAGCATCTCTGCCTTGTCATCGGGATGGACCATGGCCAGGTATTGATCAAAATCAGGCTGACCGGAACCACTGGCTGTGCCGTACAGTTCATAAACAAAGTCTGGCCAGATCAGCGCGCCGCTGATGATATCGTATTCCCACCAGCCCGCGTGCAGCAGCCGTTCCACAGTGCGCAGTCGCGCGTCCTGTTCTTCGACCTTGCTGAGCGTGTGTTTCATGCGATCAACCTGCAGCAATACGTCTTCGATCAGCGCTGCAAGCGGACTCTGGAGAGCTGTTGACAGTTCAGACCGGTGTGCGCCTTTGATCAGCGGCGTCAGGTCCTCGACGCAGTGTGCGATCAGTACGATTCGACCATGGCTGTCTTTGATGGGTAAATTGACGGGGCTCCAGAAACGTTCCTCAAATAATCCGTCACGGTTTCTCACCGGGTATCGCTGTATACCCATGACATCGGTGGTTTTGAGCCGTTCCACGCGCTCCAAAGATGCTTTCAGGTTCTGCTCACCGTCGGCAGCTGAATCATCAGGGTCGTCAGGGAAAATATCGAATATTGACCGACCCAGAATAGCATGCCTGGATGTCATCGTGGCTTGCAGGTATTCATTGCTGGCGGCGACAATATCATGTGAAAACGGTCGCAATACAAGCAGTTTGCCAGGTGTCTGTTCGAAAATGGTACGAAATTCGTCCTCTGTCGACCGAGCGTGCAGGTCAACAGCCTCGAATTCATGAGATATGAGTAAATGTGTGTCGTGATTGAGTTCAAGCAGGGCAAGTCTTGTGCGGACAGGTCTGGCTTGACCGGATCTATCGACCAGTACCCAGTACTCAGGAGTAGCGCTGTTGCTGGCAAAATCCAGCATCGCCTGACGACAGCGTTGTTGCTCATCAGGGTGAATAAGGTCGGTAACTTGTCGCTCTGCGAGTTCGTCGGCTGAATAACCGAGGGCGTGAGTAATCGACAGGTTGGTATAAACTACCTTCAGCTTTGGCAGGCTGACGAGCCAGGCGCAAATACCGAGCGAGTCGAGCACTGCCAGCTTGTCGAAGGCAGTGTCAGGAATAGGATTGTCAAACACGTTAACCTCTTAATATATAAAGTGTTATGGTTGACATCCTGTCCCGGGTGGAAAAGCGTTATTGGTGTTTTTCAGGTGCGATTAACGCCAACAGGCGACAAGCAGGCCTCCTGGCGAATTGAGTCTAACGGAAACAGGGTTCAAAAAGTATCAAACACGTGAATTTTGTCAGTTAAGCCGTGTTAAGCTCAATAGCTGCAGCCTGTCAGGGTGTTGTTTAAATTGAGAAATAAAAATGAGAATCATGCTCGCTTTACCTAATAGGCACATGCCTGTTCGCTGTTTTTTTGTTTTGTTGATAGCGCTCATCCTGGCGACGGAGCCACTGACACCCTGGGGATTTGCACACGGGCTCTGGTACGTGCCGGTAATACTGGCAGCCAGTTTCTGGGGTGACAGGCTGCTGCTGACGCTTGTCTACAGTCTGAGTATCGCTGGTGTGTTGTTGGGTTTTGTCATATCACCGCCACCCCCCGTCGATTTTCCGCTGGAGTATGTCATTGGCAACCGATTGATGTCGCTGGTGGCATTGACCGCGATATATTTCCCGGCGATGTATTTTTACCGTTTCCGGCACCGCTCGGAATTGGCCTTGCAGAACAATGCCAGCGTGTTGCTGGCCAGGTGGCATGACACAATTGAGAGCATCACTGATGCGTTTTTTGTGCTTGATGGTGAGTTCAGGTTTACCTACCTGAATGCCAAGGCAGAGGCTATACTCGGGCAGTCCCGGGACGCGTTGTTGAATACTGTGGTCTGGGACGAATGTGGCGCAGGCTACGATGGCCCATTTGCACCGCGTTACCGCGAAGCCATGCAGTCGGGTCAGCCAGTTTTCTTCAAAGCCTACTTTGAACCAACCGAGATGTGGCTGGACGTCAGGGCCTATCCCTCTGTTAACAGTCTGGCTGTCTATTTCAGAGACGTCACTCAGGAGTGTGCGGAGCAGGAGGAGTTAAGGTTGTTGCGCACAGCCATCGCTCAGCTCGATGATTTTATTCTGATCACCAAGGCGGACTCCGTGAACGAGCCCGGACCCGAAATAGTATTTGTGAACGATGCGTTTGAAAAAATAACCGGCTATTCTGCCGAAGAGGCAGTCGGCAATACGCCTCGATTGCTGCAGGGAGAAAATACTCAACGGGGCGAATTGGATCGTATTCGCCATGCCCTGGAGAACTGGCAGCCTGTGCGAGCACAACTGCTCAATTATAAAAAGAATGGTGATGAACTTTGGCTGGAACTGAACATCGTACCCATTCGTGATGACACGGGTGTGTATACCCACTGGGTGGCGGTCGAACGAGATATAAGCGAGCAAAAACGCCTGCGGGAACACCTTGAGGCCGCGCACAGGATGGAGTCGATTGGCCAGCTGACCGGGGGCATAGCCCACGACTTTAACAATCTGCTGACCGTTATCGCCGGCAATGCTGAACTCATTGAAGAAAGCTCCGCTGCCGATGACCCTCGAAACAGGCAGTCTCGACTGATCAGAAAAGCATCTGCTCGTGGCAGTGCGCTGACTAAAAGCATGCTGGCGTTCTCAAAACGGCAGGCACTGAGCCCCGGTATATTGGCGCCGAAATCATTGATGGACAGCATTGAACCCATTATAAAAGCGGGCGTTGGCAGCAAGGTATCAATTTCGATTGACGTCACAGACGGGCTGTGGAATATTTTTGTTGACCAGTCGCAGTTGGAGAGTGCTTTGTTGAATCTGGCTATCAATGCATCCGATGCCATGCCCGCCGGTGGGCGCCTGACAATTGCTTTCAGTAACAAGTCAGTGACGCAAGCTGAGGTGACCCGATTTTCAACCATCAATCCGGGGGATTACGTGGTGGTCTCGGTGCAGGATACCGGTGAGGGTATCCCCGAAGCTTTGGTTGGACAGATTTTCGAACCTTTTTTCTCGACCAGAACATCTGACAATAAATCAGGTCTTGGTTTGAGCATGGTGTTTGGTTTTGTACAGCAGTCGGCGGGACATATTACCGTGCAGACAACGGTCGATAAAGGTGCGAAGTTTGATCTTTGGTTGCCTGCTGCAGCAGATGGCGCGGTTGCAAATCGGCATTCGACTAGCCGACCAGGCAGACCGGGTGCCATGACAGGGACGGGAGGCGGGCAGCAAACTCTATTGTTGGTCGAAGATGACGAGGACATAAATAATCTGGCGCGAGGCTGGCTGGTCGAGCAAGGTTACCAGGTGCTGACGGCCAGCGATGTCAGCTCAGCCTTTCGAATCATCGATGCCACGGACAAGCTGGATCTGTTGTTCACGGACATCATGCTGCCTGGTGAGCGCAGCGGCATCGATGTTGCCAAACACTATCAGTCCCGGCACAACGCCGGTCGCGTGGTTTACACCTCCGGGTATTCAGACCAGCTGCATTCACACAACATTGGCACCGATATAAATTTGTTGGCCAAACCTTATTCCCGGCAGCAATTGCTGGAAAAACTGGGGGCGACTCTCGCCGTTTCTGATTCAGCCTAACGGACAACTACATGCTTGCGGGGGCAGTGTCCATACTCGGTGACACGGCCTATTAAAAATGGAAGGTGATTAAATGCTTGATGCCACAGGATTAACAGAACGTCCGCGAAGGCTGCTGGTGCTGGACGATGAGGAAATGATCGGTTTGACCATTGTCGATATTGCGATCCAGGCAGGCCTTGAGTGCCGTAATACGACAAATGCCGATGATTTCATGTCCTGTGTGGGAGACTGGGATCCGGATGTCATTGTGCTGGATCTGCTACTGCCGGGTACCGATGGTATTGATATCATCAACATACTTGCCGGCATCTCGAACCGTGCGCAACTGATTGTCACCAGTGGCTTAGGTGCAAAAATTTTGAATAGCGCATGCGACGCTGCCATGGAACATGGCCTGAATGTGCTGGGGTCGTTGCCAAAACCGTTTGTTCCAGCGGACCTTCGAGAACTCCTGAGTCGAATGACGTTGAGTGGTGAAAATAGGCCAACTGGTGGCGGGCAGTATTTTTCACCCGACCTTGAGGACCTGCAAACGGCCTTGTCCCAAAAGCAGTTATTTGTTGTCTACCAGCCCAAGATAAAGTGCAAGAGTGGTTTGCTTGCCGGTTTCGAAGCGTTGGTCAGATGGCAGCATCCCAAACATGGCATCATACCGCCGGATAAGTTTATCCAACTGGCCGAAGACTACAACCTGATTGATCAGCTTACTCTGGTAGTCGTGGAGGAGGCGTTGGCCTGGTTTTCGACAAGACTCACCAGCTACCAGCCTCGTCTGTCTGATCTGAGCCCTGAGGCAGATCTGTGCCTGTCCTTTAACATCTCGGCTAAATCTTTGCCAAATGCGGATGTGTTTGACTGGGTATATTTCAGATGTCAAACACTTGGCATTCATCCGCGTCGTCTGATTTTCGAACTGACAGAGTCGAGCACCATGCACGACTCGCCTAACGCCTACGACAATTTGACCAGGCTGAGAATGCGGGGGTTCAAATTATCGATTGACGATTTTGGTACCGGATACTCTTCGATGGTGCAACTGGTAAAGCTGCCTTTTTCGGAGATGAAGGTCGACAAGTCCTTTGTACTGGCTGCCATGAAGTCAAAGGAGTCAAAAGCGATTGTGGGTGCCATTATCAACCTTGGTCACAGTCTGAACATGTCAACAACGGCTGAAGGAATTGAGGATCAGTCAACACTGGACTATTTGAGCTCACTTGACTGCGATCAGGCACAAGGCTACTACATTGCCC
>NZ_JBBDNQ010000029.1:0-66773 GCF_040877505.1 Pseudohongiella sp.
CCTGGACTCGAACCAGGGACAAACGGATTATGAGTCAGAGCAGGTCGGCGCGGTAAGCTTAAGAAAGCTAACAAATTATTTTATTTAATATCACTTCTCCGCACCGAAACCGACCGTATACCGAACTCTTTCCCCGAACTTTGCTCCGACCGAACCTGCTAAGTGGAAGAACTGACAGGGGGTCTCGCCAACCAAACTCCGAACGTTTTCCGAGCTGCATATTGTGTTTGGTGAATGGCCTACTATATTGGCTCAAAGGTTTATCGGGCTCTATTTTGCGCTGCTACTCAATCATGATGTGACGTCGGTTAATTGGTCTATGGACTAAATATGCCCAATGACTCAATTACTCCTGTGGTGTAACCAGATACTTTTCACCCGTCTTCATTAAACGATAATCCGTCACAGCTTCTTTCGTTAACATCTCTTCCAAAGTGACCTTGCTCTTGTATGAGCTGGCAAATGTAGACGTCAGGCCACTCAGCACACGTTGGCGCATGCGCGCCGCCGTTTCCGTACCTGCTTTTTGCAGGAAAGGAAATAGCAGCCAACCTGACAAAGTCCAGCCAAAGCCATAGGCTGGGGTCAGAATAGTAGGCCCCATGTCCAGTCGACCGTAGATGTACATTTTCTTTTGCTGGTTAGAACCGTAGCGTGAATATTCGTCCATATATTTTACAGCAACTTGTTCCATAGCCCTGAAGCAGCTATCCACTGTTTGTCCGCCACCAATGGGATCAAAGCCCAGGTAGGCACCGGTGCTGTCGATGGCTCCGCGCAGTTGGTCGGCGAAATCCTCATCAGAGGAATTAACAACATGCTTTGCACCCATATTCGAGAGTAGCTCGACATGCTCTGGCTTGCGTACAATGTTGACCAAGGCAATATCATCTTCCTGACAGATCCTGATCAGCATCTGGCCCAGATTTGAGGCGGCAGCGGTATGAATAATGGCGTTGTGCCCTTCCGCCCTTGCGGTTTCGGCGAAGCTAAGAGCAGTCATTGGATTAACGAAGGCAGATGCGCCGTCTTCAGAGGAGATATCTCCCAGCGGGAGACACATGCTGGCATCGACAACGCAATACTGTGAATAAGCCGATCCCGGTACGCAGGCAACTCGCTGACCTATCAATGCCTGTGCGGCTTCGTCTTCACCTGCAGCGACCACAGTGCCTGCTCCCTCATTGCCAACAGGAAGACGTAAGCCATGGCGCCCCTTCTGAGCACTGTAGAAAGGCTCCGGCATGCTTGCGACGAATTTTCCGTCTGAATATTCAGCGTTTTCGAGATCTGCAGCACCGGTAAGAAGGGCCAGGTCAGATGGATTGATAGGAGCGGCTTCCATCTTAACCAGCACCTGGTTTCCTGTAGGATCAGAGTAGTTTGTTTCTAGAATCTCTACGGTTAGTATGCCATCCGCCAGTGTGCTGAAAAGTTGTTTTCCTGAAGTCATTTTGTGTTCTCCTTAGTTTTGCGCTTGCATCATTTTTCAGTACTTTTGATTTAAATCCATATACCCCGAGTCACGAGCCAGAGGCGCTTGAACAGGGTATTTTTTAACAAAGATTAGGTTCGTTAGGAAACCATGCGTTTTAGTGCTTTGGTATGCTTATCTATAAAGTGATGTTTCAATGCACCTAAAATGTGGCCGCCAAGGATGATATATACAAGATATTGAAGCAGATATTTGTGAAAAAACCCCCAGAATTGATAAGCTGGACTTTCTGATAAAAAAGGCTCTATCTCCCAAATAAAGAACCACGACGAATAGCCATGCAGGCTTGTCATTATATATCCCGTAATTGGGATGAAAAAAAGCAACACATATAACGCAATGTGAGCCATGTGTGCCATTTTTTGCTCTTTTGGCTTCAACGAATTATCCAGATCTGGGCGTTTCGATTTTTTGTTCCAAATTATTCTGGCGATAAAAAGCCCAAAGACAATAAGTCCGATCGTTTTGTGTACGATACTATATTCGGTTCGATACCAGGCATCTTCAGGGATCATTGAAGAAAATATGCCTGTTGGAATAAGAAAAATGAACAAAATGGCAGTTATCCAATGCAGCATACGTGACACTTGTCCATAACGGTTGGTTTCGTTGTGTGCCGTTAGTGTGAGTATTTCCTGGCTTTTACTTTGGTTAAATGCCACCACGAATAACGTTAAACCGGCTATCAGAAAGACACTTATCTGGATCCACATTAAGACAGGTTTTGCAGCATCCATCGGTACCTGATGAGGCTTAGGATTGTCTAACACGCCAGTTTGCAGGGCGAAATAAAACCATACCACAACGGCAATACATGCCAGTGCAGAAAAGCTTGTACCTGTTGCCCGGAACGTTGCTGAACTATGGTTTAACAACCAAGCAATTATGCCCGCAAAAAAAACGATCGCCAGGGTGATTAAGCTCTCAAAGTGAGGCAGAAATCCTGCTGGTGTTGGTTCTCCAGTAGTAGCGGCAATTATGTTCGGTGAAGTAAGCATTACTAATAAAATAGTACTCCAGCAAAAAACTCGTCCAAGTATTTCTTTGATTGAAGTTGCCAAAGAATTGTTACCCATTATTCAACCTTTATTTTCGTGCTTTCAATTATTGTTTATAATAATATAATACGATCGAATATTTAGTTAAATACTAAGAATAGTCAATCAGAATTGTCTTTAAGACAATAATGGCTGTTTTTTACATCTAAGGAATAAATGGATAAATTGCGAGCGCTTAAATATTTTTTAGAAGTGGCAGAAACGGGAAGTTTTTCTGGAGCTGCTAAGGTTTTAGGCGTGCCTGCGTCTTCTGTTTCAAGGCGTATTCAGGATCTTGAGATTCAGCTTGGTGTTTTATTGATACAGCGATCGACTCGAGTGGTTCAAATGACAGAGCTGGGAGCTCTCTATCTTGAACAAATCAGTCCAGCAGTCCAGGCTTTGGATGATGCAGATAATTTGATAGAACAACACTCAGATATTCCATCTGGAGTTTTGAAAATCTCGGCAATCCCTGGCTATGGTCGATTCTGCCTAGAGCCTGCATTAGCAAAATTAAGAAAACGCTTCCCAAATATAGTTGTGGATGTAGAGATGACTGATCATGTCTCTAACTTGGCGCATAATCAGATTGATATTGCTATTCGAGCGACAACGAACCCTCCAGATCGAGCCGTTGCTCGTAGGCTTTCCAACAATCAATTTTTACTGGTTGCATCACCTGACTACCTTTTGAAGAACGGAATACCACAAACAGTTTCTGATATTCTCAAACATCAAACACTATTATATCGAGCGCCCAGTGGCATCTTGAATTGGCAAGCTAACATGCAGCATGGATGGAAAGAGTTGCACACCCAGGCTTCTTTTATCAGTAATCAAGGGGATACCTTGGTTAACGAAGCGATTTCAGGCGGAGGTCTCGCATTGTTACCCGAATGGGGCATAAGAGAACCATTAGCCGATGGAAGATTAACGCAAATTATCCTTGAAGATGGGCAGTTATCAATATCCCGTAACGATAACGGAGGTATCTTCCTTTTATATCATCGACCCAAATATAGTTTAAAAAAAGTCAGAGCATCCGTTGATTTTTTAGTAGCCGAATTGTCAGAATTCCCTTAAGTAGCAATATATTTCAATTAATATTCAATGAGAGGGTTCCACCCCGATTTTACGGGGTGTGTCGAAGGAGGAAGGTGCTTTTGTAATCTATACTCATAGCACTAGTGAATGGAGAGGGTTCTACCCCGTTTTCACGGTCATTTCAAAAGAGCCTTTAAGATAGGAAAGGGCAGATGGTCTTGTGCGGAAACTAGTCGGTGTTTATAGCGCTAGCTAAGGCTGAGCCGCGTGTCTCGGGCTCTTCAGGATGTGCGGCACTACAAACAAAAAGGTGTGCAAGAAGGAAAAAGGAGTGTGCAAGCGGTGTGCAAGCAACAAGTGACGTATTTTAAAGCGTCAGTATAACTGTAATACATTGATATTGTTAATATAAATTGGTGGGCCCACCTGGACTCGAACCAGGGACAAACGGATTATGAGTAAGCGCAAATCGACGAAGTTCGGTGCAGTTAGCTGAAGAAAGCTAAAAAATATACTGATTTCGTATCTCTAAATTTGCCTCAAACCGAACTTATTCCGAACTTTTCTTGCCTCATCGAACCCCACCGAACCTGCTAAGTGTAAGAGTTGGCAGAATTTTCCTCAGACCGAACTCCGAACTTTTTCCGAGCCGTTGGCTGAATTGCGATGAGCATTGTTTCCGGGCTGACCTTACCCCACAAATTTAGAACCAAGATGTTGATGAGATTTACACTTAACCTCGCGGTGTGGAAATTCCGATATGAAGAAAAGATATACTGAAAAACAAATCATGACACCGGCGGGACACTGCTGTTCCCGCCGTAATCAATCAACCAGCCTCATGGCAGCACTTCGTCTGCAGTAAGCAATTCAAATATAAGCAAAGTGTCGTCTCTTAGAGCGAATTCCGTGCGGAAGACCTGATCTCCGACCTGCAAAGTATCTGCATATACTCCCGTGTTCATATCGAAGGTTCCACTGCAGTCAGGCCACTCAGCTGATTCAGTCAAAGCATTTCCTTGATTGAAGGCTCTCGCAATACTGACTTGAATCGTGCCGTTCTGTAGCGAAACGGGATCGAAAATAATGTCCATTTGCTCAACACCATCCATAACGCTAGGTTCTCCGTTCGCAAGGAAGCGGACACAGGAATAAGCTTTAAGCGTGGATAGATCCAGAATTCCGATATTGTTGTATTGCAGGCCCAGCGCTGGGTCAGGTGACACGCCGTTATAGTGCCCGAGCCACGCGTCAACACCAGGAATCGGCTCTACTGGGCCGGGCGTGGGCTGAATTACCATTTGAGCAGTGCTGTCCGGTTTCAGTTGCGATGCACTCACGGAGAGGACGTAGGCGCTACCCCAATTGTCGAATTGTCCATACATACCCGCTCGTGACTGCAGCAACTGTCTGCCCGCCTCGGCTGGAGTAAACGCGACTTGCGGCTCTGATAAGGGTAAGCTTCGGGCAAGCTCAGACGCTTTTTCCACGCCGGACAGGCGAACATCATCGATATCCCAATGACTGCTTCCTTCCTCGTACAGATAGAAAGAACAACTGGCATTGCATTCGACAGAATATTGGAAGCGCAAACGGACCACCCGTCCTTGCCATGGCGCCAATGATACAGATTTCTCTGAAAATAAGGGCTCTCGCAGTCTGTCTCCCTCTCTTAGGTAGATAGACTGCCAGTTCATGCCACTATCGAGAGAGATTTCGACAGATGCGATCTGATTGTTCGTAGACAGGCCCATGCGACTTTTGAATTGAAGTTGCGAGCCCGGACCTACAAGCAGCTCCTCGCGTAGTTCAAGGGACTCGACATTGCCAGGGCGAGTACCGCTTGGGTGGGCCAGACGGAAATAGGACTCTCCGTTGCTATCGGCATCAATATGGGGATGATAGCCTGAATTATGACTCACTTTGAAATTCAATAACCCATTATCCGCCGTGTCATGCAGCGTAAACGGTGACAGCATGGACTGTCGCCACTGATATTGGAGAGCACCTTCTTTGATGCTGGTCTCGAATACAAGGGCGGATGAATTCTCCTGTATGCCTACCTCGGCGATGATGGTGGGGGTTTCGATGTCCTGTTCGGGATCGAAAACCGTAACGTTGTAAGAAAAGGTTATGGGTTTGCCGCCTATGATGACATTCTCGACGAGTACTTCATATTTCGTGTCGCCGGATGGCTTCTCCCATCGTTCGCCATCTGCGTACCCATCGGCGAGCCAGACCAGTGTATTCTCACCAGGACCATCGCGTACCGTTTCCAGTTGAACTTGTACTTGGACGCCGCCAAGACTCATGCTGACAGTAGCTCCAGAGAAATCTGCCTTGGGATAGGAAATGGACCAACGGGGAAATACCATATCAAATGGCACATGACCGGGCGGGGGCCAGGCCACAAAATCATCGCGTACCGCAGGCCGGGGTAAATTGTGTGTAGAAGAGACCACCCAATGGGTATTGCTGGGCAAGCTGCCAAAAACATCTCCGGTTCCCATTCGTAGCGTCTTCGGATGCAGGAGCCAGCGCCGGTGACCTACCGCTGAATTGGTGTCTCCGTAGTCCTCCATATATGCAACCATCGCATCTGGCCCTGCATTTCCCAAGGCGAGATTAGATTTAGCTGCGGCCTCGCTTGCATCAGAGCCAAAACATGTCCAGTCGGACGGTGGATAATGGCTCAGGGATCTATTTGCAGACATCAGCAGCGCTGCCTGTTGCGCCTTGGCATTGAGCTCCGGATCTAGTTCGACATTGGCGGGTACTCCAGCCATGGCGCGAAACCAGTTGATGCGCCTGAGTACAGCAGATTTGTATTCAGCACTGGTATCGCCCGCATCACAGCCTTGAATATTGCCGTTCCAGCCGCTGTCGACTCCCTCGGAAGAACGAAACACTGTCCTATAGAACAGACTGACCGTTGAGCGTTGAGTGGTATCGATGCGATAGCCTTCATTAATATTTCCGGATTGTTTGGCGATGGCGGGCAAGGACTGCGAAAGCCCCAGTACGAGCATAGTGATTATGGCGCTCGGTGAATTCATAGGATGTGATTCCTTTCTTTAATCGCGGCCTATCGAGCCGGGAGTTCTGCGGAAATCCGGCAACGCGGAAGAGTTTAGTGAAGTAGTAGCTCAGTGGGATATTGCGAGGCTGAACAAAGGAAAGTATCTTAAAAACGAATTGCCGTGATTTTTCTTATTCATATTACTCTCCAATCCTTTAGTTCGGGAGCAGGGCGCCAGTGTTAGAAGAGCGAGTATCTTTGGATATGTCGGCGACGAAAGCGCTAACTTTAATAGAAATTTACCATCAAATTATGGTGGTTGGTTCGAGGATACCGATCTAAGGGCGTCGCAAGATCTAATGGCTTTCGCGATTATGTTTCCAGCTCTCGCGACATCTTGCCCAACTGGGCATCTGTAGCTGCCCCTGCCAAACCGAACACCACCCATTAGCCAGTGGACTGATCCCGGTTTCCCGGACACTTCTAGCGCCAACGAGGCTTTTGGTTGATTAAAAAAAGAACTTTTATCAATTTAGCTTCATTGTAGCGCTAAAGGGGCTCTATAAAACTGGTGGGGATTCAGGTCGCCATGAGGTTATTTTCATTGAATCGCGTGCACCACCAACACCAGGTGATGCAGAGTGTGGTGATATGTGACTGGGGGTGATGACGTCTGCGCAATGGACATACGGCTAGGATGGTGGCTTCCACTTTGCTATGAGTTACAAATCAGACCCCAAATCAGTTGGGTTGAAGTATGTCTTATGGATGCCCCCTAAGTAACTGTTCTACAAGCCAGAAGTTGAAACTGCCGACCGGGCTATTGGAAGTTGGCCGCTAAAATACCGGTGTACCACCTTCAATCCGGCAATTGCAATTAAGCCGATCTTCAGCTTCCTTAGCCTTCATTAGTTGGTTACACTTCTAATGTGAATTCAAGTATTACAGCAGAGAACAAATTCTATGCAGATTAAGATATTTAAACCCCTACCAGAGTTCTTGCGTCACCGACTTGTCCCATTTGACTCCGATTACAACGGTAAAAGTTGGGCAGACATGTACGAAGCGATTAACTTTTTGACTCAAAACCACCCCGAAACCACCTTTGACAGTGTCCCATACCTCTATTTGGATCTCGCTGAAATGACTCATGGCTACATATTTATCGAAAAGGCAACGGATAAACCCTACTATGTTTACCGGTAGTATGTTTAAGATCTTGGGGTGTGGCCACTCCGAGTCTCTCGAACACTTCAATAATAATGCAGCCGTACTTTCGGAAGCCGGAAATCTCTTGATAGACTGTGGGCACACAGTTAAACACGCCCTTTACGCTCAAGACCTTTCAATTTCCGATATAGACGCAATTTATATTTCTCATGTGCATGGAGATCATGTCTTCGGCCTAGAACGCGTTGCCTATGAAGCTTTATTTAAGTACAAAAAGAGAATCAAACTATTTTTTCATCACAGCCTATATAGAGAGCTCTGGCATGAAACACTAAAAGGTTCTCTAGGGCTGTTAGGGGAAGGGCCGGCTGCGCTGGAGGACTATTTCGAAGTTTATCAGCTGGATAGATTGGAGTTCGAAATATTCGGTAATTACTATCAGTTATTACCTGTCAAGCATACACCGGGTAAACCTGCGTTTGGGCTATTAATTAATAATGATATTTTATACACGACCGACACAACTGCCATTCCTGAGCTGATTGAATGCCTGGACTTCCGCGTCGGTTTTCATGATGTTACTTTCACTGCTGAAAATCCTGTCCATGCTACTTTGGAATCTCTACTTAAATGGTATCCATCCTCCATTCGTCAAAAGCTCTATCTGATGAGTTATGAAGATACTTGGCGTAAATTCGAGGATAAAGTAAAACAAGATTTTAGGGGGCTGGCCGCACAAGGAATGGAATTCGAGCTTCATGATCGCTAATTATAGCACTGTCTATTATGACAAAAAGAATCATTTTTTCGCGCTCGTGAGAGGCCAAAGTAATTGCCTTCACTTTGTTTACTGGCATGAATTACAAAAACATGGGATCCGTGCACTCGAAGTTGGAGATGAGTTGGAAGCAGAGGTTTACTATAACGCAGTTAGTAACTTCCGCGGCTTATCTTTTAATTCATGTAACAGGAAAGGGAGAATTGAATCGGGTGCGACCAAGACAATAGAGAATGAAAAAGTCGCTGTAAGTACCTTGCGCGACCTTCTCGTAGATGAAAGCATAACCGCTCCGCTTATCTTTATCAATTGCATATTTGAAGATATCGAACTGGCAGATATAGAATGCAATCGTTGTGTTGCCTTTCTTTCCTGCGAATTCGTAGAGAATTTTAGACTAATCAGATGTAAAACAATAGGCGATTTGTGGCTCTGCAATAGTTCATTTAAAAAACACTTCTCACTGAAGTCATGCCGAATAGATGGAAATGTACACCTCGAAGGGGCGAATTTTACCGGGGAAGGTGGTGCCTCATTTCGTGGCATGATGGCCGATAATCTTTATCTAGACTTAGGTATTCAAGGAGGTTCTGATTTTTTTTGGCTTAACGAACTACATGTCCCAGGCGTCGTATCAATAGGTGGGTATTTCAACTCGGAAATTCAGCTCCTAGGGCGGCAGGATGAAAGCGTCGAGCCAGCTCGTCAACCTCTACTTGGTAAGTTGATTATAGGGAAAGAGCTGTATAAAAATGAATCTGCTAATAAGACAAAGGTCCAAGGACTGATTAGAATAGGAAATATCGATATCGCAGAGGAGCTTACCGTATGTAGCCTTGATGCCCATTCGGTTCAAATCGAAAAGCTAAGGGCGTCATATATTTCGTTTGTTGACTTATCTCTAACTAGTGACTTAATAATAGAATTCAGTTCCATAGGATCTATAGATTGTGCGAGTGCTAGTGTAGGCCGTCACCTAAAGCTGATCGAAAATAGACTCGATGGATTGGTCGACCTGTCGGGAAGTGCCACCGGGGGGATGACGCATTTTGAGAATAACAAGTTAGGCCGAGAAATGAGAATATCACTGGTGCGTTATACAACCTCACGCTTTCTGTTTTACCCTGCTGATCTACTTTTTGGAGGCGCTAAGCGTCGATTCTTTCAACCCGCTAAATTCGAGATCCTTCAGTCAACAGAGGATCGACTGCTGGGTGATCAGTACTGTTCTCTAAAGCATTGGTTAGCGGATACTGGGCAGTTAGATTTAGAGGACGTCGCTTTCTTTCATATGCGGGATTACCATCAATCCAAATGGTTCGCGAAAGTCCTCCTCGGCCGAATCTTTGGGTGGGGCGTACGCCTAAGAAACATAGCCTTATCATCTCTTTTTATAGTTGGCATATTTTCTCTCGTATTCCAAGCACTAGACCCAGGTTCGTCTTTTTTGCACAGTATTTCAATTAGCACCCAGAGTTTTATAAGTTCGTTCTTCGGTGATTGGAGCGATTACGATCCGAGTGGTAAAACCGCTGCCATTGTAACATTCGAATCATTCTTAGGCCTATTGTGCACAACCGTTTTCGTTGGCGCTTACATTCGAAAGTTGCTGAGATAATGCTCTATTATCTGTCTATTGGAAGCAATGTCGCGCCGGAATTTAATATCGCTCGTATAATAAAGCAGCTCAGCCAAAAATATGGTGAGATTATCTGTTATCCTTGTGTGTATACAATTCCGGAGGGTATTAAAAGTCAGTCAATATTTATTAATTCGCTTTGCATATTTCAATCCGATATGAGTATCGAAAAGGTCAAATTAGCGCTTAATTTAATAGAGGAAGATTTAGGGAGGAATAGAGAGGATCCGGATAGCTCTAAAATAGACCGTCCGGCCGACTTGGATATCATGGGGGTATCTGAGAAATTTAAACCCGAAATATTCAGTTCTCAGCGGAATAAATATATTGAAGAGATTTTGGCTTATAGAAGTGCAGGCATTGCAGACTTGTCAATTTATGGGCTACCAGTTTTTCAAAGACCGGCCACCATCAACTTTGATACTGCTACCGGTGATATAAGGATTCTCAATGATGCTACAAATCGCCTGGTAGATGGGGCCGAACCCGCCTTCTTGTTTCAAAGGGGTTTCGCTTAAAACTTTGCTTCTGTAAGCTGAATCGTGCTCAGGCAAGAACTGAATAGGTCCGGGAAGCACGCTATTAACTCGTATATTCGGAGCAAATCTCAGTGCCATGCTCTTTGTTAGATTCTCAAGGCCAGCTTTGGTAGCACAATAGTAGGAGAAATGTTCGGAAGGATCTACAGCATATATATCTGTAATATGGACAATGTTGCCTGAACTAGCTCTCATTGATAAGTTTTTTCGCAGTCTATCGTTGAGCTCGGCTGGGAATGCCATATGAACTTGAAAGAGCTTATTGAAAAAACTAACGGGATTATCAGAGAAGTCTTCATCTCTTCCGAAGAATGAAGCGTTATGAACAATTACATCAATAAAGTCAAACTGCTGAGCAATAGTGCAACCTAGCTTAGCAGCCGCTTCACCATCATATTCTTTAACTTTAAAAATTGTGATGCTATTATTCTGCAAGTCTCTCAGTTCCTTGCTGGCGGATCGTGTAATTCCAATCACCTCCCAGCCTTCATTTAAAAAACTTTGAGCTAGATAAAGCCCGAGCCTCCGGCTAACACCAGTAATTACCACCCGAGGTTGACTCATTTTTGTGATCCCTTGGCATTCTTAGTTGTTGTGGTGGTGTAATTCTCCCATAAATATGGAGGAGATATAATTATAAAATTACCAGTATTCGTCTTTATCGGAATTTTCCACTTATAACTGCCTCGTATTTTTGGGGTGATTACAATTATCTTTGCTTCTCTAAAATCGAAGCATCATCTAGCTTCCAGTAACGTCTAGAATCGATATGCGAACGAAGGTATGAAGATATGTCATACAGAGCATTGGTCGGCTGAGTTATCTCCACTACATTATTCCGAACCTTGACGATAAGTTCCTTTTTATTCGATTCTTTATTGATGACGCATGCTCCTGTTTTCTGAAACAATTTATCACGGGAAAATGGGATAGGAATACGTAGCAGGTTTAAATTATCATTCCAGTAACCATATATCAGTCCTGCCGCAAAATCCTCTAGAGTATAGAATACATTGTATTCAAGAGGCCCAGCGTAGAAAAGATGGAGCTTCTTGCCTCGATGGGTCGACGCGTCCAATACTTTTAGAATAAGTCCGTCTTCAACGATTGATTTGTGAAGAGTGATAAGGCGCTGAAGTTCAACATCCTTTTCTTGGATCGACGTTCTCCGAACGCCATTTGCATAATGCTCAACCTTGTGATGACATCGCGGGCATAGGGTGACGAGCATTGCATCATGCCTACCCTCCAGTGTATCAATACTGTAATCCCTGTGATGAATTTCCATGCCGTCTTTATTGGGGTTGTAATGCTTAGATTGACAAACTGTGCAAGTTGCGCCATCTCGCTCTAGAACCCATTCACGTATCTTCTTCCAAAGAGTAGATCTTAGGTATTGTTCATATTCCATCGCAGCTATACTTTTAATACCTTGGCGCGCGAGACGCCTACCTAATTTTTGGGCGTCAGATTCAACGAATGACCACAATGAGCTCTGCATCATTATAAAAATCCCAAAGAATATCGATGTGATATAGTAGCATTTATCGCCGCAGACACTTTCAAAAAACAAGAACCAAATATACTCTTCTCGCTGGCGATAAGATTCAGATCTCGTTAGGCGCTACTAATAGCACTGACCCATCTGAAGAGATTAGGAGCCAGTGAATGCAGAGGAGTGATACTACCCAGGAACTAACTTTAGCGATTTGGGACCTGAAGGCCGGTGTGTCGGGGACCGCTATGCCATGATTGTATTCTTGATGCTGCATGGATTGGACAAGTTGCCCTAGGCCGGTCCTGAAGTCTAGACCCACTTGAGTAGTCACTCCCTTTGCTTCAATGTGCCATGAATCACCGGTTTCTGGATGGGTGCAAAGCAGGTCTACATGGCCGTCGACGACCAAGATATATCCATCATTTCGAAAATATGCTTCGATAGAATTTTGCACAAACCCTTCGTGCGGAAACTCCATTCCTCGTTTGTACGATCGTGTTTGAGCCATAACCGGAATCTGTGCATCTCCTGTATGTTCAATGCGTAGATTATTCGCACTGATATTACGTTAAAGTCTCGGCAAAAAACCAGTGCTTTCCAATCGGGCCATCAGCTGGGAGTAGGACCATGCCTTCCAAGGCCGCAAAAACGTTACAATACTCTTTCTTGTCCTTGGCGATTACTGATTTCAACATCAGGACAAATGTCATGATCAGTCTAAGGGCAAGAGACAATAAATACAGCCCTCCTGACACCAAGGTGTACCATCAGTCCTCATCAATAGAGCTGTCCTGCCGCAACATTGATCCAGATGACCCGCCAACGGATATCTATCAATTTAGCCAGTATGGTAGCGTCGATGATCAGGTCAATCCTGAGCTTACTCTTGCTGACTGTCATGTCTGCGATGCACAGGGTTTCAAGAAGTACCGGAAAATCAGGGGCATTGATATCGCGGTCTAAGATGTGCCAAAAGGTCTCGGTGCGCTACATAAGCAGCATGGCGCAAGGCAGTGGTCGTCAGCTCTTTGGCTAGCGCCAGATATCGTGTCTGATATGATCGTGCTATTACTGAGTGATCGAGACATCTATGTGGCGTGTCATATTAAAAATGATGATCGAAATCAGTGGCTGATTGGCTTTGACGTACAGACATCAAACCCGTTAGATTGACAGCGGACTCTGCTAGAATAATTCAACTTAATAACGGCAACGCCTTTCACCGGCGCCGCCGCAAACTCTAGAGCCGAATGCTACTGTAGAATGGGCGAAGTAGACCTATAGGAATCGTAGTACTGGGAAATTACAAATTATGGCGATATACAAGTTTGGTGACAATGATTTTGAAAAGCTGCCGGAGACAACATTCCAGTTAGAGCGTATCAATGAGCGTTACGATTTGCAGCGATTACTAAAGAACTGCATTGACGTGATCGCTCCGGGCACGAAGGTCATTGCCGAAGAGTTTGGACGATGGACAAACAGTCAACGCCGCATTGATCTTCTGGCGATTGATAAAAATGCTAATCTGGTTGTGATAGAGCTGAAGCGGACACAGGATGGGGGGCACATGGAGCTCCAGGCACTCCGTTACGCATCTATGATATCAACGCTAACATTTAAAGATGCTGTTGAAATATTTGCTGAATATGCTTCGACTGAGAGCGCTGTGCAAGCAGAAGAAGAGATTCTTAGTTTCCTTGGATGGGATGAACCAAGCGAAGATGACTTCGGTAATGACGTGCGAATAGTTTTGGCTTCGGGTGAGTTTTCAATCGAACTCACTACGACCGTATTGTGGCTCAACGAGAAAGGGCTCGATATCCGGTGTATTCGCATGAAGCCGTATCGAAGCAATAGTGAACTTCTAGTCAATGTTGAACAAATAATCCCCCTCCCTGAGGCGGAAGGGTATCAAGTCGGAGTGAGGGCGAAAAGAGCTCAGCAGAATATCGAGAAAGTTGCCACGAGGGATACCAGGAAAAGGGACATTATAGTTGACGGTCAGATCCATGAGGCCATGACAAAAAGAATGATCGCATTCTTGGTTGTTGAGGCCGCTATCAACCGTGGAGCAAGCATAGAAAAAATTAGATCATTGATGCCCGCAACCAAATGGCTCGAGCTCTCAGGGCATCTGGACAGCGATGCGGTTATAGAAGCGATGACGAAGAAGGTCGCAGAGCGCGGCTTCGAGTTTAGGTCCAAGAAATATTTTCTACAAGATGATCAACTCTTTCACTCAAATGGCAATACCTATGTATTCTCCAATCAATGGGGCAAAGCGACACGGCCAGTCGTTGAGGCTATTCAGCGTGAATTTGGATTGGCGATCAAGATTGATTGGTAGTGTAATCCTCTCCGGAAACTAACGGGAAAAATATTCCAGTAATCATATCTCCCCTAAATAGGAATCCAAATAATGGTGTTGCTTACATAGGTGGTGGTGATGATCGTTACTCAATCACCGAGTAGAATTGCGCCGAGCGAAACGTATAATGCTTGCGATCCCGCTCTCCATTTTTACACGTGCACTCGAATTTGCAGAGTGTACAACGATCTTCGGCGGCACTAGGCCTCGAACTGCGACAGCTTCTTCCAACCAATTAATTACATCATAGCCGGTGCCTCTTTCGTCATCGCCGAGGTCGTGATCTAGGCTAACCTCGGTCACCTCGCCCGCCTCAATCAGTGCGATTACTTCTTGGGGCCAGTAAGCGCGTACCCAGCCAATAGGAGTAGGGCGTTCATCATCAAGGTATACCCGCATGTTTTAAAGTCCTAGTTCCTGTTTAGGTTTACCGTAGATATTAAGGCGTCTAAGCACTAGCTAAGTACTCTGTGATTTGAGGTGCGATTTTACGTGAAAAAGATTTAAATATGCCATGCAAGAAATATATTGTAGATCGATAATTAATACAAAAAAATATTGAGGGCTAGGATCCACTAAAGCCAGTTAGGCTATTATGGGCTCGGCAAGTCTAAATATGGCCACGCGTAAAAACGTAGTCCTAGTAGCGGGCTAGATAGATATTAAAATAAATTGTAGTCGAATGTAGGAATCTAAACACGGAGAACCTATTATGAGCGATGTGGTAAAGGCGGTGTACGATAGCTACCTAGCAGCAGCGAAGCACAATGAATGGGAAATAAATTACCCAATTTCCCATATTCAGTTACTATTACGAATGCGGTTTAATGAAGCAGAGTCTATCCTCATAAGAATGATAGATGGTGGATTGGTAGTTAAGGTTAGTGAGAATACAGTTTCAGTTATTAAAATTCCCGATGTAACAAAGTGACGCGTGCTTCATGTCAGTGGTTCATATCAAGCCGCGCATTTCACAGTACTATTCCATCAACAGGCAGGCTGGTTGACTAAATTCGGAATGGTAATATGTGCCAGGCTCCATTCTTCCTGATCCGACAAATTATTCCGAATTCGATATTTTTTGCGTAGGAAGCTTGAATGATTGGATTGACGCTAATAGTCGATCTCTTATTATCTTTTCCTGAAGAACTATCTTATCCACAAAAGTATTTAATAGGCTTTCGTCTTGATACAAAGCCACCAAATCTGACGAAGCCATTTGAATAAATCGCTTTCGATATTTGAACGGCTCAGGGTTAATCCATCCTAGCCAAAAATCATGAAAATGGAAATTACCGTCAATTGTTTTTAGTGTCGCTACTATGGTGGCAAGGTCAGGATTTGCGCTGATATTCTTACCATGTTGAATTGCTTGATAACCAAAATGAACGCCATCACTATCCTCGTCCCATTTTGCAATAATGGATACGTCGTCGGTGCGCATGATTTCTCCGGAAATGAATCGTGCGTGCATCTTCGAAACAAATAGGGCCTGCGTTTCCAATTTCAATGCTTGAAGCTCCTTGGTACATGCTTCCATGGAGTCGAGTAATTCGGGGTTATTAGCAATAAACATTCTAATATCACTACTCATGCGTTGATTCTCAATTTGACCTGTAAGATTCCTGACTAATGTGATGTACTGCGTTATGGTTTCTCTTATTAGAGGCTTTGATACGGATTCCTTAAGGCATGCGTCAAGCCAGCCTATAATGTCATCTTTATAGGAAAGGCTCAGCACGTGATCTTTACTCAGAGTGTTTCCCGTGCTGCGTTCGGGTGGAGGTAGCCCGTTGAGAGTAAGATAAATTAAACGAGCATGCGGATCGAAGCGGTGATAACGCAATAATTGTTTTTCTTGGTCAGATGCGTAGATCTTGTTTTCAATTAGTATCTGTCGATTGTCTTTGTCTTTAATTAGAATATCGATGCGTCCGCCATTTTCATAATCAGAAGTGATACCGCCAATATATTTTTCTACTTCGATGGTGGATGAGGGCGTGTGGAAATCTTCTATCGAAAATCTGTCAGCGAATAGTCGAAGATATCGATCACCTTGCCCATGAGAACCTTTTGAATTGAGGAGTTCGCACAAGAACGCCGAATGCGTCCGGACTTCTGCGCTTTCCAGGCCCAAAATCTGGAATACGTTAAAATTTTCACCTGTAGCCTCTGCTAGTGCAGAATGTTTAGAGATTATTTGGCTAACATTGGTGTAGAGAAGCTTGAGTGCACCGGTATCCATCGTAGAGGCTACTTAGTTTCGGACGTAAGATGTTCGATTATTTTTTTGGTTTTGGAAAGCTATTTTTCATCAGCAGTGAAAATGGCAAGGCCTCTAGTGTCGTCATAGGAGACAGAACCTGGAAGTACCTCGTAAGCTTCACATATAAATGGGCATGATAGTGTAATCCTCTCATTTTCCGCAGCAGCTGTCCGTAGAAACTCATGCTGCCACAAGGAATTACAACGGGGATTTCAGGAGGTCACTCCTCATGTGCCGCACTTGGCCGGCGCGAGCGGACCAGTGGAGGTCTGCCTGGCGGCCGATTTGTGCTCCTGTGTGGCCTGTGGCGGCCTGAGTAGGGCAGAGCTGAGGTGCGTATTCAAGACCAAGGTTGCCACTGATTCCAGACGAAGCCTGCCACCCATTCGACGGCAAAGATGCCACCTCGGCATCCTGCCTGAATCTTCCCATCAAAATCGTCCGGCGCGGGATAACAGAGATGGTCCGACTTGTTCGGACCAGCTTCTAAGAGCAGAGCGCAAATCGGGGCCAATCTGGGAGTAACGGACTATGCCCGGGAGTAACGGATGCATAGTCCGTCACTTGTGCCACCAAAAATGGGCAAAAAGGAGCGTAAGTAGATGAAAAAAATGGAGAAATAGTGGTGGGCCCACCTGGACTCGAACCAGGGACAAACGGATTATGAGTTTACCGCATATAAAATAACATTATTTAAAACAGTTGGTTAAAGTAGTATAAATCAAGTGTGCAACAAAATGTGCAAGTAAAGTATAATCTTGCTTATGAAGTATCGCTAGTCAACGACTGCGATTTTTTCTCAAAGCAAGGAGTATCCTAGCATCATGCCTGCACTCGTTGATACTACACACGCTGTCCTGCCAAATGAGCTAATCCTGTATAGGCGTGGTCACAGTAGCTTGTGGCAGTGCCGCTTTAAAGTCGATAAGAAGTGGCAGCGCAGGAGTACTGGCGAAACAGACCTGCCGGCAGCTAAGAAAAAAGCGCTAGAGTTTCTATATGATGGGCAGGCACTCAAACGATTGGGCCTCCCAGTAGTGAGTCGTAAATTTAGAGATATTGCCAAGCTAGCTAAAAAACGTCTGGAAGATGAAGCTGAGAATGACAGAGGGCTCCGCAAGCATAAAGACTACCTCACCGTAGTAGATAAGTACCTAACCCCCTTCTTTGGCAACTACAACATGTCGAGCATCGACTATGCCCTGATTAATCAGTTCGATGATTGGCGTATAGGCTTGATGCGAAAGAGACCCAGCCGAAGTACTCTGCAGACTCATAATGCGGCTTTGAACAGAGTGTTTGATGAGGCAGTAATACGGGGCTTCCTAACCGAAGCAGCTCGCCCAGCGCTGCGGACTGAGAAGGGAGCAAAAGCAAATAGAAGACCTGCTTTTGAGGTTAAGGAGATACAGGCACTGTTGGCCGGATTTGATGCTTGGGGAGCTAAAAAAAGGCAAGCCAAAAGCAAGGAGCTTGCCTTGCTTCTTAAAGACTATGTCAATGTGATGATCGATACAGGCGTTCGCCCTGGAGTCGAGCTAATGGGCCTGAAGTGGAACCAAATTGAGCTGACGAGAGAGGTCTTGGATAGAGGAGAGACTTCCGATACCAATGAGGATGGTACACAAGTTGTGTACGAGCCCACTGGCGACCCAGTACGCGACGTGAAGCTGTTGAGAGAGTGCTGGGTAACAGTATCCGGGAAGACGGGTACACGAACTGTTCTAGGCAATGGGCTGACTATTGCGGCCCTTGAGCGGATTGCAGAGCGTAACTATGAAGTTGATAAGTCACAGCCTTTCTGGTTGGAATCATTCATAACGCCAAAACAAAACGACTACGTCTTTAGGCTTAAAGATGGCACTGAGCCTACCAGCTTCCAAAAGTTGTTTGAAAAGTATCTGGATGATCACAATCTGCTGCATGACCTTAAAACAGGCGAGAAGCGAGTTCTCTATAGCTTGCGCCATACGTATGCGACATTGAGGATTACACACGAAGGCACTGCTATTCATACGCTTGCTGAGCACATGGGTACTAGCGTGCAAATGATCGAAAAGCACTACAGCCATTTGAACCTTAAAGAGGCGAAATCGCAGCTACGTGGCGAGAAAGTAGGGGCATTATTGCGTAGCTTAGGCGATATAGATACGGCGTACAAACCAAAGATAGGCTGAGAATGCCAGTTTAACGGTCGAGCCTATGTGAGTCAGGTAAGTGCTAATATAGAACGCTAAAGGATTTTCCCGCTTAAGAAAGAAGCAGATTTTAAAGTGTTGAAGTGGCGTGAGCTCGATTTCTGCCTTTGGGGATTGGAAGTGCTGAGTACTTTCTACAAATTCGTCCGAAACGACATTTCTGTCGGCTCTATAAGAGCGGGCCTGAGCAACGGCGACGCCAACAGCATTCAAGCTACTAATGATCTTTGATACCCCGCGACACAGCGTCTAGCAGAGTCTGAGGGGGTGTTCGTACACTTATTGTGTGGTGGGCTGGTCAGGGCTTTGTAAAAATCTGATTGATTAGGTCTGCTATTTTTTTCAGTGTGGATATGCTGCCTGGTAATAGCATTGCGGAACCGTGTGCCAAGTCGTTTCTGAGTATAGGTGCGTATTTCACAATTCCGCCGACGATGTCTAGTGACGAAAGGGCTGCGTTTATCTCTTCTTCGGTTGGATACGGAATTTCAACTGATTCATCTACATTCAGTGCCCCGGATTGAATTATCTCGTCTCTCTTTTTAGCTTGAGCGGCACGATAGGCAATTTCGTAGAAATCTGGGAATCCGTGATTAGTTATCCAATGTTTATTCTGAGCGTGGGTAAGCAGTGCGCTTAGTGAAGGGGTTCTGCGTCTCTTCTTTAGCCCATTTTCAGCGCCTATTGCGGGTTCTTCATCAGCTGGAAGCTCGCTTACATATCTTTCTCTAAGTGCCATTTCCATTGCCGAAAAGCCAATCAGTTCCGCGACTTGGTGGAAGCGATAGACGAACCATGAGTAGAGGCTTAAATTTTTGGCTGTCTCGAATAGCTGTCGCACATCTGCGGGTACTGATTCTGAGAGTGTAATTTGAGATAAAAACAAATGATCGCTTTCAAGCGTTGAGCCAAACGAAGAATTCCCGGCGTCGAGTTTGAATATGTCCGAAATGGGTCTAAGTTTTCCTTGAATTTCATCGTTCATCATTATTAATGACCTGAATAATATATGCTCTGGCTCGTTGTTCTGTAACCGTACTTTCCGTAATTGATGCAACCATGCTAGCTCTACTTGCTAGCTGAAATTTAGAATCGCAGTGAGTCACGGGATGCAGGAGCAATGCCTGGCCCTGCTAGATCACGTCTATTAGTGTTTTTTATCGCGTGGAGGAAATGGATCGTTGCCATGGCTGTCGCTATCACGAATACGACCATCGGGCCGGTGAATAACGACTTCGGCGCGAGCTCGCTGAGCCTGAGAGCGCGCTTTATCTATAGCTTCGCCCTGAGTGCGAGCGGTTGAGCCAACTCGACTCGCGCCTTCTCGGCGAGTAGCCCAGGTCCCATTGTGAGGTACAACATGAATATCCTTTTTGTTGCTCATTTAGATTTCTCCATATAGAAAGCAAAACATCAAATGGTTATACGGTATGAATATTTAGATCAGCTACCTACTGACAGTGTTCGAGTCAACTAACACTGAAAACTCAGTCGGTAGCATGATCTGGTTACCTGAAGCCTACGTGGCGGCGCTAGTCAAATCCTCCACATCTGCTGTAGGTGCGTACTTTTTAACAGCCTCTTTGCCATTCTCAGCTCCTTGCTTTGTAACATAACCTTCCGACGACAAAATGATTTCTCCGTTTGCTGCCTTAAGGTTAAAGTAGTACTGCTTATCGCTACCTTGAAAGATCGTATAGCGCGAGTCGGACTGGGAGTTTGCTCGCACAGAGGCAATCCCATTCTCTGCTGATTGTTTTGCAATATACCCTTCTGAATGACCGATAGTCTCCCCGTTGGAAGCTTTAAGTCGGAAGTAATACTGCTTGTTCGAGCCGTTAAATATCTGAAATTTACCGTTCATAGCTAAGTTACCTCTATCAATTAGTGGAAAGTTAATTGTCGTCGGCAACTTCAAGGCATCATCAGATGCAATGCGCCGGCGGCACTCATCCAACATTTTCTTAATCTATTGCAACCTGTTACGACTCAGCTATTAGTGGTGTGGTCGAACTGGATCCATAAAATAAATGAAATAGTTGTATGATGACGTAAGGATATATCGAACAGCAATGGAATGTCAACATCTATCATTACAATTTCGTAAGATGTATCATGTTTGAGCTATTTACCCTCGGAGGGGCTATGTCACTAGGCGTTTGTTTAAAAGAACTAAGAATGAAGAAAAACGCATCTTTACAAGATGTCGCAACTGTCGTGGAAGTCTCCAAGTCGCATATTTGGGAGCTTGAGAGAGGTGATACCAAGAATCCTTCGATGGATTTGTTGACGCGATTGGCAAATTACTATGGTGTTAGCGTTGATTACTTAGTAACAGCGGGTCAAAGCGAGATTGGTGAGAGTCCTGAAATTAGAACATTTGCTAGAGAGCTTGCAGAGAAAGGGCTTTCAAGTTCTGACTTGGCTGTGTTGCGAGCTGCGGCAGACGCACTGAGTAAAAAATAATGCAACGTATCGACCTAATGGAACTGGCTGATTTAGCACAGCCTAAAGAGATTGCTTCTGAGATTATTAGGCAAACTCCTCAGGGAAGTCTATCGAGTACTCCGATAGAAGAAATTGCGATTGCGGTCGGAATTAGTGAGATACGAATCAGCAAGCTTGACAATCTAGAAGGAGCACTAGTAGCAAATGCATCAAAATCAGAAGGGATTATTATCGTCAATGAAGGGGCTATATATCATAGAAGGCGATTTACAATTAGTCATGAGTTGGGGCATTTTTTGATTCCGAGACACGGTCACAACATGAGTTGTAGCGCGAAGGACATGTTGGTGCAGACCAGTAAGGGGGCCTCTTCAAAGAATCAGATAGAAGCTGAAGCAAATGCTTTTGCGGCAGAGCTCATAATGCCAGTAAATCGATTTCGATCAGCGCCTGCGTTTGGTCGTGAACCGTCGATGAGTTCACTAGTGGAGCTCGCAGACATATTTGATGTCAGTTTTCAGGCATGTGCAAACCGTTTTATGGCACTTTATGACGATCCTGTGGCTGTAATTTTTAGTCGTAACGGTGTGATTTTGTATGGTTTCTGTGGTGTCAATAATCCTTTTTGGCTTAATGCTCCGAAAGGCTCACCGTTGCCATCTGGTTGCCACACAAAGACTGTTAGTTTCACATTAGAGGGTGGCATTACTAATGATGAGATTGACGCATCAATTTGGTTCGATGATGCGGAAGGTTTTAGTCTTCCTGAATTTCTAATAGAAGAAGTTTTGGTTCAAGAAAATGGATATGCGGCAACTTTGCTTTGGTTTGAAGGCGAAGTAGAAGAAGTGGAATGAAATGATTGGGCTATAATTACTAGGTCTCTTACTAGCGATCTACTAGCCTAGCGTAGCAATCAATACGACTGTGTTCGTAGGCAAGTTGTGTTCGGAAAGCACATGAATAGTACTAAGAATGCCCTTTAAACGGACGAAATCGGCATACGGACATTCCCACTAGTTCAATGATCGTTGCCAATCTGCATTAATCCATCAAGCGGCGATACCCCAAGAGCCTTGCAGTACGCTGTGTACTCTATTACGTCTAATCTGCGCTCTCTTTGCTCAATCTTTGCAACGAACGAATGGCTGATATCCAGCTTCTCCCCTAAATCACGCATGCTCATCCCTTTTGCCTTACGTTGGTGCTTTAGCCATTCCGTGAGTTTTTGATAATCGGGAGAGTGAAGTGTCTTTTTCATTGTACCTATATTAGGGACAATGTAAAATGTACCCAAAATAGGTACATCCAGAGCGGGCGCGCTCTGTGACGCGATGGCCAAAACTATGAGTTTGAAATAGGACCGATGTAAAAGGCGCTTGGTGTGAAAGTTTTCACGCATGTATAAATATAGCGCTAATCTCATGTACGTAAAATGGTGTGAGGTCACGAAAATGGGTATGAAAGAAAATGGAATAATAGTACTGATATTTTTGGGATTCGTTGGCTGGTTAATTTTAGTTTAAGCTGGATACCCCCGCTGTTTGCTTTTATAGGCAGAATGTTGGCACGGATAATTCTTTGGGTGCATAGAATTGTAATGCTCTATGTCTTTAAACGGCCATTGATAGTGGAGGAGGATTCAGAAGGAGTCGATAAAGAGTTATAGAGTCACATATTGACTTTGTTGTTCAGCTGTCGGCCTGTGTGGTCTGACGAAATCGTGTACAGGCCTAGCGCCTGCCTGGCCCCTAATAGGCGTTGTTAGACGGGATACATGCGGTTCAGTGGGTACCTGCAATGAAGCTAAAAGTTGGTCACTGTCCCCGGCGATAGGGCGTCTAGCCGCGTCATAGGGCTAATCGTAGTCAATTTGTGTGCGAAGTACCGTGTTTATGCAGACTGTCCATGTAACTACACTAGCCCCCAGTTGAGTGATAGCAAGTTCCACTGCATTTCAGTCGATTAGTTGCTAGGCTGCTGCTAGGAGAAGAGAACAATAAATTATGAATCAATCACTTAGGCTATCTATCTCAGTGGCGGCAGCTCTAGCATCCCCGCTAGTACTTTCATCGCCCCCGATTGCACCCCAGCTCTCCATTGAAACTGATGGAGTCCAGCTAAAAGCGTCATGGTCTAGTGTCGGTGATGCTGCAGGATATAGACTTCACTACGCACCTGCACCGTATGAAGGCGAACATACCATTCAGGCGATCGATGTAGGGAGCGTTAGAGAGTTTGGTGCTGACCTGTGGAAAGACGCTGCCTTCTTCTTAGCAGTCGAAGCATACAACCTCGACGGAATTAGCCCTTACTCAAACATCGTTGAACTGAAAATATCTGCTGACTCCATTATAAGAGATTTTGAGACTGCTACTGCATATGATGCCACTGAGTGGAATAAGTATGCATCCGTTCTGAGCGCCATAGCTGACCTCTATGAAAATCTACCTACAACCATCAATGTAGACAATGGCTGGTTTAACAGCCTGCAGATATCTCCCAACAAGTTCACCACGAGAACAGATACCTTTGAGGTAGGCGGCAGCATAAGCAAACATGGCGTGGGATACGGAAGTTACGCGAAACTGTCTGAATCAAGTGAAATGGTATTTTACAGCAACTGGGTGTGGGAGGTCGCAAATGGTGGCTCTGCATTCGCCATAACGTATGAGAACGGGGTGCCAGAAGCGCTCGATTATCACCCAATCGAAGGTGCCACTCATAACTGGGTGCTCGACAATGGCGATGGTACACAATCAGTTGTATTTATGGGTGTAGATGAGGGGAAGCTCGCCTATGGTCAGCAAGCCAACTCTCCCACCTACTTCTACAATATAGAAGACAAGTCGTGGTCACAATCGGATTACTTAACTGCTAGCCATAACTCAATTCCATATGATATCGACAACGATGGCGACATGGATATTGTTGCCCAAAGTTGGAATGAACCCTTTGAAAGCAGATATCTCGTACTGTTGAACGAAGGTGGAGAATTTACACCAATGCCGCTTGGACACATGCGGTATATACGGGGAAGCAATGCAGTTGGCGTTCTTGGGTTTCAAGACGACGGGACGTTTGATCTAGTCATTGGTGATGCAGTAAATCTACAGAGCGAAGGCCTCGAACCAAAGATGAATATCATAGCATCGTACTCCAGTGATCTTTCTGAATTTATTGGAGCTACTGTCCTTCCGAAACCATACTTCGAGCGAGACGACTTTGTTGGAGTCAAACCTTTGAATAAAAATTGGAACGACACTGTTGGGTTGTCACATGATGTTTCTGCAAAAGGGATTGACGTAGACTATGACGGTGACTTAGATATCATAATCTCGTCCTTAATTTGGAGCTACAACAACCCTTACGGAGTCTTACAAATACTCATTAATGATAATGGCACATACATTGATGAGACAGATAGCCGTCTCATCAATTGGCAGTTAGTGGGCAGTGGATCCCACCGGTTAGATTTCAAGGATATAAATTTCGATGGGTTTGTGGATATTATCGCTTCCGACAATGCGTATCCCGACAAGTTCCACAACAATACAATTGACGGGGCTTACCTAAGCGGAAGCCGGATATTGATAAATGATGGCACGGGGCATTTCGCTACTGTTGTGCATCAGCAAATCAACGAAACGGGAGAGTATTTAAGGTCTCATGTGCCGTCTCTGAATGGCAAAGGTGAACTGAAGTGGACAGTTATCAAGCCAGATGGAAGTGCTACTGTTGATGTCATTACCCGTAGCTTGAATATGAAGCTATCCACTGGTCCTAACGGAATTGATCCTGCTAAGTATGGTGCGCCAGGATTTAATGAATTCTACTACTTGCTGCATAACGAGGATGTGCGGAACGCTGTGAGTGTAGGCGCTCTTGGGTCAGGCCTTGAGCATTATCTGCGATCTGGCAGAGATGAAGGCCGCGTACCACATGCTGCAAAGGCCATAGCAAACTAGAATTGTGAAATGAGTTGGGTCCTGTATTACGTAGCATACGACCGTACACCATTAATTCTAAGCTGCGCCGCTGCCCACTGCATTCAAGCTACTAGTGATCCCTGATATCCAACGAGAGCACTTCTCACAGAGTCTGAGGGGTATTCGTATACTTTTAGTGTGTGAAGCACCGTAGTTATGTGGAATGTCCTCCAAACGGATAATTGAGAATCACTATCATTTCTCTCAGTCCAAGAGGTCTTGGATACGCCAAAGCGAAAAAAAACCGTTCCGAAGGGCGGGTACCACTGCTTCCTGCTGGCTTGTACACTAGTTATAGACCATGTTGAGTCAATGCGCTCTGCTTTTCGAGAAAGCACGTTCCCAGCGCTAGCAAATCAAACACACACAAGAGATCAAGATTCTGTTGATAGGCGCTTTTAGGTGCTGTGGGTCGTGTTCTTTGTTATGGTTTGCTAGCGCGGGAAACACTGCGTACAGGACGATGTGTAACCCCATAAGCATGTAATATATGCCGAGCTCGCCCATTAGTAGTTCCGATCACCGTCAGCTATATTGAACAAATTACTGGTTAGGAGTTCAATCTTTGAGTCCCAAAAATCGCTTACCTACGGAACAGAATGCGAATAAAAGTCTACACCCACTAAATGTCGCGCTTCCTTATTTTAAAGTGCTGTTGGCTTCGGATGAATATCGGAAGTACTGCATAGCGAAGATAGCTGAAGATCATGTAGGGGTGGCGAAGTTGCGCACCAGGTACCCAAATCTACAAATAATATGGGATTTCTGGGGCGACATATACTCATTTGATAGGCGGCTGGACGAGATAAAGTACTTTCGTCAGTGGTTTATGCTGAACTACTTCAAGTTCCACAAAATATCTTTCAAAGACGTTCAGGTTGTATGGGCTGGTGAAAAGATCGTAGCAAAAGAGGGAATTGTATATTGCACAGTTCCAAGGAAAATGGACAAAAATACGGCTGCCCGGTTATACAAAAGCACTAGGAAAGAGTTAATTTCGGTTGCGAACAAGGCAGTGGGCGACTACGTTTTAAAGCTCAATAAGAATCCATCTTTCAGCATTAAAAAGGCGAATCAATTCGAAAGAGAACTTGACGTAATATATTGGAGGCGGTTTAGGGGGCTCAGCTCAGTGCAAGTAGTTTCTATGGCTTACCGGAAACGAAAGCCCGCATGGGACGAGTTCAGGTTAACAGTTAAAAAATGCGCAATTGACGCAGGAGTCACGCGCTTAAAAGATCTTGACAGAGAAACCATGAATTCAGCTGTTAGGCACATAGACCGGTTGAATCAAAAGGGACAAAAAATAATTTATGCATTGCTGAACGACGAGTTCTCGTTCCCAGAAGACGCCAGCCCCTATTGATGGTCAGATACATCCTCTTGTAAATTAGTGATATTGTTGCCTTTTACTTGCCGTACATGAATGCGAGACATTTTTTGCCCGAAAGCGGCAACATTTTTGTCTTTTACTTAATACCGCCAGATTCTTTAATATCCCTCCTGCTGAAAGCCAAAAAAGCATGCCTTAGCTACTGCCGGGTGCGCCGCTCTTTTGCTCGGCTCAGTTAATCCATTGCGATTCTCTGCAAACGCTCTTTAACAATTCGTTCCGGCCCGTAGCCGGATGCATAAATTTCGCGCGAGGTGATTCGTGGGGTCTTTTTGACTGCCATGTAGGTCATGGTGCGCAATATCATACTTAATAGTATGGAGGAATTTGAACAGCAAGTGCTGTTCCCGTCACGCACAATTAATTCTGAACATTCGCCATTGCGTGGGCGGCTGGATTGTTCGGATCATATGGAGATTTAAATATGCATGTAAAACAGGGCTCTACAGGGAAAACAGTAGTTCCTTCCTCGTTCGCTAAAGATACAGGAGATGGAACGAAAGGAAAGAACAAGGCTGTAACTGTAGACACACGAAAAACCATCAAACGGCTTCAGGCAGATGCCCGCCGAAAGACTGACGTGCTAGACAAGCTGGAAGTAGCTTACAGGTTATATATGCGCATCAGGCACAAGCTGCATTATATGCGCTCAGTTGATCCCGGGGAGCTATTAGACATACTCAAAAGCCAGCAGACGAAGACTTGGAGTGAAGCAGTGATTCGTTTGATATTCAATGACCCTGAATTGAGTGACAAACAGGTCAGCGATTACGCCAAGGTAATAGCGCTATCCGGCAGTTTCTGTAGCTACGTAAATGCCTTCAAGTCAGGAGTTAATTTCGCTGGTGGTATTGATGGTATGCTCGCAATATATACCCCTGAAGCCATCCGTTTTGATGAAATTTATCCCTAATTAAAATAGGGATATTGGTTGCCGGTGGTGTGTCTTAAAAAGGAAGCATAGTGATAACTTTAATATTCACTATGCTTCCTTTTTTTGGTGGCCTACCGACAGTATGGTTTGCCAAGCGATTGTGGTTCTTTTCGTGAAACTCTCGCTGACTTCAAATATACAGCCTTATTTCAATTCAGGTGCTCATTTGCGCTACCGGAGTGAGTACAGCGGAATACCTGCTGTCCTATTTTTATAATATTGTCTCTTGGGAAATATTTTGCCATACAGTCTCCGATAGTCGCTTATATAACGAGTGATTCTGCCATGCCCTACTTGTTGTGGCCAAAGGTGATGACGCTGCTATATCCATCCATGAGGAGCTCAGCGATGCCAAGTTCCTGTATAGAGCCAATAGGGCAGATTCAGAGATATCTATGTTTTTGTGTTTCATTACAGCCAAGTAACTTCGGCTTCTATTCAGGTATTGCTTGCTGAACTCATTGTCTGATATTGGCCGTAGTTCTCTCTTGCTTAGTTCGACCTTGATAGCTTCTACTGTCTCTGTTCTGGTCAATATGCTCTCCTATGTCGGTGTGATCGTTACGTGCTTTATTTTGGTTATAGTAACTGCACTGTTAATTAAAACAGTTCCGGTATTCACTACGATTTGCGAGCTAACTTCAAGTGGCCTCCATCTCTGACAGTGGGTTCGCATTGCAAACTCCACCAAGATTCGGGTTGATGTCAGGCGCTTATCGCTGTTGTCGTCGATTCGGCTGTCGATTTTTTTGCAGTCTTGCGTTGTCAGAGCAGCTTTCAATGAACGTCCCACGATTGCCTTTGCTGAACTCCTTCAGGCCATAGTTTATTAGGCCATGCACTCCGCCTCGTCCAAAGTCTACATATTCGAACCTGATATCGCGGTGCTCACAGATCTCGACCCACAGGTCGCTGAAGACACATCGAAAAGCCGTCTCCGAGACGTTTTCCGGGATTTCGATCAGCCAGTGTGCGTGTGTGGTGTTATAGGCGCTTTTTGTTAGCTGGGCACCCTCCTCAAGCCACAATGCTTTATACAACCTGTGGTTACCCTTCCGGAAGATTACGCGATCAAGGCGGTTGCGGAAGTGAGAGCAACACTTGTGTACGTCAATTTGCTTTCTCTTGGCGAAGTGCGCGGTGACGAAGAGATGTAGCTTTTCTTCAGGTTCGCCTGTATCCCCGGCCGTAATGAAGGTGTAGACATCATGAAACGCCTGCAGGCGCAGACCTGCGTCTTGTTCTTGTTTATCGTATTTGATTGTTTGCATACCCTTATTTATGCAATGTTAAATAATTAAGCGCAAAATAATGGTTTTACCTATAAATCAAGCATATACATGTTGATTTGACTGATTCTTAAGACTGGTCAACACGAGGTAGACCTTTTCAGGGATGCCTGTATCGGTGAGCAACAAATGGTCTGGTACAGGCTCTCAGCCCGTTTATCGAATTTTATTGGGATACGGCGGCTTCGGAGGAGTAATGCCGCGCGCACTCATTCTCGCGCGATTAACTTCGCGATCAAGCAAGTGACTTTCGGTTTCTTCATCAACCATGTCTTCGTAGGAATCATCGTAATACTCATTCATCATATGGAATGGGACTTGAATATCGCGTTCAGTCTGATCCCGATGGATTTCTTTCTCCATTTTGCCAAGCTTCCGCTCGACATCAGTCTGTGGGAGTGGTCCGGTTCGATAGTCCCAATTCGATCGTAATGGAATATCAAGCACACTATTGCGTTTCCTTGGGCTTAGGTTTGAATATATTTCGTGTAGTAGCATGTGTGCTCCTGTCTGCTGTTTATAGTATTTATCCCTAGTGCCCATTATTAATGAGTTAAGAGCCTGTTATTCACCTTTCAGGGCTCTCTGTCGTGCCCATGCAGCTATTTGCTGAGAAAAGTAATGTCTACTTATATGCAAGCATTTCCATGTCGAGTAATAATGTATGAAAATTACAATTAGCCAACAATAGTGTTGCCAGCCCAATAAATACAATAGATAGCAGTCTCCTCGGATTTCAGTAGGAATCCGAAAAGTTTGAAACTATTATTGTTTTTAACGAAAGCAAACAATAGTTCAATAATATGACGAGAGACTGGAAGCTGACAGAGAAAGAATTACAGGAGCTATTACTAGTTCGTAAGGTTGTCATCAGTCCGCTCATCGATGAGGAGTTAGATAATGAAGCAAGCCAAGGTACTCAACCAAGACGAATTGAAGCGACTTCTGAAGATCGTGAAGGTAACGAGGTATCAGGACCGAAATAGACTAGTAGTGCTCTTATCGTTTCTGGCCGGTTTGCGTGCGTGTGAGATTGCCCAACTTAAGGTAAAGGACGTTTTGTCCGTCAGGGACGACATTGTTGAAGTCAAAGACACGATCTACTTGAAGTCCTATCAAACAAAGGGCAGCTCAGATCAGCAAGTGGTAGTTAATGAGACGCTTCGTAAGGAAATAGGCCTGTACATCAGCAAGAACCCTCAGTTACTTAAGAATCGTGAAGGATTCCTGCTTCGGTCCCAAAAAACATGCGAAGGGTTTAGCTCTCAGACAATCCAGAACCTGTTTCGCACTCTGTACAAGGAGGCAGGTATCGAGAATGCTTCATCACATAGCGGCAGGCGTTCATTTATAACCAATCTCAGTGAAAAGGGCGTGTCAGTGCGTGTAATACAGGAGTTGGCACGGCATGCGAGTATGGTTACAACTCAAAAATATATCGAAATATCAGCAGGTAAGCTGCGTAACGCTGTGGATTTGGTAGGGATTTGATCAGATGGTCGCAGCTTTATCCCGTATCCCCTTCCGTTTGTCGCGAGATCGCGAAAAACTACCCAATCTCCAATTTTTCCGTTAATCTCTCGACAATCATTGATACCTAAAATCAGTAAATTAAGCGTAAACTCAATGATTTATCGATTCAAAATATCGAAATGGGCGGTTGAACCGTAAATATTATTATAAGGCCGAAGGCCTAACAAATCGGCTGTAATGCAATTATGGAGTGGCAAGGAATGACGAGATACATTTTGTTAATCGCAACATCTGTATTATTTGCAGGATGCGCTAGTGATTTATCTTTAGGACCAACTCCATATTCTCAGAAGCTTGAGTGCGACATTGTAGAACGTTTGCGCTTTGAAGTTGGCTGTCGCTCAGGCTACAGCAGTTCTATCATTGGCCAAAATAGACACCTCGTATCGTTCGAAGGACGTTCTCGAACATCTTTAGAAAGGGCGACTGATTTCGCCATTCTAAGGTGCTCAGAGTTAGCGTTGGAGAGGGAAGTAACTGCTATTACCTTTGCAATCGTTGAGCGTCAACTAGTCAGTTCGATTTCAACTAACAGTGATGGAAATGTATCAAGTTCAGATTATCCTCTCGTTTCGATCGAGTGTGATTTCTCTGGATCAGGGACATCTGATGCTCTGTCTGCGATCCAGACGAACTCTGAGATAAGAACAAAGTACGGCATTTAACGGAGATTATCTGATGTCAGGCACAAAAGTCTTTTGCCCTACCTGCGACGAATACACATTCTGCGAAAGCATCCCGATTAACCAGCTGAATGTCTATAGGAGTCGACCTGGTCAGCGAGTACTCTCTGGTGTCCAGCCTTTCTTGAGGGTGAGGCATTGTAATGCTTGCAAAGGAAAATTTGTAACAGCAGAAGTGCCCTATGAGTCCATTAAAAAAACAACGGACTATATAAAGCAACTGAAATCACTCAATGAGAAATACCATGTATAGCAAGCGCTTGTAAAGTGACGCGTACGCGCGACTTGAGGCGAGCGTTATTTTACAAAAGAGGTTCATCTTAATAATGGGTTCTGAGTTCGTGGATAAAGGTGACAGACCGACGGGGAAAGAATACCTTTCGGCTTCGCTAGAAGATGTTATTGATCGAGCTAATAAAAGCTCTAATGAAAGCGAAATTCAATTTGTTACAGCACTATTTTCGGCCAAATCCCTTGATAATCAGCGCAAAACATCAAATAAGATGTTCTATGTTGCATTTTTAACTACGATGATTGCGGCTCTATCTCTTGCTCAGAACTATTATTCATCTATTGGAGGTGCTGCTGTGGACCGAGAGCTAGTTAAAATTAGAAATGAAGTATCAGATCAAGACAAGGAAATTATTAAGCTTCAAACGAAAGTTGCGGCTACTGCATCTAATCTAGAATTTCTTAGAGCACAAAACGAAGAGTATCTTGGAATAATCGAAAACCTTATCAGTATCGAAATAGAACATAAAAAATCAATACAGCCGTCCGCTACAGTGGCTGATTGAGGCGTTATGCTTTTTGGGAAAACAATGGCACGAATATTATGTATTAGCCTTTTGGGAAAATGGAAAAATGGAGATTTGACAAATGTCTGCACTTACGATCACTAAAGTCATTGCGTTTGAAGAGGTATTGCCAAAGGAGAAGGTAATGTCGAAAATCGAAGACGCTCTAAGAAAGGAGTTTGATAAAGTAGAAATTGGTGCAGGTACCGATAACGAACCTCAACTTTACTGTCGTGTTAAAACAAAGCTTCTGAACCCGATTGTATCAATCAAGGGGAAAATAAACGTTCAGACAAAAGACAATAGAGCGAAAGTCATGATTGATGCAGATACAAAAACCAATGGTTGGTTCTGGTTTACGTTTATGATTGGAATATTTTTCTGGCCTCTTTGGTTACTTATGTTTTTTATGTATTGGTCTCAGAAAAAATCCTCAATACAATCATTTGAAAAAGTATTTGAGCGTATGGAATTTGACCTAAGCGGATTCTGATGAGGAATCAGAAATAATTTAGCCAAAACGGATAAGTATTTGAAGTAAGAGCTATCGATGAACATGATTCATAAAATTCGAGATCTGGCAAATCGTGCCATAACGGCCCACATGAAGGGTGAGTACACGGAATGTATTCTTGCTGCAAAGCGATTAATCGAGCAGATATGTAAATCTCTACTTAAAAAGAAGGGTGTTACGTTTGAAGTTTACATAGAGAAACAAAACCGACATCAGGAATGGGGTCTGGAGAAAATTATTAAGGAGTGCGAGGAAAGAGGATTAATACCTGAGAGTTTGGCAACAGAACTCATGCTGGTCAAAGACTGGAGAAATAACTTAGAGCATGACGCCAGGAGTAGCAAATCAAAAAGCCTATCATCAATAAGTTTGGAGACATCCAGAAAAATCTATAGCCACGCCTTAGAGGTGTTGGATTTGCCAACTATTAATAGATGGCCAGATAACATTGAAATAGCGCAGGGAAACATGCTTCCGTTCGATCCGATCGATATTGCGTGGGAAAACGGGCAGTTAATTGCTATCGGATCAAAAGGGCAAAGAGCCGTGATTGATTTCAGGAATGATGCAGCTTCGTGGATTGATGAGTTTGGAAATAAAAAAATATATAAGGGAAACATTAGCGAGGCGAATTCTGGAAAAGGGTGGGCAGGCTAACGTGCTCTTAACAAGCGCTTCCAGTTTGACGCCAAAACCTACTCGTTTTTATTTCACTAGCTACGCCCAAAAATTTAACAAAAAAATGCTACGGCTTCGGCACAGCTGAAGCGAGCACTAAAGCGCAATAGCGAGATTCGATAAATGTCATGGTTCAAGAAGAAAAAAGCGAATCCAGAAAGAGATGAGTTTAAAAAACAGTTTGAGTCAGTGATCACATCTCTAAATCAAGCAAATCGAATCGCTAGGATAGCTGTGGGCCACAGCATCAATATGGCCAACTCAATTTTCTTAAAAAACTATAATAATGTTGAGGAATTTCAGAAGGCATCGAGAGAAGAGCAATTTGAATACCTAAATAGATTATCCATGCTTGAAAAGCAGATGTGGTCTGAAGATCAAATGACTAGTATTGGAGTCGGTCTGTTTAAAATGTGGCTCTGCGCCGCGATGGAGAATGACGGTGAGCTGCTAAGCCTGTTCTCTAAAGAAGTGGCGAAATTAAGCAAAGACGGTGATCTTTCAGTATGATTATGTTGCGCTCTAACAAAGCCAATCACAGCTACAGTTTCTTTCTTTGCGAATCGCCTCACTCCCTGCGCGAGTGAGTGTTGAGTTTAGAGCGATAGCGGATGGCATCACAATGTATCGAAGGAAAAGGTTTATGAGAATTTTGATCATTATCGCATTATCGCTTTTATTTTCGGTGACGCAAGTCGCCGCTCAGACTGCTCAGATTGATGCCCTCCGCGCTCAAGCTGAACAGGGCGATGATTCTGCTCAATACAATTTGGGTTTGGCATATGCGAATGGCAGAGGTGTGGAGCAAGACCTCTCAGAAGCTGTGAAATGGTGGCGCTTAGCTGCTGAGCAAGGCGTTGATTCTGCTCAGTACAACCTAGGTGTTTTGTATTCGAGCGGCAGAGGTGTTGTACAAAACTATCAAGAAGCTGTGAGATGGTATCGTTTAGCTGCTGAACAAGGTCTTGCTCATGCGCAATTCAATTTGGGTAATATGTATGAAAATGGCAGGGGTGTTGCGCAGAACGGACAAGAAGCTGTGAGGTGGTATCGTTTAGCTGCTGATCAAGATTTTGCTTTAGCGCAATTCAACTTGGCTCTCATGTATGACAAGGGCGATGGTGTCGCACAAAACTTTCAAGAAGCAGTCGATTGGTATCGATTGGCTGCTGAGCAAGGTGTTTCTGATGCGCAATTCAACTTGGCTCTTATGTATGACAACGGCGATGGCGTCGCACAAAACTTTCACGAAGCAGTCAAATGGTATCGGTTGGCAGCTGAGCAAGGTCATGCTGGCGCTCAATACAATTTGGCTATTAAGTATATAAACGGCAACGGTGTCAGACAGAATGATCAAAGAGCTTATATATGGTTTTCAGTAGCGGCGGCTCGAGGAGACACTGAAGCAGCAGACGCAAGAGATCACATCAGAGCACGACTTTCTACCCAAGCATTAGAACAAGCTCAAGTACTCGCTACAAAATGCTTTGAGTCAAACTTCGAGGACTGCGGAGAGTAGGCTTATCGCTTGCTGTCGCGCTGATTGAGGGTGATGACGCTGGTAAGCGAATACTAAAGGAGGGTTCTACCCCGTTTTCACGGCCACTTCAAAAGAGCCTTTAAGATAGAATAGGGCAGATGGTCTTGTGCGGAAACTAGTCGTTGTTTATAGCGCTAGCTAAGGCTGGGCCGCGTGTTTCGGGCTCTTCAGGAGGTGCGGCACTACAAACAAAAAGGTGTGCAAGAAGTGAATGGGAGTGTGCAAGCGGTGTGCAAGCAATAATATGCGCTTACTTTAACGCGCAAATAATTGCAACGTATTGATATTATTAATATAAATTGGTGGGCCCACCTGGACTCGAACCAGGGACAAACGGATTATGAGTCCGCTACTCTAACCAACTGAGTTATAGGCCCGCGCGGTACTGCGGAAGGCGGATTATAAGGTTCTGCGCGCCAGGTTGCCAGCCCCATTCCGGTTTGCCAGGCAAGATTTTGCCCGGTGGCCCTGAATCCGATGATCAGCAGTCAGCGTATTTAACTGGCCCATCAATTCAGGAGTTGTCATGAAAAATCTTGTCCTGCCCGCCATTGCCCTTGTTTTTGCCTTTGTCATTTTTGATATTGCCTATTCGGATCTGGAGGTCAAGTCCCGCCCCAGTGTCCACTCCTGTTCTGGTGAGTGTTATCAGAACTATATAGCGGCCAATGGCACCATCGTCGAACAGCAGCGTGCGGCGGCGGAAGCGGCTGCCTCCGCCAGTCCTGCGGAGCTGGGTCAACAGACCTACGCCAGCTGTCAGGCCTGTCATGGCGCCGATGGTCAGGGTGGTATCGGGCCGCAGTTGCAGGAGCGTGACGCGGCGTTTATCACGCAGGCGCTGACCGCCTACAAGAACCGCGAAACCCGGGGTGCTCAGAGTGCACTCATGTGGCCATCTGCGGAAGCCCTGTCGGAGCGCGACATAGAAAATCTGGCGGCGTTTGTAGAAACCCTGTAAGTGCTCAGTCTGCAGCGTGCAGCCGGATCGGATTCGAGTAGAACCACAGGTCTGACCAGGGGTCTTCGCCGCGTGGGTCGAGCTCGGGTTCCAGTTGCGCGGTGTTGGTGCCTCTCACCCTAATGTAATGGTCGCTGGGCAGGGCGTCGAAGTGGTAACTTACTTCGCGATAGTTGCCATCAACAGTCCAGTCGGCTTCCGTGAAGCGCGCAAGCACCTCGGTCTCAGGGTGGGTGTCGGTAGCCGGGTCGCTGGCGCGGCCGCGCATTTCGCCGGCAATCAGGTCGACCCGGGCGACTGACGGGTTGTCGCCGTGATGGTTGCTGGTGTCGGGGTCCAGAAACCGGATGGTGATGGTGACAGATTCATCGGCCGGCACCTCTAACGTGCCGCCGATGTGCGCTTGCCCGGCTGCGGATTCGGCAGTGACATGCAGCTCGGTGATCAGATCGCCGGTGGTGACAAACAGCCGGCCACCGCGTATGCCATCCAGGATATCGTGGTAATTCTTCTCGGCCCACACGTAGGTCTTGGAGTACTCGCCAGGCCAGAAGTCCACGCCGCCCTCACTGTAGTGCACATGCGAGTCCGAGTTCGCCGTGATCCACCAGTCCCGGCCTTCGCTGAGCATGGAGTCCCAGAATCCACCAACAATCGCGGTCAGTTGATCGAACCCGCCCATGGTGGGGTGATTGCCATAACCGCCGCGCGGGCCATTCGCATCAATGGAACCGTCGGGATTCAGGGCCGCCGCCTGATGCCCCGGCGCACCTTCCATGCCGATGGCGATTTCGGGCGCCAGGTCATTCCAGGCGCGCAGTTCCTGCGGTGTATAAAGCCCATACTCACCTTCACCTCGAGCAGAGCGCGACGGGTGGTGGGCGAAAACTACCGGTGTTTCCGGAAACGTTTTCATGACATCCAGTGCTTCGAGTATCCTGGGTTCGGTATCCCAGCTGGGGTCGGCGGGCCAGGGCTCGCGTTTGTTGAAACTCGATTCGATGCTGTGTAACCGCTGGGCCTCGTCCTGGGTATGGGGCATGATCAGGCTGGAGTGGTCGGCGCCGGGGGTGTCGAATTCCATGCCGTAAAACTGGATGACATCTGGCACCACGATGCGGGATTGCTGCAGTTCGGGATAGGCCTGATTCAGGTTGACCTGGCTGTGGTTGGGGCCGCCGTGATCGGTGGTCACCATCCAGCCCAGCCCGTAATGTCTCGCCATCAGGGCATTCATCGGCGTCGGGTAGATGGCGTCACCGCCCAGGATAGGGGCAGGTGGATTCTGTTCGCGATCCCAGCCGGTGCTGAAACGGCTGTGGATATGGTGGTCGCCAGCAATCCACTGGCGTCCGCGATCTGATTGGCCTTGGGCCTGAACAAGATAAGCGGTCATGCTGGCGATGACGGCCAGGCTTATTAGTACAGGTAGCGGGCGACGCGGTGAGCGCATGGCGTTAACCTCCGAAATAGGCAGAATTTCCATTCTGACGACGGTATGTGAAATTTCCGTGACCTGGCGCCCTTTTTTGTTGCTACAGGTTTGCCGTTACAGGTGCCTCTGATTCTCGTGTGTCCAGTGCTCGGTTTCCAGCCCGATGTCGGCAGAGATAAATTTGCCGCCGTTGGTGTCCCGGTAGTGCGCCAGTGCCTTGTATACCAGCGGTGCGCCGAGCAACAGGATGGGTATGTTCAGGTAGACCATGATGATATTGGTCAGGTCGGTGATGGTCCATAAATTCCCCAGCTCCAGCCCGGCCAGCACCGTCAGGGCGCCGAAGGGTACAAACACCAGCGAGCCCAGTACCCGAACTCCCATAATGAACGCGGTGGAGCGGGAGATGAAGTTGGCCGATATCTCGGCAAAGGAAATCATGCCCAGCAACGTGGTGAAGGCAAACAGAGCGTAACACGCTGCCAGAATGATGATCACTGTCTGTGAAATAAACACGGGCACCAGTGCTTCCACAGAGGCCAGATAAGTGCCGATGCGCGAGGCGCTGTCCGTGGCCCATTCGGCGCTGCTGGCCGAATCGGTCCACAAATGCGCGAGCACCACAATAAAGCCGGTGAGTGTGCAGATAACGATGGTGTCGAAAAATACACCCAGGCTTTGTACAAAACCCTGTTCGCAGGGATGATCGTTGTCGGCAGCCGCTGCGGCCATGGTGATGGTGCCCTGGCCTGCCTCGTTGGACATCAGGCCGCGCTTGACGCCTTCGGCCAGAGCCACGCCCATGGCGCCACCGAACAGTGCGTCGGGTGCGAAGGCGCCAACAACAACGGCGGAAAAGAAGCTCGGAATCAGGGGGAAATTGATCAGCACGATGAGCAGTGAAATGACACAGAACACCGTTGCTTTGATGGGAACAAGCACGTTGGTGTAGGCGGTGACACGCCGGATACCACCTAATATCAGCCAGGCGCAACTGACGACCAATACCAGGGCGATGACGTAGTACAGTGTTGACTGACGCTCAGACACAGTGCCGCTGGCAGTATCGGCAATCATGCCGATGGCAGTAAACACGTTAAAGGTTTGTACCGGCACGTTGAACAGTGCGTAGATCATAAAAGCGACACTGAGAATGATACCGACGATGCGTTTGTTGCCGATGATGCGGCGGCCATAAAAAGGCATGCCGCCTACGTATTCGCTGTCTTTTTTTTCCTTGAACAGCTGGGCCAGTACTGATTCCATAAATGCAGTGGCCATGCCAAACAGTGCCGCAACCCACATCCAGAACAGGGCGCCGGGACCGCCAACGGTGATGGCGCCGGTGACGCCGACGATATTGCCAGGACCTGCGCGCATGGCCAGTCCCAGCAGAAAGGAAGCCAGAGCGCTGATACCGGTCCGATCGCTGCGTTTACGTAGCATGATGGGTATCGCCCGGGTGAAACTCAGCGTTTGCACAAACCGGGTTTTAACGGTGAAGACAATGCCCATGCCGAGCAGGATAATCACCGCGAGAGACAATTGTCCGAGCAGGGGTATTGCCCGGTATGCCGCAAACTGGGTGGGGAAGTCCCAAACCGCATTGGAGATCGGGGCAATAAAACCGAAGAGGTTATTGACCGATTCAAATAATTCCTGCACCCGATTCACCTCGTTTTTGGTCGATGACAATATCTTGCTGTCTGGTAAGCAATTTACCATGGTATTGGCTTCAGGTTAACCGTCGAAGCAACTGATTGACTTGGCTTTAAGTTCTGGGCTACTCTCTCGCGACAGCGAAGTTGAGGTATGTCATATCTCGGTTTTTTGTGCAGTAGCGAAACCAATAAAAACAAATGGGTATTTTGGTGACGTTTCATGAAATTGGCTATGTGAAGTCTAACTGGTAGTTCAATCAACGAGCTTTTCGCTGGGTTAATGTTTGAATGCAGTAGAGATTGAGCGAAGAGATAAAATAGTCAATGCGCTTAGTATTTTATTGACAATAATAATGAAGTTTATAAAAGAAAGGGGAAATCATGAAACTGAAGAAATCCATCGTACAGATGGGTTTGGCGGCGTCCGTCATGCTGCCACTACCCATGGTCGCTGTTGCCCAGCAAGGCACCTCGGCTGATATCGAAGAAGTTGTTGTAACTGGCTCCCGAATCCGACGGGACAGTTTCGACTCATCGTCACCGGTCACTGTAGTCGATTCCGCAGCGATCGAAGCCAATGCGACACCCAACCTGGGCGAAGTACTTGCCAATCAGACATTCAATTACGGTACCGACGTGCAGACCAACGGTTATGCCGCGCGCGGTCAGGGCGGGGTTACCTCCTCTGCCAACCTGCGCGGCCTGGGCCCTGGCGCAACGCTGAACCTGGTCGACGGTCAGCGCACCAACAACACCAACCTCAACGCAACTATTCCGCAGATTGCCATCTCGCGTATCGATATTCTGAAAGACGGTGCCTCGGCATTGTATGGCTCTGATGCGGTAGCGGGTGTGGTGAACGTTATCACTAACAAGGGTTATGAAGGCACTGACGTCAGTCTGTTCCATCAGGAGGACCGTGGCGGTGATCTGGTAGAGAAACAGTACGAACTGATCACGGGTACGGCGACTGACAACGGCCATTTCGCCATGGCGCTGTCCTACTCCACGCGCACTACGTTGGAGCAGACCGACCGGCCCGAGTTCCTGCGCAGCGGTTTCCAGCGTTCAGGTACCGGTAACCCGGGTACGTTTGCCGTGCCAACACGTGATGCTTCCGGCCAGCTGACCGGTACTTCTGCCCGTACACCTGATCCGGGCTGTGGTATCGACAACGGCTCCGGTACCGACGTGGGGGTAAAGGGAAATTACGCCAGTGGTCAATTGCTGGGTACCACCTGTAACTTCCATTTTGGTGAGTTCTGGGACTTCATGAGCGCTCAGGACAAGATGAGCTTGTGGACCAACTATGAGCACCGCTTTAATGACAACCTGACCAATGATTTTAATATCAATGCGTCACGTCTGGAAACGTTTACCCGTGGTTCGCCGCAGAACCCCGGTGGTCGTATTCCGGAACTGCCGGTAGTTGCGGGTGAACACCCTGGTAACCCCTACCGCGCCATGGCCAACCGTGGCAATGGTATGGAACCGCTATACGCCCTGGCAGGTCCTGATGGCAATCCGTTGCGTGATGCCAACGGTGTTGTGCAGCTCGCTGCAGATCCCTATAACTCTGCGTTGGGCGTGCCCTTCAACGAAGACGTGCGAATCACCGAGCTGCGTATAAACGCATTTAAGCTGCAGACACAACCAACGGCTGTGAATGATGACGGTGCCTTCCCGCAGGGTGTGGACCGGTTCGATATCAGGCTCGCAGATACCCTGACTTATGAAGTGCCCAACTCAAGCTGGGCGGTATCGCTGGCCGGTATCTATCAGTTCGGTCAGGATGATGCACTGGAGAAGAACTCAAGCCAGTTGGCACTGATTCAGGGTATCAATGGCACCCTGGTGGCGGATCCGTCATCGCCAGAAACCACAGCGTACTACAACCCGTTTGCCAGTTCGGTCTTTAACTGTACTGATCGTGTGTGTGCCAACACGGGTACACCGCAGTATGCGAACTCTCAGGCAGTCGTCGACGCTATCACGATCGCGGGCCTGACCCAGACCGAGAATACGTTCAAGTCAGTGGAGCTGGCGGCAACCGGTGAGGTGTTTGAGATTCCTACCGGTATGATTCTGGGTGCCTTTGGTATCGAGTATCGTCAGGACGAAGTCGACGTTGACTTTGATGCAGCGCGTAACCAGTGTGACTACCACCAGGGTGGCTGTGCGGTTGACTATACGGCCGAGCAGGACGTGAATTCTGCGTTCTTCGAGCTGGCGGTACCGTTGACCACCAACCGCCTGGGTGAGGCCGAGTTCCAGATCGCCGGTCGCTACACAGACTACGGCGGCTCTATCGGTGACTCATTCGATCCGAAAGTGGCATTGCTGTGGCAGCCGCTGGATATCTTGTCCGTGCGTGGTTCCTGGAGTTCGGCATTTATTGCCCCGGGCCTGGCTGACCTGTACTCGCCACAAACCTGTGCTTTGCAGAATGCCGGTGATCCGTTTGATGGCTCAAACGCTTTCCGCGTGGCCTGTAACGAGGGTAACCTGAACCTGACACCGGAAACGGCCGATGTGTTTAACGTAGGTGCGTCATTGAGTCTGCTGGAAGGCGCGTTGTCGATTGGTGTTGACTATGCGGAATATGACTTTAAAGATCGTATTTCCAGCACCACATTGAACCAGGTGGTTAACCTGGACTACCAGGCTTTCCTGGCCGCCGGTGGTGACCCTAACAGCCAGGCCAGCAAGCTGGCGTGGTTCAATGGGCCCAACTCGGACAAGAACATCAACCGTGACGTTGATGGTGTCATGAGCCGGGTCATCGTGTCCCGTCTGAATGCACAGACCATGAAGCACCGCGCGCTCGATCTGTACGCGCGTTATGACCTGGATCTGGGCAGCTTCGGCAACATGGTGTTCAACCTGGATGCCACACAGGCTCTGGAATATTCCTACGACCTGGGTCTGGGAATTCCGGCCGGTGACGGTGTTGGCAGCCAGAATGAGTCCATCGCGGAAGTACCGCCGATGCCTGAGTACCGCGCCAACGCTACCATGAACTGGAATCTGGGCAATCACAGTGCGCTGTTGCGCGCTCGCTGGATTGATGGTTTCGACTACTCGTTCAACTCGGGTGCCCTGTTGGCCGGTCAGATTGCCATCAATGGTCGTTCGGCTGCTGCCAGCATGACCTACATTGATGCCAACTATGCCTACACCTTTGACAGCCTGATTGGTGATCGTGCCACTCGCTTCGAAGTGGGTGCGCGTAACCTGGGTGACCGGTTCCCTGAGCCGTTCTTTAACCTGGGCGGCATTGAAACATTCGTTCACGATATTCGTGGCCGAATGGTGTATGTCCGCATTAACCAGGAGATCTAAGCTCTCCGCATAAAAAAAGGGGACGGAGCCTTGGCTCCGTCCCCTTTTTTTTATCTGCTGACTTACTCGTCTCTCTACCGACTTACTCGTCTTTTTATGGACTTACTCGTCTCTTGCTGACTTACTCGTCTAAGAAACTACGCAGGTGGTCGGAGCGGGTCGGGTGGCGCAGTTTGCGCAGGGCCTTGGCTTCGATCTGACGAATGCGTTCACGCGTCACGTCAAACTGTTTGCCGACCTCTTCCAGCGTATGGTCGGTATTCATGTCGATGCCGAAACGCATGCGCAACACTTTGGCTTCGCGGGCGGTCAGGCTGTTCAGCACTTCGCGCGTGGCTTCACGCAGGCCTTCCTCGATTGACGAATCCACCGGTGATTCCACCGTTGAGTCTTCAATAAAATCACCCAGGTGCGAGTCTTCATCGTCGCCGATCGGCGTTTCCATGGAGATTGGCTCTTTGGCGATCTTCAGCACACGTCGAACCTTGTCTTCCGTCATCTCCATGCGCTCACCGAGTTCTTCCGGCGTTGGCTCGCGGCCTTTCTCATGGACCATCTGGCGGCTGATACGGTTCAGCTTGTTGATGGTCTCAATCATGTGCACCGGAATACGGATGGTGCGCGCCTGATCGGCAATGGAGCGGGTAATGGCCTGGCGAATCCACCAGGTGGCATAGGTCGAGAATTTGTAGCCACGACGGTATTCAAACTTGTCGACCGCTTTCATCAGGCCGATGTTGCCTTCCTGAATCAGGTCGAGGAACTGCAGGCCGCGGTTGGTGTACTTCTTGGCAATCGAGATCACCAGGCGCAGGTTCGCCTCGACCATCTCTTTCTTGGCGCGGCGTGACTTGGCTTCACCGATGGACATGCCACGGTTGATTTCCTTGATTTCGGCGACTGTCAGGCCGCTTTCTGCTTCCATGGCCTGCAGTTTGCGCTGGGAGCGGTGTACTTCATCAGCGATGTCCTTCAGGCGCGCAACCCAGGGCTCCTTGCCTTTGGCAAACTGGTTTATCCATTTTTCATCAATTTCGCTGCCGGGGAAGGTGGTCACGAATGTCTTGCGTGGCATGCCTGCGGTGCGTACACACAGAGCCATGATGGCGCGCTCATGGCGACGAACGCGGAACAGCGCGGCGCGGGCCTGGTTGACCAGCACTTCAAACAGTTTGGGTGTCAGCTTGAAGGTTTTGAACATCTCACCCAGTTTGTCCAGTTCGGCCAGGGACTTTTTATGGGTGCGGCCGTGCTTGCTGATCAATTTCTCGGTGAGCTCGTACTGCGCGCGCAGATCGACAAAGCGCAGGCGCGCCTCTTCCGGATCGGGACCGGACGTGGTTTCTTCGTCATCGGCATCGATGGTGGTGGAGTCGTCATCATCGTCGCTGGTGCTGGCGGACGCGGCGCTGGTGTCGGCTGCGTCGTCCGCGCCGGCGGCGGCCGGCAATTCGGGGTCATCAACTTCCAGGTAGCCGGTAATCACGTCGGTCAGGCGACGCTCTTCTGCAGTCACCTGATCGTATTCGTTCAGCACATACGCCACGGTGCCCGGAAAGCTGGACATGGATTTCATCAGCTCGCGCAGGCCTTCTTCGATACGTTTGGCGATAACAATCTCGCCCTCACGCGTCAGCAGCTCCACCGTGCCCATCTCGCGCATATACATACGCACGGGATCAGTGGTACGGCCGGCTTCGTTCTCAACGGCGGCCAGCGCAGCAGCGGCTTCGGCCGCCGCCAGCTCGTCGGTGCCGCCTTCTTCGCCATCGTTCAGTAACAAGGTATCGGCATCGGGTGCGGTTTCAAACACCTTGATGCCCATATCATTGATCATCTGAATGATGTCTTCGACCTGATCCGGATCCGAAATCGATTCGGGCAGGTGATCGTTGACTTCGGCGTAGGTTAGATAACCTTGCTCTTTGCCTTTGGCAATAAGAGCTTTTAAGCCGGATTGAGGTGAACTCAGGCGCGAATCAGACATAGCTTCCCATTCGGTTAAGATATAACCGCTTCTTAAATAAAAATCAGCCGGGCATTATAGCCCTTGTGCTGGATGGTTTCCAGTGACATTCAATCACCATGGTTCTCGTTTTTTACCGACCGCAATCGTGGTTTAAGCTTTTCAAGCAGCTGGCGGCGCTGCTGGTGTTTATCGGCTTCCTGGCGTAGTTGTCGAATAACAAAACTGAATTCCTCGGCCTGGCCCGCCGCAGGCGTGATTCTTTCTTTTTCCAGCAGTTGTGTCAGGCGTTTGCCGGGCGGTGTGCCATAACAATGGCCCAATAATGCGTAAGTAGTAATATCGGGGTCAGATTGCGCAAATTCAAGGAGTTCCAGCAATAAATCCACGTCCGGATCCCCAAGCTGGCGCAGTGCGCTCAGGTCACCTTCCACCGACGCTGCCAGTGCGGGCTGGTGCAGCAGCAGTTCAATGGCAATCAGGCCGGCCGGTTTACTGACCCGTTTGCCGCGCGCTGCCGGTTCGCTGGCCGGGCCGGCGGCAGAACGCTGGCCCTGTCGGGCGGATGTTGAGCCTGCGGCATGGGGTGGCACATCCCGGTCGGGCGGCCCATCAGTCGGTGGCCCTGCCTCAACCGGCGCCGCAGCAGGCGTCTGCTGCAGCAATCGGTCAATGGTGTCGCGCTGGCTGCCAGTGATATGTGCCAGCTGATCGAGCATGAGCTGCTGGAACAGGCCGCGTGGCAGCAATTTGATCAGCGGAATGCTCTGGCTGAACAGGCGGGCCTTGCCGTCCATGCTGCTGGCATCGGCGTCTTGCTGCATGTGATCAAAGAAGTAAGTGGACAGTGAGTCCGCCTTGTTCATGCGGGCCAGAAAACCATCGGCGCCTTCTTTGCGCACCAGCGTGTCCGGGTCCTCGCCTTCGGGCAGAAACAGAAAACGGATCTGGCGACCATCAGCCATCACCGGCAGTGAGGCCTGCAGCGCACGCCATGCCGCTGTGCGACCGGCGTTGTCGCCATCAAAGCAAAAGATGATTTCCGGCACCAGGCGAAACAGTTTTTCCAGGTGGCTGGTGTTGGTGGCCGTGCCCAGCGTCGCCACGGCAAAGCTGATACCGTGCTGGGCCAGCGCCACCACGTCCATGTAACCCTCAACAATAACAAAACGTTCCGGCTTCTGCGCGGCCTTGCGTGCTTCGTAGAGTCCGTACAGCTCGCGGCCTTTGTGGTAAACAGGCGTTTCCGGTGAATTCAGGTATTTGGGTTTGTCGTCGCCCAGTACCCGGCCACCGAAGGCGATGACCCTGCCACGGCTATCGCGGATGGGGAACATGATACGGTCGCGGAAACGGTCGTAATGGGTGTCCTGGCCGTCCTGGCGGCGTTCCGCATCGCGGGCGATGATAAGGCCCGCCTTCTCCTGGATGGGACGTTTGATCTTGTACTCATCCAGGTGATTGAGCAGGTTGTCCCAGCCCGGCGGCGCCAGCCCGATGGCAAAACGCTTGGCGATCTCGCCGGTCAGGCCTCGTGACTTCAGGTAAGCCACCGCTTTTGTGCGTGCCGGATGCTGGCGTAACTGTTGCTGATAAAACAGATTGGCCTGCTGCAGGGAGGTCAGTAGTTCGTTGTTTTCGCTGCTGCGCTGCTGCCCTGCCGGCGAGCGCTCTTCGCGCGGCACGCTCAGGCCGCAATCGGCCGCCAGGGTTTCCACCGCTTCGGGGAATTCCTTGTGATCAAAATTCATCACAAAACCCAGGGCATTGCCGGCAGCGCCGCAGCCAAAGCAATAGTAGAACTGCTTCTCCGGCTCTACGCTGAAGGAGGGTGTTTTTTCCTGGTGGAAGGGGCAGCAGGCAGAATAGTTTTTACCGGTTTTGCGTAGTTTGACGCGTTTGTCGATGACATCAACGATGTCGACCCGGCTGAGCAGGTCGTCGATAAAATTCTGCGGAATCAGACCAGCCATGGACGCTAAACCCGGTAGTGTGGTCGGTGGTCAATTTAGTATTGTCAGTAGTGTAGCAAATTAACGCGGCCTGGCAGCGGGAGTCTGCAGCAGGAGGGCTGCTGCCGGATGCGGGCGCCAGAGAATCAGGCCTGGCCGAGTTTGCTCTTGATCAGTTGACCTACGGCGCCCATGTCGGCCCGACCGGCCATCTGAGGTTTCACGGCCGCCATGACCTTGCCCATGTCCTGCACGCTGCTGGCACCGGTATCGGTCAGTGCGCGGGAGACAATGGCATCGATTTCGGCGTCTGTCAGGGGTTGTGGCATGAAGGTCTGCAGCACCCTGATTTCCGCCTGCTCTATGTCGGCCAAGTCATTGCGTTCGGCGCTTTCATACTGACGAATGGACTCGCGGCGCTGCTTGATCATCTTTTCAAGAATGCTCAGAACGCGCGCATCGTCAGGCTCGATGCGTTCATCGACTTCGATGCGTTTGACTTCCGCCAGCGCCATGCGCACGGTGCCCAGGCGAGCCTTGTCTTTCGCTCGCATGGCATCTTTCATCGCTTCAGTGAGCTGAAGCTTTAGTGCGCTATCGGCCATAGAGGTGTCCAGATCAGCAATCGCGGGCGATCAGTAGAAGCGTTTGGTCTTCTTGTTGTCGCGAGAGAGCTTTTTCAGGTGACGCTTTACCGCAGCGGCTGCTTTGCGCTTACGGGCCGCAGTCGGCTTTTCGTAAAATTCCTTGCGACGGACTTCGGCCAGAACACCGGCTTTTTCGCAGGATCGCTTGAAGCGACGCAGAGCCACATCAAACGGCTCGTTTTCTTTCAGTTTAACCATTGGCATAGTGCAGAGACACCTTTGCATTCAATTTAAAAGGGCGCACATGTTAATGCGGCGCGCGACAAAATGCAAAAGCTAAATTACAGAAACCCGCCAATACTGGCTAAAAGGAAGGGCCTGCCGTATTATTCACGTCTTTTTTACGGCCTTTGGCTCGGTAGCAGCCCCAGGTGGGCATGTTACCCTCATCACTGCAGCGGAACAGGTAAAATAACGATTATGCGCGTTTTGGGACTTGAAACATCCTGTGATGAGACCGGGGTGGCAATTTACGACAGCGAACAGGGCCTGCTGGGCGACGCGCTGTACAGTCAGGTGGACATGCATGCCGTATACGGTGGCGTCATCCCGGAACTGGCTTCGCGCGACCATATTCGCAAAACCCTGCCCATGATACGGCAGTTGCTGGCGGACAAAAACATGCCGGCCGCGTCGATCGACGGCGTTGCCTACACCGCCGGACCGGGTCTTATCGGTGCGCTGCTGGTTGGCGCTGCCCTGGGGCGTTCGCTGGCCATGGCCTGGGGGGTGCCGGCCGTGGGCGTGCATCATATGGAAGGTCACCTGCTGGCGCCCATGCTGGAAGACAATCCGCCTGAGTTTCCCTTTGTTGCCTTGCTGGTATCGGGTGGTCACACCCAGCTGGTCGCCGTTCAGGGTATCGGTGAATACACATTGCTGGGTGAATCTCTGGATGACGCCGCCGGCGAGGCCTTTGACAAGGTTGCCAAAATGCTGGGTTTGTCCTATCCCGGTGGGCCCAGGGTAGCGAAGCTGGCGACTCAGGGGGTGCCGGGTCGTTTTGTGTTTCCGCGGCCAATGACCAACCGGCCGGGGCTGGATTTCAGCTTCAGTGGTCTGAAAACCTTTGTCCGCAACACGCTGGCGGAACTGGACAATGCCGTGCCGGGCGAGATCAGTGAGCAGGACAAAGCCGATGTGGCACTGGCGTTTGAAGAGGCCGTGGTGCAAACGCTGGTGATCAAATGCCGTCGTGCCTTGCAGCAAACGGGCTTGCAACGTTTGATCATTGCCGGTGGTGTCAGTGCCAATACCCGGCTGCGGGCGGGACTCGAAGCCATGGTGCAGGCACAGCGCAGCCAGCTGTTTTACGCGCAGCCGCGCTTCTGCACGGACAACGGCGCCATGATTGCCTATGCCGGCTGCCAGCGCCTGCTGGCCGGTCAGCGCGAGGGGCTCGCCATCAGCGCCCGCGCGCGCTGGCCAATGGATACTTTGCCGTCAATCAGAAATCTGACTGGAGCCTGATCTTGGATATTGTTTACATCAAAGAATTGGAAATACAGACCGTGATCGGGATCTATGACTGGGAGCGCGAAATCCGGCAGACCATCAGCATGGATCTGGACATGGCCACCGATATCAGGTCGGCTGCCGCGACTGAGGACATCAACAAAACGCTGGATTACAAGGCGGTGTCCAAGCGCCTGATCGCGTTTATCGAAGAGGCCGAATTTCTGCTGATCGAAACCATGGCCGAAGAGGTTGCGGCGATCGTGCTTGCCGAATTCCCGGTCAACTGGCTGCGACTGCGGCTGGGCAAGCCCGGCGCGGTAACCGGTGCCCGTGATGTGGGGGTGATCATCGAACGTGGTGAACGCCCGGATCGTTTACCCGGATTCTAAGCTCGCCAGCGCAAGTGCTGGCAAAAAAACGGATCGTGTTTTATGCCTTTATTAACGTTGAGTCTGGGCAGTAACCGGCAGGCGGATCATCATATCCGGGTAGCGCTGGATGCGTTACAGGCAGATTTTGGTGCCTTGCAGACATCCTCTGTGTTCGAAAGCAAAGCCGTGGGTTTTGATGGCAGCAACTTTCTGAACATGGTGGTGGCGATTCATACTGATAACAGTCTGGCGACGGTCAGCGCCCGGATCAAAGCGTTGGAGGCTGAACACGGCAGGGTCAGAGGCGGGCCGCGTTTCAGCCCAAGAACGCTGGATATTGACATCCTGACCTACGGCGATTGTATCGGCGACTACCGTGGCATCTTGTTGCCCAGGCCGGAAATTACCGAAAATGCCTACGTGTTGTGGCCGATGTCACAGATTTGTGGTGAGCGGTGCGATCCGCAGACCGGTCTGACATACGCAACCCTGTGGCAGCAGTACGACAAATCCCGGCAGTCGCTGTGGCCCATTGATTTTGACTGGCAGGGGCGCCGGATCTCCAGCGCCCTCTGAGTCAGAGCAGACATAAGAGCCTGATCAGTTGTCTTCCACCGTCTCGGCCGCAGCCGCCTTGATTTCCGGGTCAGGTTCACTCGTTTTCTGCATGAATACCCGGGGTCCAACCACAACAAGGATGGTTGCCAGCCCGGCCAGCAGCCCGGTCCATGGATCAAACAGTGAGAATGCAATCGCAGTCAGCACCATCGCGCCGCGCTCGGTGCTGTCGGTGACCGTGGTCAGTGCCAGCGTGGCGCAGGCAAAACCGGTCAGCAGCAGTGTTACTGCCAATGCGATGGGCAGCAATGGCTGCAGCATGGTAACGATCGGCAGCACGATAAACAGCACCGGGAAACCGTAGACATAGTAGGCGGAGATACCATCGAAAATGGAATCCATCTTGTCGCGGCCGGTGACCCAGCGCTTGAGTACGATTACCTGGATACCGGTCCACAGCACGCCCTGGGTGCCGAAAAACGGTGCCACCACAGCCATCGCGGCGTTACGGATACCGGTGGCCATGTGGGTGCGGTTGCTGTTGACGTCCAGCTTTTCGTCAGGCCGCAGTGGCTGCGAGTTCTTGATCATTTCATTACCGGTCACCACATCACCAAAAAACAGGATGTAGGTGATAAAGGCCAGCGGCAGGGCATTCAGGAACATGGTGGCATCAGGCCAGCCAATCGACATGGGTGAAGCCTTCTCCCACATGCTGGCCGCATGTGTAGGCACGTCGAGCAAGCCGGACTGGATGTTGAACTGCATCTCACCGGTGATAAGACCTACCACGCCGGCGACAACAAATGCGGGTAACAGGCCCAGCCCGGCAATCTTGGCCAGGATCGGCATTTGTGCCGCCTGGCGCTGGAAGGGCTTGGAGAAGGTCAGGAACATGCACAGCGCCAGCGCGGCAATTGCAGCGATCGGCGTCGAATTCAGGGCGCTGGCCGCGTCATTCGGGTCAAATATACGCAGGAAGGCGGCCACGGCGGCACCCAGGATGATGCCGCCTTTGAGCACATTGGGTACCCAGGCAACCAGTTTGGCTCCCAGCCCGGTGATGCCCAGGAAGATAAGCAGGGCAGCAAAGTTGAGCGACAGCGCAGTCATTAGCTGAAATTGCTCTTCCGGCGTATTACCGCCGCCCAGCACAAAGGCAAAGATGAAGGGCAGTGCCGGGGTCAGCCAGCCGGGCGCCAATGGGTCGCCAAAAATCATCCATCCTGCGGAAATCAGCATGGTGTGGAACATGGCCATGGTGACAGCTTCTTCAAAGCTGAGGCCAAAGGATGCGGTCATCACCGGCACCAGCGCCAGGCCGGTGGCGCCGGCGACACAGATACCCTGCAGAAACTCTGGCAGCGCAAAGCGCATGTGGACAAATGGAATGCGGAATACGAAGGGACCCCATTTAATGCCCGGCTGGACATCTCCCTCTCGGCGTTTTGACAGCATAGTCTGAGTCTCTTTTATTTTATAGGTGTTATTGACGGACCCCCGAATCTTAACGAACTAGACAGGACAGGGCAAAGGCTATTCATCGTTTTTTTGAATGCATTCACCATTTTTGTCGGCGGTGAATTTCAGCTCAGGGCCCGCCCGCCGTCGACACGAATGATCTGCCCGGTGATGTAGCTGGCGTCACGCGCCAGGAACAGGACAGTGTCGGCAATATCGGTGGGCCTGCCAAGGCGGGAGAGCGGGATACCGGCCAGGATTCTGGACTGCTCGGCGTCCTGGGAGGGGGTGTTCTGCGTGTGCTCTGGCCACAAAATAGCGCCAGGTGACACAGCGTTGACCCGAACGGAGGGTGCCAGTTCGCGCGCCAGTGATCTGGTCATCGCCCCCAGCGCCGCTTTCGCCATGGTGTAGGCGGAAAAGTCAGTCATGCCGCGATCGACATTGATATCAGTGAGGCTGACAATGCTGCCGCCGCGGGCGGTCAGGGCGGGCGCCAGTTGTTGCGACAGAAACAGCCCGGCCCGCGCATTGCTGTTCATCAGGTCCAGCCATTGGGCCTGGGTCAGTGACGCCAGCGGGGTCGGGTAGAAACTGCTGGCATTGTTGACCAGAACGTCCAGGCGCTGGTGGATGGACAGGACATCATCGCCCAGCTTCGATAGCGCAGACTCATCGTTCAGGTCGGCGGTGACAACTGCTGCGCTGTCGGCGCGCATGTGGTTAAACTGCGCTGCCAGCGCCTCAGCATCGTGACGCGAGCGATGGCAGTGAATGATGACGCGATAGCCAGCCTGGTGGAAGCTGTTAGCGATTTCGGCGCCGATGCGTCTGGCGGCGCCAGTGATAAAAACAACTGGCTGCTGATCAGTCACCTGACCTGTTTGGATCATGGCGCAGCCCTGCGTTCAGCAAGAACAACCTTGATTTGCGACAGGCGCGCCTGGTGCAGCATGGCACGGATCTTCTCGCCGGCCTGCGGACCGGGTGGGACCGGGGTTTGCTGCAACAGCTCAGGCACTTCAATTTTGTCGGCAGCGACAAAACATTGCCAAAGCAGATCTGCCTGCGGATAGGGTTGCTCTTCCAGTCCGGTGCGGCCGCGTGCGTCAGCCTCGCACACCAGCAGAAATTTCTGCAAACGTTGCGGACGGCGGAAGGCATCCAGCCCTTCCAGTGTTTTTAATACGGTGGCTGGTTTCAGCACCTGCATCTGGTGGCAGTGCGTGTGGTATTGACTGCTCAGGCGAGCCAGATCGGCGCACTCGGTGGGGACCCGCAGTCGTTGGCAGGCTTCGGCGACAGGCTGCACACCTTTGTGTTCGTGCGCGATGTGCTGTGGCCACTCTGCGCTGGGTGTCAGCCCTTTGCCGGCATCGTGCATCAGCGCGGCGAAACGTACGGCAAGGTCGCTGCTCAGGCGGCAGGCCTGCTGCAATGTCATCAGGGTATGGATGCCGGTGTCAATTTCCGGATGCCAGCGCTCGGGCTGCGGCACACCAAACAGGCGGTCGACCTCGGGCAGCAGTGTTGCCAGCGCACCGCAGCTGTGCAGGATCTCAATGAACACCTGGGCCTGATCTTCCTGCAAGGCCTTGTCGAATTCGCGCCACACGCGTTCGGCCACCAGATCATTGAGTTCACCGCTGGCGCTCATCGCCTGCATTAAAGCCTGTGTCTCGCTGGCAATGGTAAAGCCCTGCCCGGCAAAACGGGCGGCGAAGCGGGCAACGCGCAGCACGCGCAGCGGATCCTCGGCAAAAGCGGGAGACACATGGCGCAGGATACGGTTCTGCAGATCGCTGACACCACCCCACGGATCCACCAGGTTGCCTTCGTTATCCTGGGCAATGGCGTTGATGGTCAGGTCACGGCGCTGCAGATCCTCTTCCAGCGTTACTTCGGGCGTGGCGTATACTGTAAAACCCTTGTACCCCGTGCCTGATTTCCGTTCGGTGCGCGCCAGGGCGTATTCTTCTTTGGTTTTGGGGTGCAGAAAAACCGGGAAGTCTTTGCCTACCGGGGTGAAGCCTGCCCGGAGCATAGCGTCAGGTGTGGTGCCCACGACCACCCAGTCACGATCGGACCCGTCGATGCCCAGCAGTGCGTCGCGCACGGCGCCGCCTACCAGGTAGGTGTCAAAAGGGCGGGCGTCGGCGGTTTGTGTTGTCATGCGCCTGAGTCTATCAGACGCTGAACAGTTTGTGATCTTCCAGGCGCATCATGGTCAACTCCCGGCCCCACACGCAGCCGGTGTCCAGGGCATAAACCCGATCGCGAAGGGTGACTCCCTGCAGAGCGGCCCAGTGGCCGAACAGTATGCTGGTCTGGCTGTCCGTAATTGTTTCGAATTCGAACCAGGGCCTGAAGCCTTCGGGTGCTTCGTTGACGCCTTCCTTGATCAGCAGGTCGAGTTTGCCCCTTGCGTCGCAGAAACGCATACGGGTCAGGTAGTTGGTGATCATGCGCAGCCGTTTACGACCGCTCAGAGAGTCTTTCCAGCGCAATGGCTTGTTGCCGTACATTTTGTTCAGCAGTTTGCGAAAATCCGGTCCCCTGAGCGCCGTTTCCACTTCGGCGCTCAGGGTCAGCGTCTTGTGCAGATCCCACTGCGGCGGCACACCGGCATGCACCATCAGATAATTGTGAATACCCTGCGTGCCCAGCACGCTGTCATAGTGGGTCAGGGGTTTCTGGCGCAGCCACTCGGCCAACTCGCCACAGTCCGGCGCGGCAAGCAGTTCATCAAGCGTATGCTTGCCATTGATGCTGTCGGGTGTACATTCGTAGTAGAGCGCGAGAAAGTGCAGATCGTGGTTGCCCAGCACGACGGTGGCAGCATCGCCAATGTCACGCAGATAGCGCAGTGTATCCAGGGATTTCGGGCCGCGATTGATCAGGTCGCCGACGCACCAGAGCTCGTCGGCGCCGGGTTGAAACGCCACCGCCTTGAGAAGTTTGCGCAGGGATTTGTAGCAGCCCTGGATGTCTCCGATTGCGTAGGTCGCCATCAGTGTACCGAGTGTGGTCGCGACAGCAGGAAAGCGGGTATTTCTGCATCAAACCGGCTGCCGTCTGGTTTTGCCAATTCGTAACTGCCCTGCATGGTACCAAATTGTGTCGTGAGTACAGCACCACTGCTGTAAACAAATTTCTGTCCCGGCTGGATCAGCGGCTGCAGGCCAACAACGCCCTCACCACGCACTTCCTCTACCCGGTTGTTGTCATCGGTTATAAACCAGTGGCGTGACAGCAGTTTGACAGGTTCTTCGCCCCGATTTTCGATGCCGATGGTATAGGCGAAAGCAAAGCGATCATTGCCCGGGTCAGATTGTTCACTCAGGTATTGGGTCTGCACGGAAATATCGATTTCGGTATCGCCGTCCGTATCGGTCGTGGCCATCGATTACTGCTCCTGTCGTGCGGTGCTCAGTAAATTGCTCAGATTGACGTAGTCGGCCAGGCTCAGATTTTCCGGGCGCAGGCCAAGATCCACCGGCAAAACCTCTGGGTCAATGTCGGCTATAAGTGGTTTCAGGCAATTTCTCAGGGTCTTGCGACGCTGGGAAAAAGCGGTCCGTACCACATCCTGCAACATGGCCGTGTCGCTCGCAACCAGTTTTTGTTCCCGGTGCGGTGTCAGGCGCACGATCGCCGAGGTAACTTTCGGTTGGGGATGGAACGCGCCGGGTGGCACATCAAACAGGTGGTCTATCTGGCAGTAATACTGCGCCATGATACCGAGGCGACCATACTGGCTGTCACCCACCTGCGCGGCCAGGCGTTGTACCACTTCCAGTTGCAGCATGAAGGTCATTTCGTGAATCAGTGGCTGGTACTTTAGCAGGTGAAAAATGCATGGCGTGGAAATATTATAGGGCAGGTTGCCGACAATATTCAGACTATGTGGTTCGGTGGTCAGGCTTGCCAGGTCAAACTTCAGCACATCGGCCTGGTGCAGACGGAAGCCTGCCACGTCAGCAAAACGCGACTGCAGCCAGGCGGCCAGATCACGGTCGAGCTCTATCGCATCAAGACGCGCGCCGCTGGCCAGCAGGGGCGTCGTGATCGCGCCCTGACCCGGCCCGATCTCCACAATATGCTCGCCTGCCTTGGGGTTGATGGCCGCCACAATACGGCGGATTATATTGTCGTCCTGCAGAAAATTCTGACCAAAGCGCTTGCGGGCCCGGTGGTCTGGCAAGGCAATGGATGTGCCCACGTTGTGTTGCGACATAAGAGTTCTCTTGGTTTCTGCCTCGAGATCATCAACCGGGTTGATGTTGATGGTCGGGAATATGTTGTTGTTCGGCCATCAGACAGGCAGTTGCAATGGCGTTCATCAGGCTGCCGCCGTCGGCCCTGCCTGTCGCCGCCAGATCCAGTGCTGTGCCATGATCGACGGAGGTGCGGATGATGGGCAGTCCCAGTGTGATATTGCTGGCGCGGCCAAAACCTTTGAATTTCAGTACCGGCAGGCCCTGATCATGATACATGGCCAGCACGGCGTCGCATTGTGACAGGTATTTGTCGGTGAACAAGGTATCGGCGGGCAATGGACCCGTCAATTGCATGCCCTGATTCCGCATCTCCTGCAGGACCGGTGCAATGATATCAATTTCCTCCCGGCCCAGATGGCCGCCTTCACCCGCATGCGGGTTGAGGCCACAGACCAGAATCCGGGGTTCGGCGATGCCGAACTTGCGGCGCAGATCCTGATGCAGGATGCCGATGATGTTGCGTAAAAGGGGCGCAGTGATGGCGTCGGCAACATCGCGTAAAGGCAGGTGAGTGGTCACCAGGGCGACTCGCAGATCCTGGGTCGCCAGCATCATCACGGTCAGCTCAACATGGCAGAAGTCAGCCAGAAATTCCGTATGGCCGGAAAAGGGGATGCCGGCATCATTGATGATACCTTTGTGAACGGGAGCGGTCACCATCGCCTGCAGGTCGCCATCGATGCAGGCGCGGGCGGCAGTGCGTAGCGTCTGCAATACATAGTCGGCGTTGCGGGTATCCAACTGGCCGGCAATGCAGGGTGATGACATTGCAACGGGCAGCACGCTCATGTGAGAGTTGGCTCGTTTTACCGGATCGCCTGGCTGCCAGAGCGATGTGGTCAACGGCAGACCAAGGGCAGCGGCGCGTTGGCTGAGCAACTCAGGATCGGCAACGGCGATCAGTTCACAACCTGCCGGCAGTTGGCTGATATCCTGCGCCAGTTTCACAAGCAGATCCGGACCAATGCCGGCGGGCTCACCAGGCGTGACCGCCAATTGCAGTGGCGCTGGTCTGCGTGAAGCTGGTTGCCGTGACACTGGTTGCAGTGACATAGGGAAGTGCCGCCTGGCTCAGGTTATCTGAATGGTGATCAATTGATGAGTTTAACGTAGGCTTCATCACGAATTTCGAGCATCCAGTTTTCCAGCTCGACTTCGAACTTCCGCTCGCGCAGAGCATTGGTCGCCTGCTGGCGCCGATACTCCCGGCTCAGGTCCTGCTCGCGGCGTCCGGTGACTTCGGCGACATGCCAGCCGAAACTGGTTCGGAACGGTTCGCTCAGTTCGCCGATGTCCAGGTCGCGCACAACTTCTTCGAACTCGGGTGGCATGCCGCCGTCACTGACCCAGCCCAGATCGCCACCGGCAACTACCGACTGTGTGTCGTCCGACAGTTGACGTGCGACCACGTTAAAGGCTTCGCCGCCACTGATGCGTTCGTAAACTTCCTGTGCCAGGCGACGTGCCTGCTCTTCGGTGCGGATTTCATTGGGTGCGATCAGCACGTGTCGCGCCTCGGTCTGTTCTACCAGTCGGGTGGAGTCGCCGCGGACATCGCTGAGTTTGATCAGGTGGAAGCCGTTGGAGCTGCGTATTGGGTCCGATACTTCGCCGGTGGTCATGTCCGGAACAATACTCGCAAACAGCGTAGGCAATCGGTCAGCTTTGCGCCAGCCCAACTCACCGCCGCTGACTGCAAAGCCCGATGCGGCCTGTTGCGCTTGCATACGCACGTCAACGAAATCCTCACCGTCGCGGATGCGTTGGACCAAATCCTGCGCGAAAGCTTCTTTAGCGCGCGCCACATCGGCGCTGTCTGTTTCCAGCACCGGGATCAGGATCTGATCGACCAGGTAATCGGGCGCCATGGCTTCGCGGCCACTTTCCGAGTTCAGGTAGTTTTCGATTTCCTGATCGGTGATATTGATGCGCCGGTTGACCATGCCTCGCTGTACCTCATTCACTGCCAGTTCCTTGCGGATGCGCTCGCGCGTGGTCAGATAAACACCTTGTGATTCCAGCGCATTAACGTACTGCTCAAACGTCATGTTGTTCTGTTGCGCCATGTCGGTCATGACCCGGTTCAGGGTGTCGTCGTCGAAGCGGATGCCGACCCGTTCTGCCAGTTGCAACTGCAGATTTTCAATAATGAGGTTTTCCATGACCTGCTCTTGCAGTTGTTCAGGCGGCGGCAATTGCATATCCATCTCGCGGGCGCGTTGCAATATTTCCTGTATCCGCTCGTCGTACTCACTTTGCAGGATGACGCCTTCATCAACCAGCGCAATCACGCGGTCCAGCACCTGGCGCTCCTGCGCAAAGGCATTGCTGCTCAGCAGCACCAGAGTAGCGATGGCGCAGATGCTGACGGCTTTGCAGCCCGAAAATAGTTGGCTGGTGTACTTATTCATTTACGTCTTGCTCCTTAAAGCCGGGAATGCTGTTTCTTATCAGATTGTCCAGGCCGCCACCGGTCAGATCGCCGAGACCGTGCAATGACAGCTGGAAGAAGATGCCCCGGTTCTGTCGGCTGTTCTGGTCAAAGAATTCGTAGTCGTTGACCCAGTCGCGGGCGATGAGCCGTATGGTGGCGCAACAGTTACTGTATTCGACACCGCCGAAGGTTTCAAGGTTCCTGCTGTTGCTGTGGTCATAGTTCCATCGACCGAGCAGGCGCCAGTTATTGTTCAGCGGCCAGACCGCCGACAGATCAGTCTGTTTGATGCGGGCGTCGAGCAGAGGTGGTGCATTGAGGAACACATCGGTCCGCTCACGGTAGCGGAATGCGGCGTTGAGGATGACATCATTGGCCGCCTGGTATTGCACGGCAATGCTGCCTTCATCGATATTGTTGTTTTCCTGATCCCATTGCAGGTCCGCCATCAGGCGCAGGCCCTCCCGGGGTTGAGCGGCGGCTTCCAGCACCAGGGCAGAGCGCTCGGTATCCAGCGGTTGCAGCAGCAGCCAGTTTTGCAGGGGGCTGTTCAGGGAGACCTTCCTGTCCTCAAAATAGAAGATCTGTCCGGCGCTGAAACGGGCACGCTCAATGCCATTGCTGCCCAGAAAGCGAGTGGTCACTGCGGCGCTGATCTGGTTGGCATCGCCAACCCGGTCGGGGCCACTGAAGCGGTCATCACGGAACAATTGATTAAAGTTGAAATTCAATTGTGCGGTATCGAAGGTAGGAATGTTCTGCTGGTCGGCGTGCTCGCTGTACAGGTAATACAGCCGGGGTTCCAGGGTCTGGGTCATGTTTTCGCTGGCGATGCTGACGGGCCGTTCGAAGATCAGGCCGCTGTCCAGGCTGAACACCCCGATACCGCGATCGGGCGTATCATCGGTGTCATTTGCCTGCTCATCGAGTTCCCAGCTGGCATAACGATAACGTGCGGTCGGCACCACAAACCAGCCCGGTCGGCGGACAGGCAGGCTGATATAGGGCTCGGCAACAAAACGCTCGCCGGTGACCAGGGCGCCCCGCTCAATCTGGTCATCCGTGAGCAATGACGCATCGAGCGAGCGATCAAAGCGCACATGACTGCTGTTGAAACCGTAACGCAGGCGGCTGCCGGCACGATAATCGCCCCGCAGACTCAGTTCGGGCAGGCGGTCGAAAGGTTTGTTGATATCTATCGATGCTATGTAGGAGTCAATGATCTGGATGCGTTGCAATCGCGCATCGGCACGTAAGGTGTCGTTCTGCCAGCTCAGTACGCCTTCCTTGTTCAGATGCGTTCGGCTTTCCAGGTTGAAGTCACTGCTGCCCAGGTCGCGGAAATAGTCGGCATCGCTGACCGCGTTGAAATCGATAAAGGTGCGCCAGTTGTCTCCGAGCAGTCCTTCGTGCTGCATGCCGGTGAACCAGCGCTTCTCCCGCGGTGGTGTTTCACTGCCGGGCGTATTGGCGCGTGTCGGATCGAAGGAGCGGTCTTTCGGCAGCAAGGCCAGGTTGACTGTGTTCATCGACCAGGATGCCAGGTATCGCAGTTCGGCGCTCAGCATCGGGCCACGTTTGGTGATGATGCGTGGCGTCAGCGTGGCGTCATAATGCGGTGCCAGGTTAAAGTAATAAGGCACGGCAAGGTCAATGCCGCCGTCACGGCTGTTGCTCAGGGACGGGGGCAGAATGCCCGAGACTCGCTGGTCGCTGATGGGAAACTGTAGCGTGTAGGGGTAATAAAATACCGGCACATCGCGTATGCGTAACGTGACATCGTTGGCGTAACCGACACCACGCTCATTGTCCAGACGCAATCCCCGGGCCTGCATCACCCAGAACGGATCCACAGGTTCGCAGCGGCTGAACTCACCGTTTTCCAGCGTCAGCATGCCGCTTTCGCTGTTGTAGCTGAGCTGGCTCGCTGAGCCGTGTATCTGGCTGTCATGGATGACATAGGCAGCGCGTTCGATCTGGTTGACGCCATTGTTCTGATCGATGCGCGCGCCCTGGCCGGTGACCAGAAAACCCGGCTCCCGGAACACGACATCGCCCTGCAGGGTCAGTATGTTGGTGGTTTCATCCAGATGCAGACCTTCATCTGCGTTCAGGGTGCGATAACCCTGATGCACGCTGACATTGCCGTCAACATAGAGCTGGCTGGACTCGGGTTGCCGGACCGGGTCGGGGGTGTCGATTTCGGTAGGCGACAGATCCGGATCCTGGTTGGCAAATTCGCCCTCACGCGGCGGCTCGACAAACATGCCGCAACAGGCAGTCGGCATTTGTTCCTGTTGCTCGTCGCTGAGAGTTGCGCGGGTTTGCCAGTCTGTCAGAATGCCGGTGCTGTTCTGGCTTTGAGTTTCTGTTTTATCCGGGGCCTGAGCCTGCGCGATGGCCGTCGCCGACAGACTTAATGTGACCGCCAGTGCCGGCATCAACAACGCAGTTATGAGTCGGGGTGGGACCGCCGCTACGCGCAAGGTTGATGATTTTGTCTGCTGTGGCATTGGTGCGGGCGATCCGTGGCAATAGAATAGGGGTCGGACAAGTTTTGGTGGCAGTGTGGATATACAGCGCTCGCATGATAATTCATTGACGTTTTTATATAAAGCCAAACCCGGTAACGCGCACGGGCAGGCACAACAGGCAGTGGGAGACAGTGTGGACAAGAGCTTGGTTTGGTACAGGGGCATGGCTGGAGGCTTGGATGGGGGCTTGGATGGAAAGGCCTGAGGCAAGGCATCAGCAACTGCAACACTGGGCGCAGGGGGCAATTCACAGGCACTTCGGCATAGATCCGGGTGTCGTGCAGGCCCGCAGTCTGGGTGGAGATGCCAGTTTTCGCCGGTATTTCCGATTTTTCCCGGCGATGCCGGGGCTGCCAGCGACCCTGATGCTGGTGGATGCGCCACCCGATCAGGAGAATAATCCGGCATTTCTGTGTGCCGCCGAAGAATTCAGTGCTGCGGGTTTGCACACACCGCAAATCCACGCACACGATGTAGACCAGGGTTTCATGGTGTTGGAAGACTTTGGCGATCAGTTGATGCTGCCCTGTCTGCAGCAGGCACAGACCGACGATGACATGGGGCGGGTGGATGTGCTCTACCATCAGGCCATGCAGGCCCTGCTGCTATTGCAGGGGGATCCGGCGCCCTCGTCACTGCCACCCTATGACCGGGCCTTGCTGCACCGCGAGCTGACACTGTTCGACGAGTGGTTTTGTGCAAAAATGCTGGGCCTGGAATTAAGCGCGGGGGAGCGCAGCTTGCTGAATGCAAGCTGGCGCTTGCTAGAGGATGCGGCATTGGCGCAGCCTCAGGTGCGGGTGCATCGAGACTACCATTCGCGCAATCTGATGGTCCGGCCGGGAGGCGATGGGCGGCTGTCTGAGAATCAGGCACCGGGTGTCATTGACTTCCAGGATGCAGTGATCGGTGCGGTGACCTACGACCTGGTGTCACTGCTGCGCGACTGCTACATCGTCTGGCCGCAGGCAGATGTCGAGCGCTGGGCGGCTGCTTTTCACGCTGATGCGCAGGCGCGCGGCATTGTGCCGTCAACCTACAGTGTGTCGGATTTCATGCGCGCTTTCGACTTGATGGGACTGCAGCGCCATATCAAGGTGCTGGGTATTTTTTGCCGCCTGGCACTGCGTGACAATAAACCGCGCTACCTGCTGGACCTGCCAGTGGTGATGAACTATGTGTGCCAGGTAGCCGCGCGCCACCCGTCCATGGCGCCCTTCCTAAGCTGGTTCCGGGCCGGGCCGATGCCTCAGATGCAAGCCCGTCTGACGCAGATCAGCCTGGCGGAGAAGACTCCATGAAGGCGATGATTCTGGCGGCCGGTCTTGGCAAGCGCATGCTGCCGCTGACACAGGCTCTGCCCAAGCCACTGCTGCGCGCCGGTGGCCGCAGCCTGATAGAGTGGCAGATTCTGCGCCTGCAAAAAGCGCACGTGACTGACATTGTTATCAATCATCACCACCTGGGCAGCCAGATTGAATCAGCGCTGGGCGATGGCAGCGAGTTGGGTGTACACATCCGTTACTCCCCGGAGCCCGAACGACTGGAGACCGCCGGGGGTATAATCCGGGCACTGCCGATGCTCGGTGATGACAGCTTTATCATCGTAAATGGCGATGTCTGGACCGATTTTGATTTTGCCGGATTGCAACCGCTTGAGCCGGACCAGGCGCTGGCACATCTGGTGATGGTGCCGAACACGGCGCATCATCCCGAGGGTGACTACTATCTGGATAATACCGGCAGGCTGCGGGAAATTGGCGCGCCAAGGCTGACATACAGCGGCATCAGCGTGCTGCACAGGGCTCTGTTCGACGGCTACCCGGATCAGTATCAGCCACTGGCACCGCTGCTGGTGAGTGCCATGCGGCGCAATCTGGTGCGTGGTGAGCGCCATGATGGCGACTGGCAGGATATCGGCACACCCCAGAAGCTGCGGGAACTGGATGCGCGCCTGCTGCGGGGTTAATTCCAGCCGGGCCAGTACATGGCCATGAACGTGTCGGCAAGAAAGCCACGCAATTTGTGTTAATAGGCGTTAAAATGCGGCTTTTGCAGCGCCAGCGGTGACGAAGTCGGTAGTACTGATCATCGCCAGGCTCCATTTTAAGTCATCGAATACCGGGATCCTGATCATGAAAGACTTTCTCATTGCGCCGTCCATTTTATCAGCTGATTTTGCCCGTCTGGGCGAAGAAGTGGATGCGGTGCTGGCCGCCGGTGCCGACGTGGTGCACTTTGATGTCATGGATAATCATTATGTGCCTAATCTGACCATTGGGCCAATGGTGTGCAAGGCGCTGCGCAACTACGGTGTCACCGCCCCGATTGATGTGCATCTTATGGTCAGCCCGGTGGATCAGATGATTCAGGATTTCGCCAAGGCAGGTGCCACGTATATCAGTTTCCATCCGGAAGCCTCCTTGCATGTGGATCGTTCGCTGCAACTCATTCGTGACGCGGGCTGTCAGTCCGGCCTGGTCCTGAATCCCGGCACCGGCCTGGATTGTCTTGAGTACGTGCTGGACAAGGTCGACTTGATTCTGGTGATGTCGGTCAACCCGGGTTTTGGCGGGCAGAAGTTTCTCCCGTCAGCACTAAAAAAATTGCAGCAGGCGCGTCGCCTGATCGACGACAGTGGTTTTGATATTCGCCTGGAAGTTGATGGTGGCGTCACCGTCGACAATATTGGTGAGATCGCGGCAGCTGGCGCCGACATGTTTGTCGCCGGTTCAGCAATATTCAACAGCGACAGTTACGACCAGACGATTCTGAAGATGCGTCAGCAGTTGCTGACGGTTGCCTGAACGCAGGGGAAAAGCATGACACGCATGAGCGCCGACCAATTCCGGCAACTGGCCGCTGAAGGCTATAACCTGATTCCGGTAGTGCGTGAAGTACTTGCCGATTTTGAAACGCCGCTGAGCACCTACTCCAAACTGGCTGATGGTGTGCACACCTATCTGTTCGAGTCAGTTCAGGGTGGCGAGAAATGGGGACGCTACTCCATAATCGGATTGCCCTGCAGCACCGTGCTGCGCGTTGTAGGTCATACCATCACCGTGGAGAAACAGGGTGAGGTTATTGAACGTCATGAATTGGATGATCCTTTTGTTTTTGTTGAGTCGTTCAAGGCGCGATACAAGGTGGCGGAGATTGACGGTGTGCCCCGCTTCAGTGGCGGCCTGGTAGGTTACTTTTCCTATGACTCGGTGCGTTATGTCGAGCCCTCTCTGGGCCCGGCACCGGGCAGTGATGAAATCAATACCCCGGACATACTGTTGATGGTGTCGGAAGAAGTGGTGGTTTTTGATAACCTGCGCGGCACCATTGCCATTGTGTGTAACACCGACCCGTCAACACCCGATGCCTGGGCGAGCGCGCAGGCGCGCCTGGACAGCATTGAAGCAACACTGGCCAAACCACTGGCTCTGCCGTCCGCAGGCGTGTCCACGACAGCATCAGGCCACAGCCAGGAACAGGATTTTAGGTCCAGTTTTGACCAGGCGCCGTTCGAAAAATCAGTCAACAGGATCAAGGACTACATTCTGGCTGGCGATGTCATGCAGGTGGTGCTGGCGCAACGTATGTCGGTGCCGTTCACGGGTGATCCGATGCAGGCCTACCGCGCGCTGCGTTACCTGAATCCCTCGCCCTATATGGTGTTTTTTAATATGGGGGATCATCACATTGTCAGCGCCTCGCCGGAAATTCTGGCGCGCGTTGAAGACGGGCTGATCACTGTGCGCCCCCTGGCCGGCACCCGCAAGCGCGGCCGCAATGAAGAGGAAGACCTCGCGCTGGAACAGGAGCTGCTGGCCGATGCCAAGGAGATTGCCGAACACCTGATGCTGATTGACCTGAGTCGCAATGATTCCGGCCGGGTATCCAGGACCGGTTCGGTCACGGTGCCGAAGAAGATGTTTGTTGAGCGTTATTCGCATGTCATGCACATCGCATCAATCGTTGAGAGTGAGATGCGCGAGGACAAAACCGCGCTGGACGTGCTGAAAGCGACCTTGCCGGTGGGCACGCTGAGCGGTGCGCCCAAGGTGCGGGCCATGGAGATCATTGATGAGCTTGAGCCGGTCAAGCGCGGCGTATATGGCGGTGCCATGGGCTACATCGGCTGGGGCGGCAACATGGACATGGCGATCGCGATCCGCACGGCGGTGATAAAGAATTCGACTTTGTATGTGCAGGCGGGCGCGGGGGTCGTAGCGGACTCCGTGCCTACGTCGGAATGGGAAGAAACGCTGAACAAGGCGCGGGCGATTTTCCGGGCGGTTGCCCTGGCTGAAAAAGGTCTGCGCCTTTAAGAAATGTGCTATTGGCCACGCCACCGGGACGAGGGTGCTTCTTGAGGAGACGCCCGTGAACCCATCCCTGGGGGGCTCGGATGCGACCGTCCAAGGGTCGCATACGCTCCTCAAGCTGCACCCTCGCCCCGGTGGCTCTGTAGTGGCATCCTTTGGAGCTGTCCACCCATTATGTCATGCGGTTGCATCTTTGAATTCAATACGACCGCGGTTGACCGAGCGCTTTTTCGGCGATGAAGTTTTTGATCATCTCCTGGCTCACCGGCGCGATGCGCGGGATCAGCACTTCGCGGAATAATCTTTCGACATCGTATTCTTTGGCGTAACCCATGCCCCCGAGGGTCAGTACGGCGCGTTCGCAGGCCTTGAAGGCGGCTTCGGCGGCGAGATACTTGGCGGCATTGGCTTCCACGCCACAGGGCTGGCCTGCGTCATACAGGCTGGCGGCTTTGCAGGTCATCAGCCAGGCAGCTTCAAGCGCCATCCAGCATTCAGCCAGTGGGTGCGCGATAGCCTGGTTTTTACCAATCGGGCGGTCAAATACGATGCGTTCGCGTGCGTAATTGGCGGCTTTTTCCAGTGCGATCTGGCCGATGCCGACGGCTTCGGCGGCAACCAGGATACGTTCCGGGTTCAGACCGTGCAGCAGGCAGCGCCAGCCATCACCTTCGTCGCCAATGCGGTTTGTTACCGGAACTTGCAGATTGTCGATGAACAGGGCGTTGGAATCGACGGCGGCGCGGCCCATCTTGGGGATTCGGCGGACTTCGATGTTGTTGCGATCCAGTGGTGTGTAAAACAGGGTCAGGCCGTCGGTGGATTTTTTGCACTCGGCCAGCGGCGTGGTGCGGGTGATCAGCAGTATGTGAGTGGCTGTCTGCGCGGTTGTCGTCCACATCTTTCGACCGTTGATGATGTAGTGGTCACCGTCGCGTTTGGCCCTCGTTTCCAGCGCCGTGGTATTGAGGCCCGCGTCGGGTTCGGTAACACCAAAGCAGGTGCGTTCGGTACCAGCAATCAACGGTGGCAGGAAGCGCTGTTTTTGTTCCTCGCTGCCGAATACTACGATGGGGTGTGGACCAAACAGGTTCATGTGAATGGCTGACGCGCCACTCATGCCAGCGCCGGAACGGGTAATGCGGTGAGCCATGAGTGCTGCTTCGGTGATGCCAAGACCGGCGCCACCGTAGGCTTCGGGCATGGCGATACCCAGCCAGCCGGCCTGGGTGATGGCTGCCACAAACTCTTCCGGAAAGCGGGCATCGGCATCGCAGTCGCGCCAGTATTTGGCGTCAAAACGGGCGCACAGCTGGGTGACTGCCTCGGCGATCTCACGTTGATTGTCGGTCAGATTAAAGTCCATTGTGCTGTTTCTCCCGCTTGTTGTTAGTATGCTGTTTTTTCATTTATCCATCATAGTATGGATTTGACCAGAACCGGGCGCTTAGATGTCAGAAGGATCCCTTGCAAAAGCTATCATATTACTGATCGTGGGCAATGCCCTGGCCGTCGGCTCGGATGTGTTTGTCAAAGTCATGGGAGAGGACGTGCCCATCTTCCAGTTTATTTTTCTGCGCAGCCTGCTCTCCCTGCTCGTCCTGTTGCCGCTGTATCAGCGCTTTGACCTGAAAACGCCTTTTGCCGGGCTGGGCGTGCACGTCGTCAGGTCGCTGGCCGGCATGGCCGGTATTTTTTGCATGGTGGTGGCGCTGACTTCATTGCCGTTGGCGACAGCCAACGCAGTGTTCTACGTGGCGCCGATTCTGGTGATGTTGCTGGCGGTGGTGATTTTCCGGGAAAAGCTCACAGCGCTCAGTGTGTTTGCCGTGTTCAGTGGTTTTGCCGGTATCGTGGTGATTCTGCGTCCGGTGGAGTTCAACTGGGGCGCGCTGGCGGCGCTGGGCGGGGCGCTGGCACTGGCAATCAATGCGGTCATGGTGCGCATGCTGCCAGCGCAGCACACCACCTTGCACCGGCTGTTTCTGAGCTATTTGCTGGTGCTGCCGGTGTCTGCGGCGTTTTTTATCTGGGAGGGGCTGGCACTGGAACCGAGGGTGCTGGTCGGTGCGGTGGGATCGGGAGTGCTGATCCTGGGGTATAGCATTACGGTGTTGGTGGCGTACCGGGATGTGGATGCCAATCAGGTGACGAGTGCGGAGTATACCGGGCTGATCTGGGCGGTGGCGATTGGCTGGGTGTGGTTTGCGGAGGTGCCGGATCTGTGGTTTGTGGTGGGCAGTGCGATGATTGTGGTGCCGTTGGTTTGGTTGGGGCTGGATCAGCGGCGGCGGGCGATGCGGTACCGGGTCGAGAAATAGCGAAGAGCCTCGGTAACAGTTAGTTCGTTTGCCAGGGCGCCGGGTGGGAGGTGCGCCTCTCGGAGACGCCCGTAAACCCTTCCCTGGGGGGCTCGGATGCGACCGTCCAAGGGTCGCATACGCTCCTCAAGTCGCACCTCCCACCCGGCGCCCTTAATGCAGTGGCTGACAACGGGCTGTTTTGGTGGTCTTATGGCGGGAGGCCAAATGCGGTATCATGG